>JBKPSZ010000082.1:0-8482 GCA_046735265.1 Acidobacteriota bacterium | reverse complement strand
CGGTGCAGTCCTCGAATATCGAGGCGCCCCGTTCCGCCGGACCCGCCGAGTCGACCGGGACGTGGACCGCCCCGCACTTCTGGATCCCGAAGATGGCGGCCACCGAATCGATCGACTTGCGCAGCGCAAGACCGACGCGGTCGCCTTCCCGCACGCCGATGCGGCGCAGGCGGTCGCGAACGCGGTCGGAAAGCCGATCGAGATCGCGGTAGCTGATCTCCGACACGCCCGGGTCTTCGACGGCGACGTGCTCCGGGCGCTGGCGGGCGCTCGTCGTCAGATAGTCATGAAGGCAGGACACGCGGCTATTTCTGTTTCGAGGCGACGAAGCCGGCGATGAGATTCAAATTGTCGAGGTTCTGCGCCCCGACCTCGTGAGCCGCGAACTCGAAGCCGAAGGCTTCCTCGAGGAAGGCCACGAGTCTCAGCGTGGCGAGGGAATCGAGAATCCGTCCGTCGATCAAGGAGAGCGAGGCCGTGAGCTGCTCAGGATCCTCCCCCGGGAGGAACTCCTTGAGAATGTAGGCGCGCACCTGTTCCTTGATCTGCTCTGTGCTCATCTCTCCTCCAGAGGGAACCTTCCACGGTACGGATGGCGGCGTGCAGGCGATCCGCCACCAGGCGGTGGCCGGCCGCGTTCGGATGATCGTCCCAGGCCGCGATCTGGAGCTTCTCGGGGTCGCGACCCGCATAGACCCCCGAGAGGTCCAGCGTCAGGAACCCCGCTCCGCGAGCGATCCCGAGAAGGGCCGGGACCGGCAGGTCGAAGTCGCGCGGCCCCAGGAGCGGAACGTAGGCCATCAACGGGACGACCGAGCGCGAGCGACACCGCTCGAAGAGCTCGCGGTACGCCCAGGACAGGATCGCCTCGCGCCGCGGCGTGAACGCGCGCGCGGCCGTATTCTCCTCCGCGCCCGGGTCCACACGCGCCGCACGGGCGAACTGCATCAATCCGCCGTAGGCCACGGGCGCCTTCGCGTGCATGAGCTGCGCCAGCCGCGACACGACCCCCTGGCCGTCCGTCACGTGGACGACGTAGAGAAGGGCATGGGGCTGGAAGGCGAAGATCTTCCGCTCCGCCACGGCGAGGACGTCGAGGGCCGTGTAGCCGGGTGTGGCGAAGTTGAGGATCTCGACGCGTTCGTAGGACCCGAGCTCACCCTCGCGATTCAGTCTTTCCTCGACCAGAGCCTCGTATCCCTCTTCCTGGGCCACTCCCGTGGCGAAGGCGTCGGAGGGGCCGACCAGTGCGATCCGGTACGTTCTGGGCTCCGGTTCGGGCGAGTAATCCCGATCCCTCATCCCCTGGCCGTTGAACTGCACGGCCACGCTCGTGAAGCGGCCCTGAGCGCCGGGAAGAAGCTCGAGATACGGGAGGCCTTCGTTGGTCCTGGCGAGGTCGGGACGGTATTGCAGCGGATCCCAGTCCGGAGGCCGCACGACGTAGATCTTGGCCAGCTCCGGGTTTTCCCAGCCGACGTCGTTCAACTTTTCGTAGTAGCCGCGCTGGCGCTTCGCGGCATCGCGAGGATTCAAGCCGGGCGAATGGAGTCGTGCGAGGACGACGGATACGTCTTTGTCGAGATGGCTTTGGACTCGATAGGAGCCCGCCAGGAGGAGGACGAGGAGCATGGCGCCGCTGCGCGCGACCTGGCGATAGAAGCCGAGCGGCTTCTGCTGCCGCCGCTCGAAGTACAGGGCGGCGAGAAGAAAGACGGCCGCCAGACCGAGCACGACCGGGAGGAGCCAGAGATCGCCTGAATCCGCCTGGCGGACGATGGCGAAGGCCGAAGCCCAGTCCGTGACGGAGTCGCTCGACCACATCGACCAGAGAAGAGTGATGGCAACGAAGACGCCGAGGGCGCCAAAGGCCTTCCGCACGCTTTCTCCCCACGGCTTCTCGCCGGTGGCGAGCCGTCGAGCCATGGGGCGGTTCGCTTCGAGCAGCACGGCGCCGGCGACGAGCACCGCCAGGCTCGTCCAGAAGAGGATGTCGTTCCACTTGAACAGGAACGAGCCGCGAAGCCAGAAGAACTGCCACGAGTGGAGGAACCAGGTGGCGAAGAAGACGACGAAGGTCCCGACCACGAGCGCGAGGTTGTTGCCTCGCCGGCGAAGCCGGAAGAAGGCGGGATAGTAGAAGACCTTCATCATGAAGTCTTTCCAGTAGATGTTGATCCGCCTCCAGAAGTCCGTGAAGCTCGAGGCCAGGTAGAAGAGGTGATGGGTCTCGGGCAGGTTGAAACCGAACAGGAGAAGCATTCCCACCGTCAGGTGGAAGAGGCCCGAGACGTTCAAGTACAGGAGGAAGGGCCAGATCAGATAGCGCAAGAGCTGCGGCATGTCGACGACCGACGACGCGTCGATGGGCAGGTTCTGATAGATCAGGCGGTAGAGAACGAGGTGCACGGCACCCCGCACCATCCAGTCGATGCCCCTCTGGAAGACGCGCGTCCGGTCTTTTTCGGCGTCGTGCGTCCGGGAGAAGGTCTGATAGTCGACGACGGGAAAGAGGAGGAAAACGGCGTTCGGGAGCATGAAGAAGTACGCCAGGCTGCGCCAGAAGGAGAACGGCGCGCCGCGGTGCTTCAAATCGTAGAGGTAGATCACGAGCCGGAGCGCGAACATCGAACCGAGAACCGGCCAGAGGGCCGCCGACCAGGGAGCCGCGAGCCGTCCCGACCTCAGAACCGCGAGCAGGATGCCGGCGCCGAGGACGATCGCGACGCGCGCCCCGAAGGGGAGAGGGAGGTGGCAGAGCGCGATCAGGGTCAGCCCGAGGGCGAGAAGCCACGCTCCCTGTGCCGGGCCGAAGATCGCGACGATCCCGACGACCGAGAGCAATCCGAAGAAGGGGAGCCGCGCCCGGGAAGGCAGGAAGTAGTTGACCGTGAACCCCGCCCAGATCAGCACCGCGAGCTTCTCGAAGACCTGCCCTTCGAGTTTGTACCAGCGGATCAGCCAGAGGACGAGAGCGAGCTGTCCACTCAGCACCAGGTAGCGAAAAATCGTCGAATCCGCGACTCTCGCGAGCAGTCGCGTATCCGCTCTCGTGCGGGCCATCTGCTCGGTGTCCCCCCTCCCAGTCCGAGTTGCAGAAAAGCCCGACCGGGGCCAGTCGGGCCGCTGAATCCGCGGGCGAACTTAGCACACTGGTCCGTCCGCCTGTCCAGCTTCCCTTTCGGGAAGAGTGATTCGATGCCATTTCCCGCCGGCCTCGCATCGGCCGCGCGGGTAAGACGCGGGTAAAGATTCGTTGAATGCCGCGAGCGGCTAGGCTTCGGCGGCGGTGTCCCGGATGATCCGCCCGTCGCGCACTTCGACGATGCGGCCAGCGCGCTTGGCGAGCGACATATCGTGGGTGATCACGATCAGGGTCCGGCCCTGCGCCCACAGCTCCCCGAAGAGGCTCATCACGTCGCTGCCCGAGGAGGTGTCGAGGTTCCCCGTGGGCTCGTCGGCGAGCAGGATGTCCGGGTCCATCGCGAGCGCCCGAGCGATGGCCACGCGCTGCATCTGGCCTCCCGAGAGCTCCGTCGGTTTGTGCTCCATGCGGTCGGCCAGCCCGACCTTCGCCATGAGCTCTTCGACGCGCTCCCGGCGCTTCCTCGGCGAGACGCCCCCGAAGAGGAGCGGCATCTCGACGTTCTCGAACGACGAGATCTGCGGCAGCAGGTTGAAGTTCTGGAACACGAATCCGACGCGGCGGTTGCGGATGTCCGCCAGCTGATCGCGGGAAAAGCCGGCGACGTCCTCACCGGCCAGTCGGTAGGTCCCGTCGGTCGGCGTGTCGAGGCATCCGATCAGATTCATGAGCGTCGACTTCCCGGAACCGGACGGGCCCACGACCGCGACGAACTGTCCCGAGCTCACCGCGAGGTCGATCCCCTTCAACGCTTCGACTTTCACCTTTCCAGTGTCGTAGACCTTCCGGATCGCGCTCATGGAGATGACGTGGCCGTTCGAGCCCATGGTCTTACTCATAACGCAGCGTGGTCGCCGGATCGATCGAGGCCGCCCGGCGGGCGGGGAAGTAGCCGGCGAGGAGGCCGGCCGTTCCGAGAATCGCCACGGTGACGAGGCCGATCGACCAGGAGAGCGTGGGCTTGCCGAGGAACTCGAGCGCCTCGTTCCCCTCCGTCGGCAGGAGCCCGATCAGAACGACGAGGACGATCGCGATGAGCGCGCCGAAGAGTCCGCCCAGGAGCGTGTAGACCAGCCCCTCCAGGATGAAGGGCCCGGTGATCCAGTTGCGGCGCGCGCCGAGCGCCATCTTCACGCCGATTTCGCGCGTGCGCTCCTTGACGACGGCGTACATGATGTTCGCGACTCCGACGCCGCCGATGATCAGCGTCAGTGCCCCGATCACGCCGAAGAAGATCTGGAGGCCGAGCATGATCTTCGCGCCCATCTTCTGGCCCTCGACCGTGTTCCAGACGCCGAAGACGCGCGGGTCCTGCGGATCGAAACCGAGGCGGGGCGAGAGCACCTGGTTCAGACGCACGAGCGCGTCGTCCATCTCCTCCGGCTTCTTCACGCGAAGGACCAGCACGTTCAAGCGGTCCTTCCCGAAGAGAGCCTTGAACGTCGAGGCGGGGATCACGCCGTGCTGTGCGTCGGGGCCGCCATAGGTCGAGGACTGGCGCTTCGGGATCATGACGCCGATCACGGTGAACGGCGAGTTGTTGATGAGGATCGTCTTCCCGACCGGGTCCTCCTGCGCGAAGATGTCCTTGGCGAGCTCGGTTCCGAGGAAGACGACCCGGCGCTTCTCCGCCTCGTCCTGCGGGTCGAGAAACCGGCCGCCCGGCTTGGGGAACTGGTTGCGCCGGCTCCCGTAGATCGGAATCGTCCCGATGATCCGAGCGTTGACGGTCTTCCGTCCATAGGCGAGGGCCGTCCGCCAGGAAGTGACCTCTCCCCAGACGGCGTCGAGATCCGGCATCCGCTCCCGCACGAACTCGACGTCGTCGAGCCGCGGCCGGATTCCGCGCCCTTCCGGGAGCCCTTTGTAGGGAATCGAGGTCTCGCCGGGCCAGAGGATGGCGAGGTTCGTGCCCATCGCCTGCTCGTTCGTTGCGATCTGCCGCTTCAACCCTTCGCCGAACGCGAGGAGGAGGAGGATCGTCACGGTTCCCCACGCGAGCGAGGCGATCGTCAGGGTCGCGCGCTTCTTCTGGAGCCGCGCGGAGCGGAAGAAGAGCTGGAAAGCGAGCGTCAAGTCGTGGCGGGTCATGTCTTCGCTACAGCTTCATCGCCACGACCGGGTCGAGCCGCGAGGCTTCTTTCGCGGGGAAGTAACCGGCGACGAGCCCCGTCAGGCCGAGGATCGCCGCCGTGATCGCCGCGACCCCGAGCGAGACCTCGGGATTCCCGACGGCCTCCTGGACGCCGAACTTCGGGAAGACCGCGCAGATCGCGAGCGAGATCGCGAAGCCGATCGCCCCTCCGCCCGCAGTGATCAGGAGGGTCTCCATCAGGAACTGCCGCAGGATCCACTTGGTCCGGGCGCCGAGCGCCATCTTGATGCCGACCTCGCGCGTGCGCTCTTCCACGACGACGTTCATGATGTTCGAGACGCCGATGCCTCCGACGATGAGCGTGAAGGACCCGATGATCCCGAGAAACAGCCGGAAAGAGAGGAAGAAAACCTCGAAGAAGGCGAACTGCTCGGTCGTATCCCAGACGGAGAGCGCCTCCTTGTCGTCGGGGTCGAATCGCTGGCGATGCCCGAGGATCTCGCGCACGCCGGCGGTCACGTGCTTGCTCTGCCCGGCGACCGCCGGCTGGTAGATCACGTTCTCCACCCACTTCTCGCCGGTCAAGGCCCGGAACGTCGAGCCGGGGATGAAGGCCTTGCCGTTGTCGCGCCCGCTGTAGCTCGACTGCTGGACTTTCTTCTGGAGGACGCCCACGATCAGGAACGGAGAGCCACCGAGGAGCACCGCCTTTCCGACGGGCGACGTCTTGCCGAAGATGTCGTCGGCGAGCTTGTTGCCGATGAAGACGACGCGCCGCTCCTGTGCGACGTCGGTCGGGTTGATGAAGCGGCCTCCCTCCTGCGGGATCAGGTTGCGCATGTCGCCGAACTCGGGGGAGACCCCCGAGACGTCGACTGCGAGCGTCTTGGTGTTGTAGTTGATCTTGAGCGTCTGGGAGTACTCGCTCGAAATCGCCGTCAGCCCCGGCGCCTCCTTCCGGATCGTCTCGACGTCCTCCTCGCTCAGGCGGATCTTGCGCCCCTTCCCGAGTCCTTCGAACGGGATCGAAGTCAGTCCCGGCCAGGCGATGCAGATCTGATCGCCGATTCCCGCGGCGTTGATCGTCATCTGACGCTGGAGGCCGCGGCCGAAAGCGAGGAGGAGCGTGACCGCCACGGTCCCCCAGATGATCCCGAAGACCGTGAGAAACGTGCGCAGCTTCTGGCCGCGCAGGTCCCGCCACATCTGCCGGATGGCGTCCTTGAAGGAGAGCATCGCAGGGCGCGCTCAGTCGACGGCGGAAGTGATCTTCTTGGGCGGCCGCTCCAGGACCTTGGCCCCCTTCTCGAGACCGGCGATCACCTCGGCGTTCAACCCGTCGGAGACGCCGAGCTTGACCTCGGTCTTCTTCGGCGGCTCCTTCGGCTTGCCCGCCGGCAGCTCGACGAACGTCTTCTTGCCGCCGTCTTCGAAGATGACGACACGCTCGGGGATCGTCAGGACGTCCTTCTTCTCCCGGATGATCAGGTCCGCGTTGGCCGAATAGCCGGCGCGCAGGACGATCTTCTCGGCCGGATCGAGCTCGATTTCGACGTCGAAGAGCGTCGCTCCCTCCTTCTGCTGCGCCTGGGGCGCGATGCGAGCGACCTTGCCGGTCACGACGTCGGACGGGAGCGCGCCGACCTTGATCCGCGCCGGCAGCCCGATCTTGAGCTTGCCGACGTCGATCTCGTCGACGGTGCCGCGGAAGATCAGGTCGGTCATGTCGGCGACCGTCGCGAGCTCGGTCCCGGGCTGATAGGAGGTCAGCGGCGTGATCGGGTCGCCGGGATTGACGGCGCGCGTCAAGACCGTGCCGGCCGCCGGCGCCTTGATCGTGGACTCGATCGTGATTTCGGAAGTGGCGATCCGCCCCTTGCGGGTCAGGTCCCGCCCCTGTTCGGCACGCGCGACCGCGATCTTGGCGAGCTCGAACGCCTCGCGCTTCGAGTCCAGATCCGAGGCCGGCAGGACGCCCGTCTTTGAGAGCTCCGTGGCGCGCTCATAGTCGGCCTTGGCACGCTGGAAGGAGGCGTGGGCGCTATCGAGCTGCCGATCGACATCCGTCAACTCCTGCGGAGTCGGGTCCGGAGCGATCTCGAAGAGAGTCTCGCCGGTCTTGACTCGGTCTCCGATCTGGACCAGGCAGCGCCGGACGATCCCCGAAATCTTCGACTTCACCGAGAACTTCTGCCGCGGCTGGATCTGGCCGACCGCGATCGCCTTCTCGGTGACCGACCCCTTCTCGACCGTGACCATCTTGGGGCCGTCCTTGTCCCCTTTGTTCGATCGGGCCCAAGCGTAGAGGGCTCCTGCGACGGCCACGAGAATTGCCAGAAGAAACACGGTTTTGAAGAGCTTGCGCATGGAATCGGGCCCCTTCCCTCCCGGACGCCGTGGCTAACGGTCAGACGCGCCGCCTGTCCGGTAGTTACGCACCTCCCGGGGGGAAGTTCCGGGCCGCGTGGACCGTCCGGAGCCCGCCGGCGGGGCCGCGATAAGCTTCCGGCGCTTTCCCGGGGGCGCCGATGGGGATCCACGACTACCACTTCTCGACGCGCTGGCTCGTGCCCGGCACGCCCCGGGAGGTGTCCGACGTGCTCTCGAACGCGACGGACCTGCCCCGGTGGTGGCCTTCCGTCTATCTCGAGGCGGAAGAACTCTCGAAGGGGGGCACCGGAGGCGTCGGCCGGTCGGTCCGGCTCAGGACCCGCGGCTGGTTCCCGTACACCCTCGACTGGAATCTGACGGTCACGGATTCGCGCGACCCGCTCGGGTTCACCTTCGACGCGGAAGGGGACTTCGAGGGCCGAGGCGAGTGGACTTTCGAGCCCGCCGGCGCCTGGGTGGAGGTCTGCTTCGACTGGCGCATCGAGGCGCGCAAGCCCCTGATTCGCGTGCTCGCACCTCTCTTCCGCCCCGCGCTCGAGGCGAACCACCGATGGGCAATGCGACGCGGGGAGGAGAGCCTGCGGCTCGAGCTCGAACGGCGACGCGCGGGATCCGAGTGGGAGCGGGAGCGTATCGACGCGCCTCCGGGTCCGGCCGAGCAGTCGGGCTGGATCCTTCTCGGTATCGGCGCCGCGACGCTCGCTCTCGTGGCGGCCGCGGGCGGAGCCGGCCGGCGCCGGCGCCGGCGGCGGCGCCGGGGCCTCTCCCGCCTCTTCGCGCGAGGTTGATTCTTGGGCTTCCTCGACCAGCTGCGCATGCTCGCCGACGTGGCGCTCGCCATGGTGCTCGGC
>JBKPSZ010000081.1:0-14235 GCA_046735265.1 Acidobacteriota bacterium | reverse complement strand
CGTCGGCTCGGACGTGGGGCCGATCATCCGCTCTTTCCGCGAGCGCCGGATCCTCGTCGGGCGCAAGTTTCCCTCGATGTCCGACTGGCTCCGCGTCTCGATCGGAACGCGCGGCGACATGGAGGCGTTCCTGACCGCGCTGCGGGAGGTCGTGCCGGCGCACGCCGCGGCTTAGATCGCAGCAGGCTCCCGCGCGGCCGAGCGCGGAGGGCCGAACGGTTACAGCGCGGGGCCCGACCGCAGGTACCACACGCGGCGAACGAGGCCGCCGCGGCTCTCGAAGATCGTCAGCGCCTCCCCCGCCGGCGAGTCCGGCTCCATCGCGCCGCGCGACTTGTAGATCGCCCACGGCGACAGGGACATGCGCTCGATCACTTCGATTCTCGGCGTCCCTTCGACGAAGGACTTCTCGAAGCGATCTCGCAGATCGTCTTCTCCGGCGGCGAGGCGCTCGCCCGAGGGAAGCTCCAGGAGAGCGGCGCCTCCTTCGAAGAGGCCGATGAATCGCGGCAGGTCGTGCTCGTTCCACTTCTCGACGACGAGGGCCGCGGCGCCCTCGCCGCCGCCCTCACCGTCTCCCTCGAGCGACCAGATCCGGCGGATCTTCCCTTCGCGAACCTGCAAGAGGTAGAGGCCCTCCCGCGGCTTCTCGCCCGACTCGAGCGTCACGCGCTCGCGCGCGGCAACCCACGAGCCCGATGTGATCCGCTCCGCCAGCTTCGTGGACCACTTCGGAAAGTCCTGGAAGCGGCCGAGAAACGCGTCGAGCACGCCGGCCGAACCCGCCGCGAACGGCTTCTCCTCGCCGAGCTTTGCGATCGTCGCCTCGGGATGGAGGAGGGCCGAGGCGGACGCCGCGTCCTTCTTGTCGAGCGCCTTGAAGAACTTTTCGACGGTCTCCTTCTCTGAGGCGCCCGCGGCGAGGCTCGCGCTCGCGGCGAACACGGCCGCCGCGCCGGCGAAAGTCCTCGCGCGCGCCCCGATTCGGAGCCGATCCGATGCGGGCTTCATTCTTTTCCGAGCCGCGCCGTCCAGGCGATCGGCACGGCGCTACTTTCGCGGCGCGGCGGTCCAGTCGAGCAGGACCGTCAGCGTCGGTGGCGTCGGATTCGTCACGTTCGTCAAAACGAGAAATCGCCGACCGTCCGGCGCCGGGACGAAACTGTTTCGCCCCTCCCCCATCACGTAGGCCCGGGTCTTGAACAGCGCGCGAGGAAGGCCCGTCGAGAATACCGGCGAAGTCCGGACGTCGACTGCCGTCACGTTGTCGTCGGGATCGATGTAGTAGAGCTCCTTTCCGTCGCTCCGCCATTGCGGCTGACGCCCGCCCGCCGGGGACACCTGCCACTTGGCCCCGGAGGGGGGAAACGTCTGGACGTAGATCTCGGACCGCCCCGTCTCGTCCGACTTGTAGGCGAAAATGCGGCCGTCCGGAGAGAACCGCGCCTCGCCTTCCTCGAAGGGAGTCACGAGCAGGGGCCGCGGCCGCGGTTCGCCCTCCATGGAGACCGTCCAGATGTCGCTCCGGTTCTTCGCCGTCTGGACGTCGACGAGCAGCGTCCGTCCGTCCGAAGACCAGTCGATGGGGAGTTTCGTCTCCGGCGACTCCCAGAGCAACGACGCGGTTCCCGTTCCCGTCGCAGGGGCTGTGAAGAGATCCCCGTGCCCGCCGCCGGAGCGTGTCAGCGAGTAGACGACACGGCTCGAATCGGGCGAGAGCAGAGGGGACCAGATATCGCCGCCGTAGAACGTAAGGCGGGAGAGCGCGCCGCGCGAAACGTCCAGGGACCAGAGATCGTTTCCCGTCTGGGGGTCGTCGCGGATCAGAATCGCGCGGCTGCCATCGGTCGAGAGATCGGGCTCGGCGAAGTCGCCTTCGGCGAGCGGTTTGCCCTCCTCGGCTCCGGTGCGATCCACCCAGACGACCCGGCAGGTCGAGCTTTCGACGCGCCCGTAGACGAGCGTACCGCCCGTCGACACCGAGAACGGAGAGTAGCCGGTCGGGCCGGAGGCGGCACCGTAGCGGCCGACTTCCTCGGCGAGCGTCCGAGGTTCTCCGGTGAGCCGTACGGCTTTCTCGTCGAAAGGCATCGCGATCAACGCCCGTGCCCGGGTCGAAAGCAGAAAGCCGGCTGCGGTGGACGCGAGGTTCGTGTTTCCCGAGGCGAAGCAGTCCACCTTTTCGTTCTCGATCGAGCCGACGCAGAATCGATCGTTCCGCGCTTCGATGGGCCGACCCTCCTCGGAAGCGCTCAACGCCAAGAAGATGTACCGGCGCCCGTCGGACAGGAACCACGGCCAGCGGTGGGAGCTGGACGTCACCGGCGCCGACAGCTTCGTCGCCGGGACGGGCTGCCCGCCGCGATCCGGGATCCGAAGGAGCGCGCGAACCCAGCCGGGGGAAAAGACGATCGTTCCGAGAGGGCTCCACGTGCCGCCACGCCCGTACTCGGCGTCGCAGAGCGCGCGCGGCGGCGCTCCCCCTCCGACGTCGACGATCTTGAGCTTCCCGGACGCGAAGAAGCCGAGGCGGCGGCCGTCCGGAGACCAGAAGGGAAAGTCGGCGCCTTCGGTTCCCGGAACCCTGCGGGCGTCGAGCGTATCGAGGCGGCGGATCCAGAGTGTCTGGACGTCGCCTCCGCCCGCGACGAAGGCGATCGCGTTCCCGTCGGGCGAAACGGCAAAGGAGCTTCCGAACCGCAGTCCGGGCGGCGGCAGAATCGTCAGGCGCTTCTCGCTACGCGAGACCGCGGTGGGGCGGGAGCCCGGCCGCCAGAGCGACGCGGCCAGGGCGACTGCCAGGCCCGCCGCGACGATCCAGGCCAGACGCTCGCGGAGCCGGTGCCGCGCGGGCGTCGCTGCCGGCGCCGCGAGACCCGCTGCGGAACTCTCGGCGATTCCCATGAGCTGCTTGGCCACGTCCCCGGCCGACTGCCAGCGGTCCTCGGGGTCCTTCGCGAGACAGGTCCGGACGACACGGTCGAGAGCCGGCGGCGACATCGGCTGAGCAGTCGAGATCGGCGCCGGATCCGCCGACATGATCGCCGTGATCAGCGATGCCTGGTTCGAGGCCGAAAACGCCTTCTTCCCCGCCGCCATCTCGTAGAGGACCGTCCCGAGCGCGAAGATGTCGGTCCGCGCGTCCGCTTCCTGGCCCTGCAGCTGCTCCGGCGCCATGTACTGGAACGTCCCGAGGATCGCGCCTTCCTGCGTGAGCGCCTCCTTCGTCGGAAGCGACGTCAGCGTCCCCTTCGCGACCGGCCCCTCGAACGCCTTCGCCAGACCGAAGTCGAGCAGCTTCACCCCCGACTTCGTCAGCATCACGTTGCCGGGCTTCAGATCCCGGTGGACGATCCCCTGCCGATGTGCCTTGTCCAGAGCGTCGGCGATCTGGCCGCCGTATCGCAGGGTCTGATCGAGCGGCAGCGCCCCCTTCGCCAGCCGATCCAGAAGCGTCTCGCCTTCCAGATACTCCATGACCAGGTATTCGGTCCCCTCCTCCCGCCCAACGTCGTAAAGAGCGCAGATGTGCGGGTGGGAGAGCTGCGAGATCGTCTTGGCTTCCCGCTCGAATCGCTGGCGGGACTCCGGAGAAGCCGAGAGCCGCGGCGAGAGGATCTTGATCGCCACCGTCCGCTCGAGGCGCGTGTCCCGCGCCTTCCACACCTCTCCCATTCCGCCCGCGCCGAGCGGCGACACGATTTCGTAGGGGCCGAGACGACTCCCCGGTGACAAGCTCAAGCGTCCGCTCCCCCCGCCTTTGCCGCGGATCTTCTCCTATTCGGGCGCGATTCGTTCGAGCAGCCGCTCGAAACGCGGCATCGAACGCAGCGGGTCGAAGAACGGGCTGAAGCCGACCCACCAGGTGAGCGCGTTGCGTTCGTCGACCGCCCGCTCCAGGCAGTCCAGGGCGGGCTCGAAGTCTCCGGTGCCGACGTGGAGGTAAGCGACATGAAGCGGGGGGACGTACGCCCGCTCCCGCCACGCCTCGAGCTCCCGCAGGACCCGGAGGGCGTCGTCCCGGCGACCCGCCGCCCCATAGGCTCCGCCGAGAAGCGCGACGGGCCACGTCAGCTCGCGGCGCGAGAGCATCACCGATTGCTCGTACGCGGTGATCGCCTCCTGGAAGTCGCCCATGCTCTGGTAGCAGAGTCCCTTCGCCCAGAAGCCGTACATGGCGCCGGGATCGAGGCTCGTGGCCTTGCGGAACTCGATGATCGCCTCCTCGTAGCGGCGCGCCATGAAGAGCGGCAAACCCACGTTGGTCTGGACGTTGCCCGAGAGCGGCTCGAGCCGCGCCGCCTGGCGGGCCACGCGAAGCCCCTCCTCCGTGCGCCCGCGGAGCCCGTGCAGAAGCCCGAGCCACGTGTAAGCCGCGGCCGAGCGCGGCGCGAGCTCGATCGCGCGCTCGAGAAGACGGACCTCCTTCTCGAAATCCCACCCGAAGTAATGCTCGAAGATGCCGAGGGCCACGAGGGTTTCGGCCGAATCCGGCTGGAGCTCCTGCGCGCGCACCGCGGCCGCCCGCGAGCGCCGGAACGCCTCGCGGGTCTCGATTCCGCCGTAGAAGCCGAAGATGCCGTAGGAGTCGGCGAGCCCCGTGTAGGCGGCCGCGTAGTCGGGGTCCGCCGCGATCGCGGCCTCGAACTCTTCGATCGCCTTCCGCGGCGCTCTCTGCGCGAAGAAGTAGCGCCCTTTGAGGTAGCGGTTGTACGCCTCGACGTTTCGCGTGCCGGGTGTGGCGATCGCCGCTTCCTCCGCCGGCAGGAGGCGCACTTTGAGCGCCGCTGCGATCGCGCGGGCGATTTCGTCCTGCACGGCGAAGACGTCGGACATGTCGGAGTCGAAGTGATCCGACCAGAGGTCGTAACCGTCGGTGGCGCTGACGAGGCGCGCGGTGATCCGGATGCGGTCCCCCGAGCGCCGGACGCTCCCTTCGAGGATCGTTCGCACGTTCAGCCGGTCGCCGATCTTCCGCACGTCCTCGTCCTTCCCCTTGAAGGCGAACGACGAGGTGCGGGCGGCGACGCGGAGGGCCCCGATCTTCGAGAGCGCGTCGATGATCTCCTCCGTCAGGCCGTCGCTGAAGTACTCGTTTCCCGGATCGGCGCTCAGATTGCGCAGCGGAAGAACGGCGATCGACGGGGCCTGGACCGAGCCCGAGGATCCCACGTGCGGCCGGCCGCCCGAGTCGGAGGCCGCCGAAGGGAGCTTCACGCCGGAGGAGTCTCGCTCGAGGACGTGCAGCGCGAACGCGAGATCGCGTGCGGACTGGAAACGCTCCTCCGGGGACTTCTCGAGACAGTGCGTCACGATCTCTTCGAGCCCCGGCGGCAGATCGCGTCCCGTGCTCGCGAGCGGGGGCGGGTCGTCCCGCAGCACCGCCATCATCGTCTCGACCGCCGTCTCGGCTCGGAACGCGCGGCGGCCAGTCAGCATCTCGTATAGGACGAGCCCGACCGAGAAGAGATCCGACCGATGATCGACCGCCTTGCCCCGCACCTGCTCGGGCGACATGTAGCCGGCCGTGCCGAGAACCGTGCCCGGGTCGGTCCTTCCCGGCGACGTCGGAGCGTGCGTCCCGCCCGAGTCAGAAAGTGGGGACGCCGGTGCGGCGAGACCGAAGTCGAGGATCTTGATCAGGCCGTCTCGCGTGAGAAAGAGATTGTCCGGCTTCAAGTCGCGATGCACGATCCCGCGATCGTGCGCCGCGGCGAGGCCGAGCGCGATCTGCTGTCCGTACTGAACTGCTTTGCGCGGAGGCAAGGGCGCCACCGAGATGCGCTGCTTGAGCGTCTCGCCTTCGAGGAGCTCGGTGACCGCGTAGGAGATCACGCCGCTCCTCCCGAAATCGTGGATGGCGAGAATGTTCGGGTGCGACAGCGCCGCGACCGCTTTGGCTTCGCGCTCGAAGCGGGCGAGCGCGGCCTCATCGCGGGCGAGAGCCTCAGGTAGCACCTTGACCGCGACGTCCCGGTCGAGGCGTGTATCTCGCGCCCGGTAGACCTCCCCCATCCCGCCCGCTCCCAGAGGCGCGAGAATTTCGTAGGGGCCGAGACGGGCGCCGGCCGGGAGGGGCATTACTTCGGCAGCGCGGCCGTCCAGTTCACGATCACGTTCAGCGGCGCCGCCGAGCTCTTGATGATCGGCACGTTCACGAGAACTCGCTCTCCGTCCGCCGTGACATCCCAGCCGCCGAAGCCGGCGATCGCTCCCTCGAAAAGCTTGAACAGAGGCTTCGGCGTTCCCGCCTGGAATCCACGGCTCGCGTCGATCTCGACGGACATCAGGTTGCCTTCGAAATCGTTGTAGACGATTTCTTTTCCGCCGCGGCTCCACCTGGGAAAGACGCCGCCGTCATTGGAAATCCGCACCTTTCCCCGCCCCTCGGGATACGAGATGACATAGACCTCCGGACGCCCGGACTCGTCCAGGTCGTACGTCACCCAGCGCCCGTCCGGAGACGCCTCCGCAGAGAATCCGAAATCCTTCGGCTGCCTCGGCACCAGAGTGATGGGTTTCGGGGGCGGGGCCACCGATATGGCCGAGAGCTGCATCAACCGGCCGCCTGCGGCTTCGCGATCGAGGTAGATGATCCGTCCGTCCCGGGCCCAGCCGGTCGGAATCCGTTGCCCCTCCTCGTCCGTGATCGCTTCCTCGGGACCCGATCCGTCGGACGCCTTCACGTAGATGTCCGCCTGGTGCTTCCGGTCGGACTGAAAGGCGATCTTCGAGCCGTCCGGCGACCAGACCGGATTCGTATTGCTGCTCGGACCCGTCGTGAGTCGCGTCCGGACGCCGCGTGAGACCTCTCCCATCCAGATCTGCGTCGTCTGCGTTCCGGTCTCGTACACGGCCACCGCGACCCGCGAGCCGTCCGGCGAGATACGGAAGCCGAACTGCGGCGCGGGCTCCCCGAAAAAGCCGGTCCGCGATCCCTTCCGGTCGTACCACTCGAGCCGCCGCACCAGCAGGGACGAGTCGAGCACGAGCGTCCCGTTGGTCGAGACAGAATATTCACCGAGTCCGAGGAAGTCGCCGTAGAGAGCCACCTGATCGGACACCGTCACCGGCGAACCGCTCGTCTCGAGACGCGCAGGATCGAAGGGCTGCGCGAGGAGGCTGCCCCCGAAATCTCCCCCGCGAATGAAGAGGAGATGGCCGTCCGCGTACTGAGCGTTGAAATTGCTCGCGATCAGAGGCTTCGGAGCGCCGCCGTCGATGGAACCGACCCAGATACGGTTGGCGGGATCGTTCCGCCCTCCCGCCAATTTCAGCGCGAGGTAGAGAAAGTGCTTTCCGTCCGGCAACAGAAAGGGGTACCGGTGTGCGGTCTCTCCCCGCGAGGAATCGAGCTTCGTAACCGGCACCGCGTTACCGCCCGACGTGGGCAGCCGATAGATGGGACCGCTCGGTCCCGTGAAGAGGATGTCGCCGTTCGGCGCCCAGGCGCCGCCGAGGCCGTCGACGTCATAGAGCGGGATCGCCGAGCCGCCAGTAGCCTCGACCCGTTTCAGTTTCTTGTCGGCGAAGAAACCGATGAAACGGCCGTCCGCCGACCAGAACGGAAGGACTCCGTCCTCGGTGCCGGCGAGCGGAGTCGAGACGTAGGAGTCGAGTGGCCGGACCCAGAGCTGCACTTTGCCGTTCATATCCCGACCGCCGAAGACGATCCGGGTGCCGTCGGGCGACACGACGGCATTGTTCAGGAAGAGCTTCTCGGGCAGCAGAATGTTCATGCGCATGGCCCGGGAGGCCGGAGCCGGCGCGGGTTTCGGGCGGGACAGACCGAGCCAGGCGGCGATCGCTGCGGCGACGCCCGCCGCGGCCCAGGCAATGCGTTCGCGATTGCGGCGCCGCGAGGAGACCGGCGCCGGCGCCGCCACACCCGCCGCCGAGCCCTCGGCGATCCAGCGCAGCTCCTTCGCGATGTCTCCCGCGGACTGCCATCGCTCCTCCGGGTCCTTGGCGAGACAGGTCTTGACGACGCGGTCGAGCGCCGGAGGCGACATTGGCGCGGCCTGCGAGATCGGCGCCGGCTCGTCGCGCAGGATCGAGGAAATGAGGGACGCCTGCGTCGCTCCGGAGAACGCCTTTTTTCCGGTCGCCATCTCGTATAGGACGGCCCCGAGCGCGAAGATGTCCGTGCGCGCGTCGGCCTCGCCGCCCTCGAGCTGCTCGGGCGCCATGTACTGAAACGTCCCGAGAATCATGCCTTCGCGGGTCAGCTCGGCTTGCGTCGGCAGCGCCGTCATGCTCCCCTTCGACGCGACCGAAGACACGGGCTTCGCGAGACCGAAGTCGAGGAGCTTGACGCCCGACTTCGTCAACATCACGTTGCCGGGCTTCAGGTCCCGGTGCACGATCCCCTGCCGGTGCGCCTTGTCGAGCGCGTCGGCAATCTCCATGCCGTAGCGCAGCACCTGCTCCGTGGAAAGAACTCCCCGCCCGAGTCGCGCCGAGAGCGTCTCGCCTTCGAGGTATTCCATGACGAGGTAGTCGGTCCCGCCCTCCCGGCCGACGTCGTAGAGCGCGCAGATGTGCGAGTGGGAAAGCGATGAGATCGTCTTCGCCTCGCGTTCGAGACGCTCGCGCAGCTCCGCGTTCTCCGAGAGCTGCGCGGGCAGAACCTTGACGGCGACCGTGCGGCCCAGGCGCGTGTCGCGTGCCTTGTAGACCTCACCCATTCCGCCCGCGCCGAGCGGTGACTGGATCTCGTATGGTCCCAGTCGGGTTCCTGCGGGAAGGCTCAAGATGCCCCAGAGCCTATACCGCCGGCGGAGCGCCGATTGGGATCTTCCCCTGACTCGCGGAGCTACGGCTTCGAGACTCGGTCGACGAACTCGGCCACGTCGGCCTTGAACGCCTTCAGTGACGGTTCGTGGATGTACATCATGTGCCCCGCCGGGTAGTACTTCATCTCGATGCGGCCCTGCTCGGACTTTGGAAGCCCCAGGTGCGCCATCATCGACTCCGTCGCGAAGAACGGCGTCGCGAGATCGTAGAGCCCGTTCAAGACGAGCACGCGCAGGTTCGGATTCGTGGTCATCGCGTGCGCCAGATCGACGCCCGTGTTCGTCATGCCGGGCAGGGCGAAGGGCGCGCCGGGCGACTTGTGCTTCCAGTCCCATTTCGTCCAAATGCCGGCCGACACGACGTAGTTCTTCCCCTGGCCGAACTTCAGGCCATCGTGGTACCAGTCGAAGAACGCTGCGGTGAAAGCCGCGCTGATCGCGTCGCTCTGAGGGTCGTCCTCCGAGTCCTTGGCGAGGGGATCGAACGAGGGCCCCTGGAACCGCGAGTCGAGCCGGCCGATCGTGATGCGGTGCTGCCGCATGAGCTCCTGGGTGAACTGGCCCTCGGGGACGCGCAGGTTCGCGAGCTTCCAGTAGTCCTCCGAGAGCCCCGTGTAGTCGTGCAGCTTCTTCGCGATCGCCGTGCGACGGTCGTCCGGCAGGCGATCGCCTTGCGCGAGCGCCGCCGCGTAGTCGCTCGAAGCGAACTGCCTCACCTCCGTCAGCCAGGGGTCGAGGTCTTTGGGAGCGTTAGGCAGCACCTTGTGGTACGCCGCCGTCGCCGCGTAGGTCGGCAGGAAGAGCGGGTAGGCGCGGTCGTCGCCCGGCGTCGGGAAGATCGCGCCGATGTCGGTCGCGACGGAGACGAGGACGACGCCGTTGAACGCCATGCCGGCGTGCGACTGAAGCCACTCGACGACGCCGGCCGACCGCGTGGTCCCGTAGCTCTCGCCGAGAAGGAACTTCGGCGAGTTCCACCGTCCGTTGTCCGTGATCCATTGCTGGATGAAGCGACCCACGGACTCGATATCCGGATCGACGCCCCAGAAATCCTGGTCCTTCGCGTTGCCCACCGCGCGGCTCAAGCCCGTGCCGACCGGATCGATCATCACGATGTCCGTCTTGTCGAGCGGGCTGTACGCGTTGTCCACGACCTGATACGGCGGCGGCGGCGTCGCGTTCGCGTCCGTCGTCACGACGCGCCGGGGACCCATCACGCCCATGTGGAGCCAGATGCACGAAGAGCCCGGGCCGCCGTTGTATGAGAACGTGACGGGGCGCTTCGATCCCGCGGCGTCCTTGCGGACGTATGCGATGTACCCGATCGAAGCCCACGGCTCGTCCTTGTCGTTGCGCACGATGAGCGTTCCTGCCGTCGCCGTGTAGGCGACCGGAACGCCGCCGATGACGATGCTGTGCTGCGTGACCGACTGCTCCGGCTTCGGCGGCTCTTTCTTGGTCGCCTCCTCCGGTTTCGCCGGAGTCTTCTCCGGAGCCGGCTGCGCGAGCGCGCCTCCGCCGGCGACCGACGCCACGACCAGGAACACTGCGAGTCTTCTTCTCACCGTTCCTCCTTCGAATTGATGGACTTCCGTGCCGAAAATATCGCGGGATGACGCGATTCCGAACGGGTTTTCCGCGAACCGGGCCGGCGGCGCCGCCCGTCCTCTGGTAGATTTTTCGGTTGCATGGAAAAGCGTCCGCGCCACGGGACGGTGGGTGTTCGAGTCGGCCCGATCTCTGTCGGGGGCGGCGCGCCCGTGGTCGTCCAGTCCATGGCCAACACCGACACGGCCGACGTGGAATCGACGGCGCGGCAGTGCATCGAGCTCGCCCAGGCCGGTTCCGAGATGGTCCGGATCACGGTCAACGTGCCGGAAGCCGCGCGGGCCGTTCCGGAGATCAAACGGAGGATGCTCGACGCGGGCGTCGAGGCGCCGCTGATCGGCGACTTCCACTACAACGGACACGTGCTGCTGACGAAGTTCCCGCAGATGGCGGCGGCGCTCGACAAGTACCGGATCAACCCGGGCAACGTCGGGAAGGGCGCGCGTCGGGACGAACAGTTCGCGACGATCTGCGGCGTGGCCCGCGATCAGGGCAGGCCCGTGCGAATCGGCGTCAACGGCGGCTCCTTGAACCAGGAGCTCGTGATGGCCAAGATGCAGGAGAACACCGATCGGGATCTGGGCAGGAGCTCGGAAGAGATCGTCAACGACTGCATGGTCCTCTCCGCCCTGCAATCCACCGACCTCGCCCTGCAGTCGGGTCTGCGTCGCGACCAGATCATCATTTCGTGCAAGGTCTCCCGCCCGCTCGACCTGATCGCCGTCTATCGCGACCTCGCTCGCAAGACCGAGCAGCCGCTCCATCTCGGACTGACCGAGGCGGGCATGGGCACCAAGGGGCTCGTCTGGTCCGCGTCGGCCATGGGAGTCCTCTTGAACGAGGGGATCGGAGACACGATTCGGGTGTCGCTCACGCCGCGTCCGGGCGGCGACCGGCGCGAAGAGGTGTACGCCGCCTGCGAGCTCCTCCAGTCCCTCGGGATCCGTTCCTTCGCGCCGTCCGTGACGGCCTGCCCCGGCTGCGGGCGCACGACCTCGACAACGTTCCAGGAGCTGGCCGAACGCATCCAGGACTACATCCGCGACCGGATGCCGGAGTGGAAGGCGCGGTACGAAGGGGTCGAGACACTGACGCTCGCGGTCATGGGCTGTGTCGTCAACGGTCCGGGCGAGTCGAAGGCCGCCAACATCGGCATCTCGCTGCCCGGCACGGGCGAGGCGCCGCACTGCCCGGTCTACATCGACGGCCAGCACTTCACGACGCTCAAGGGGACCTACGAGGAGCTGTCGGAGGCGTTCCGGGCGCTCGTGGACGACTACGTGTCGACGCGGTACCCGCGGCGGGAGTCGGCCCGGCCGGTACCGGCCTAGCCCGCGGCCGGCTGTCGGCGACGGATTTCCCGCCGGGATCCCTCGATTTCCCTGGCACTTGGCCCAAAGGGCAAGGACCCTGGCCGGGAGATTGCTGTTAGGCTCCTCGGGCAGAGGGCTTCATGGAGGGATTGGTAGCACCGGGGCAACGCGCAGCCCGATGGCTCGAGCGGGGCCTGATCGTGGTCGGAGGCGCCTTGCTCGCCTTCTGGCTGCTTGCCCGACTCGACGGCGCGGCCGGCCGGCGCGCCGCTCTGGCGCGTTTCGAGGCGCTCCGCGCGACGCCGGCGCCCGCTCTCCCTGCCCTACCCGCCCCGGTCGACATGCCGGCTCCGCTTCCGGAGCCCGTCCAGGTTTACCGGGCCGCACCGCTCGCTCTGCCCGCCATGGTCGACCAGCACCTCTGGTCCCACAAGAGGGTCCGAGCCTACGACGCGATTCGAAGCCTCCGGTTCTCCGACCCCATGGCGGTCCTTCGGATCCCGAGCGCCGGGATCGAGGTCCCCGTCCTGCCGGGAACGGACGAAGTGACTCTGAACCGTGCCGTCGGCTGGATCGAAGGCACGGCCCGCCCGGGCGAGCTCGGAAATGCCGGCATCGCCGGGCATCGCGACGGATTCTTCCGCGGCCTCAAGGATACGGCCGTGGGGGATCGCATCTCTCTCGAAACGCTCGAGGGCCCGAGGGAATATGTCGTCGATCAGATTCGGATCGTGTCGCCCCACGACGTCGGCGTCCTCTCTCCGACGAAGGATTCGACGCTGACTCTGGTGACCTGCTACCCCTTCTACTTCGTGGGTGACGCTCCTCAACGCTACATCGTGCGAGCCCAGGTTCGACCGGACCTCTCGAACGTCACGGCGTCCCGTTAGTCGAAGGGCTTACTGCCAGCCGCCGCCCGCCTTCATCGGCGCCGTCCGGGCGAGCTTGTCGGCGATCGCCCGGTAGCGCGGCTCGCCGATTAGAGAATCGAATGCCGGCATGTGGATCCGGTACCAGAGGAGCGCGTTCCTCTCGTCGTAGGCCCTCTCGAGCATCTTGAGCGTCTCCTCCTTTTCTCCGAGAGCGAGGTGGAGCACGGCCAGATCGTACGGGGGGACGTAGACGCTCTTCGCCCGGTCGCGTAGCTCGTCGAGGATCCCCCGAGCGTCCGCCTCCCGTCCCCCCGCCGCGAGAGCGCCGCCCAGGAGGGCGAGCTGGAAGAAGTGCTCGCGCTTCGTCAGGGCGACGCATTGCTCGAGCGTGCCGATCGCTTCGTCGAATCGGCCCGTCTGCTGCTGCGCGAGGCCGAGGGACCAGAGGGGAAAAGCGGCCTCCGGGTCGAGGGCGGTGGCGTGCGAGAACTCGAGGCGTGCCTCCTCGTATCGTCCGACGCCGAAGTACGCCCATCCCACGGCCGCCTGCGCGTTGGCCGAGCGGGGCTCGGCCTGCACCCCTTGGCGGCCGAGCGCGAGTGCCTCCTCGAACCTTCCGATCACGCCGAAGCAGAGGGAGAGCCAGAAGTACCCTTCGAAGGAGCGCGGATTCTGGTCGATCGCGAGGCGAAGCTCGCGCTCCTCACGCGCGAGATCCCATCCGTAGTAGTGCTCGATGATCCCCAGGGAAAGGTGCGCTCCCTCCGGCGCGAGCGCCTGCGCCCTCTCGGCCGCGGAACGGGATCGCGCGAAGGCCTCCCACGTGGGGATCCCGCCGTAGAAGCCCCAGACCGCGTAGGACTCCGCGATTCCGGTCCACGCGGCGACGTAGTCGGGGTCCTTCGAAACGGCGGCGTCGAATTGCTCGATCGCCTCGTGCAGCTGGCGGCGGGCCCAGAAGTAGCGCCCCTTCAGGTAGCAGTCGTAGGCCTCGACGTTTTCCGTGGCGGGCGCGACGATCGGCTCCCCCGCCGCGGGCAGCAGCCGGACCTTCAGCGTTTCGGCGATGGCGCGAGCGATCTCGTCCTGCACGGCGAAGACGTCCTGCATCTCGCGGTCGTACCGCTCCGACCAGAGCTGGTAGCCGCTCGCCACGTCCACGAGCTGGACGTTCACGCGGAGCCGTTGTCCCACCTGCCGGAGACTCCCCTCGAGGACCGTGCGCACGCCGAGCTCGCGGCCGATCTGACGCACGTCGGTGTCTTTCCCCTTGTAGGCGAAAGAAGACGTGCGCGCCGCCACCGAGAGGCCGGGGATCTGCGCGAGCACGTTCAGGATTTCCTCCGTCACGCCGTCGCAGAAATACTCGGCTTCCCGATCCGAGCTCATGTTGCGGAACGGAAGGACCGCGATCGACGGGCCCGCTTCCGCGAGCGCGGCACGCCGGGAGGCGGAAGACTCGTCCCGCTCGCCGAAGCGAAGCGCGAACGCGAGATCTCGCGCCGACTGGAACCGCTCGTCCGGCTTCTTTTCGAGGCAATGGACGACGATCTCGGTGAGCTCGACCGGAAGGGTCCGGCTCCCCTCTCGCAGCTCCGGCGGCTCCTCGTGGAGGATCGCCATCATCGTTTCGACACCCGAGTCGCG
>JBKPSZ010000080.1:0-6070 GCA_046735265.1 Acidobacteriota bacterium | reverse complement strand
TCCAGGCTCTTCGGCTGCAGGCCGAGCTCCGTCAGGATCGTTCGAAGCAGCTGCGAGCTCGTCAGCGAGGGATTCAGGATCAGCGCCGTCCGGTAGCCGTTGCCGAGCTGCTTCAAGAGCGCTCGACAAACGGTCGTCTTGCCGGCGCCGACCTCGCCCGTCAGCTGGATGAACCCCTTGCGCTCCTGGATCCCGAAGAGGATGTGGTTGAAAGCTTCGCGGTGGCGGTCCGAGAAGAAGAGGAAGCGCGGGTCGGGGGTCAGGTTGAACGGCGCCTCGTGAAAGCCATAGAACTGCTCGTACATTCCCGCGACACTCTACCGCTCTACGGGCGCCGGAGCCGCCGCGTCACGGCGCCGCGTCGCGAGGCGGATCGATTCCGAGCACACGTGAGAGAAACCCCGCGATCCGCCACGACGGAAATTCCTCGATCCGCTCGCGGGCGATTCCGGGGCCGGCCGCGAGAAACGTGGCGTCGAGCGCGGGAAAGGCGTTGCGGTAGCCGTGTCCGCCGTAAGAGAGAGGCCGGCCCGACGTGCGCCCTGCCTCGATGCTCATCGAAACGGCGAAACCCGGGCGCGCGAGCGCGATGAGATCGCCCGACTCGGGCGCGTTCAGTCCCAGGGGTCCGGCGTCGGCGCGGCGCACGACGCGGTCCCACGGCGACTCTCCCGCGACGCGAAAGCCCTCGAGGACGCTCTCGACGCGGTCGAGCGTGCCGGGCGGCGCTTTCTTCGGGTTGACGAAGACGTTCGCGACGCCGCTTCCGGCCATCGCGACGGCGGCGGATTCCGGATCGACCTCGCCCTTCGCGTCGAGACGCAGGAGGCCGGCCTCGCGGAGGATCTCGTTGACGTAGACCGCGGTCCGGACGGGCACGAGGCCGTGGTCCGAAGTCACCACGACCGCGTCCTCGGGGCGCAGCGCGCGCACGATCGAGTCGAGCGCGCGGTCGGCATGGCGGTAGGCGCCCTCGACGTAACCGCGGAAGCGCTTCGCCCGCTCCGCCGTATAACCGGTCTGCTTCGGGTCGGTCAGCAGGAAAACGTGCGAAATCTCGTCCACCTGAGGCTCGTAGACGAGGAGCACGCTCCACTCCATTCGCGCCGCCGCGAAGAGGGTAGCCCGCGTTAGGTAGTCGCCCAGGCGTTCGGCCTGCTCGAGGTACACCCCCGGGTTTGCCGAGTCGGCGCCGAAGTACTTGTCCTCCGGCTTTCCCGGCCAGAACCCGACTTCGGCGTCGAGGTCGCGCCGGAAATCATCGGGATACGCCCGGTTCGAGTAGAGCCCTCCGACGTAGATTTCGGTCCTCGAGAGATCGGGCTCGAGCCGCAGGAGCTTGCACCACGCGCCCGTGCGCGCTTTCTCGCCGCGCACCTCGACCGGGAACCAGTCGCCGACGGCGGCCGTCACGGGCGGTCCGACTTCGCTCTCGATGCGAAGTCGGTCGTAGTTCGCCCGCCCGTCGTCGGTCGTGTCGAGAGCCGTCACGGTCGCGGCATGCGACGTGGGCGGGAACGCGATCCGCGCGGATCGCGCGGGCGAGAAGCTCCGGGGATCCGCCGCATTCCCCCACGCCGAGGCCGGCAACTTCTCGATCCGGGCGGTCGTCGCGCCGAAGTAGACCCACGCCAGTCCGAAGTCGCCGCGGCGCTCGGGGGCGGCGCCGTCCGCCCCCGGGTAGGCGACGATTCCGACGCGAAGACCCTGACGCCGCGCCGCCTGCCAGAGCGTGTCCGCGCGGATCGGGGCGTCGAAACCGGAGAGCTTCGTTCCGAAGGGCCTGGAGAAGTCGAGCATCTCGTTGGCGACGACGCCCGTCTTCTCCGGCAAGGCTCCCGTCACGTGCGTGACGTGGGCCACCGCCGTCAGCGACGGAGTGGGGGGCCGCGAGCGGCGCGCGAGGAGCCCGCGTTCCGCGACACTCCGAAATCCCCCGTCCGGCAGCGCCCCGCGCTCCAGCATCTCGGCCAGCCGCTCGCCGGAGACGCCGTCGAAGGAGACGAGGATCGCCCGGGCGGCGTGCGAGCCCGACGGCCGCGGCGTCGCGGGCGGAGGCAGGGCCGCGACGGCGCCGAAAAGGAGGAAGAGAACGGCTGCGGCTCCCGGCGCCGTCCGGAGTCGCCCGCGCCGTCCCGTTATCAAGATGGAGAGATCAGAAGCCCCAGAGCGCGAGCTCGTCCAGAAGCGTCGCGAGCTGGGGATGCGCCGCGAGCTCGCGGTAGAGCCATCCGTGTCGTTCCTTCGCCTCGGTCAGGTGCTCGCGAAGACCTTCCCGGTCTTTTCGGGACGCCGCGTCGCGCATCCGGTCGAGCAGACCCTGGCCATGCGCGTCGAGGTTCTCCGAGCGCCCGTCGAGGAAGGAGTCGAAGGCTTTCCGGACGCGCGACTCGTGGTTGCCGTCGTCCCCGCGCTTTCCGTCGTTGCCCACCGTGACCTCCCGTCAGGCCGTCACGAGACGGCGTTTGCGCTCGATGGCCGAGGCGATGGCGCCGGCGTGGTGCCGGCTGTTCTCGATGAAGATCTTGCCGATCTCCGTTCCCCCGAGGATCGCGCCGGCGAGATAGAGATCCGGCACGTTGGATTCCAGCGTCTCCGGGTCGTGCGCGGGAACGCGAAGCTCTCCTTCGAGGCGGATGCCGCACCGTTCGAAGAGCGCGAAGTCCGGCTCGTATCCGATGAGAGGGAAGACCGCGTCCGCGACGACTTCCCGCTCGCCCTCCGGCATCTCGAGGCGGACGGACTCCCGCGTGATCCGGGCGACTCGCGACGAGAAGTGCGCGCGGATCGCGCCGGCGCGGATGCGATTCTCGAGGTCCGGCTTGATCCAGTACTTGACCCGGTCCGAGAGGACCGGCGCCCTCACGACGAGCGTCACTTTCGCGCCGTGGCGGTAGAGATCGAGTGCCGCCTCGGCGGCCGAGTTCTTTCCGCCCACGACGACGACGGCCCGGCCGTGGAAGGGGTAGCCGGATACGTAGCGGCGAAGCACGTGCGGAAGCTCTTCGCCGGGAACTCCGAGCCGCCGCGGGTTGTGGAAGAAGCCGGTCGCCAGGATGGCCGCGGGAGCGTCGAATCGGGTCGAGCGGCCGCGGACCACGGCCTCGAGCTCGAGCCCGCCGGCCGGAAGCGGGTGGATCGCGCGGACCTCGGTCTCCGGCTCGACGTGCACGTCGAAGCGCTCCGCCACGCTGCGGTAGTAGGCGAGCGTCTCGAGACGGCTCGGGTGCGGCTCGGGGCTCGAGAAGGGGACGCCGGCGATGTCGAGCAGGTCGCGGGTGGAGAACCAGCGCATCTCCTCGGGAAAGCGGTAGATCGAATCGAGGAGGTGCCCCTTCTCCAGGCAGACGGCGGGAATGGCGCGGCGGGAGAGCTCGACCGAGCAGGCGATGCCGGTCGGCCCCGCGCCGACGATCGCGACGGGTGCGGCCGAGTTCTCCACGCCTCGATTCTATTTCTGCGGCGGCTCGGCCGAGGGCGGCGGCGCCGACGCAACGGCGTGGAGCTCCTCGATCGAGCGGAGCACACCGCGCCGCGCGACGAAGCGGACCTTCCGGAGGTTCGCGACGTCCGCGGTCGGATCCCCCTCGACGATCAGGAGGTCGCCGTCCTTCCCCTTTGCCACGGTGCCCGCCGTTTTCGAGATCCCCATCGCGAGCGCGCCGCCGCGGGTCGAGGCCGCGAGCACCTGGAGGGGCGTCATTCCCGCCGCCTGCATCGCCTCCATCTCGGCATAGACCGAGGGGCCGTGGAGGGTCAGCGGGTTTCCGGCGTCGGTCCCCATCGCGATCGGGATGCCGGCCTCGGAGACGCGCTTCAGGTTCGCGGCGCCGATCCGGGCGGCGGCGGCCACGCGCTCTCCGTAGCGGTCGACGCGGTCGGCCGGCACCGCGAGTCCCATCGTCGCCGTTGCGGCGAGCTTCGCCTTTGTCACGGCGTCCACGCATCCGTTCGGGTCGTCGATCGGAGGGGAACTGTGGGCCGCGAAGGCCTTCGCGAGACGCTCGTAGCCGCCGAAGACCGTCAGGGTGGGGCAGTAGATCGTTCCGTTCTTCTTCGCGAGCTCGAGGAACTCCGGGTCCACCGGAAGGTCGACGACGCTGTGCACGAGGAGCGCGGCCCCCGCGCGGAGCGCGACCTTCGCCTCCGCGAGCCCGGTCGAGTGGACGATCAGGGGCAGCCCCGCTTTTCGAGCCTCTTCTCCCGCGGCGAGCACCGAAGGCGCCGAGGCTTCGACCGTTAGCTCGGGGGTCACGACGTACCAGACCTTGACGGCGTCGGAGCCGAGCGCCGCCAGGTAGCGGACACCGGCGCGCGCGGCGTCCGGGTCCTTCAGGTGAATGAACTGCCGTTCGGCGGGGAGATTCACCCAGTGGTCGATCGTCGAGAGGAGCGGGCCCGCGGCCGCGACCCGGGGCGCGCGCGTGTCGTCGCGGTGCCCCTTCGCCATCGCGATCGACCAGGGGTAGCCCCCGACGTCGAAGACCGACGTCACGCCCGAACACAGGTGCGTCCGGAAGAAGCGCTCCGGATGCGCCGCGAGCTCGGCCTCCGTCTTCTCGTAGGGGTAATGGTCGCGAACGTCGAAAGCGTCGGGCCTTCCATCCGCCCATCCGGTCTGAGCGAAGTGGACGTGCGCGTCGACCAGACCCGGCGTGATCCAGAGACCGGACACGTCGGTCACCTCGACGCCGGCGGGGATCGGGCACTCCTTCCCGGCGCATTCGACCTTGCCGTCGCGAAGCAGGACGACCGCGCCCGGCACGGGCGGCGCGCCGGTGCCGTCCACGAGCGTGCCGCCTCGGAGCGCCCGCGGCGGCGGCGGCGTCCCGGGGGGAGCCGCGAACGCGCTCGTCATCGCGATCTTCCACTCGGGTCCCTGCCGGACGAAGAGGCGCTCCGACAGGCCCGACTGCTCCTCCGCACCGTAGCGCACGCGGTAGCGATAGGTCCCATACACGACGCCGGGCTGAACCGGGGTCAGTCGCAGGTCGCTCGCCTCGAACACGTCGGGCCAGCGGTCGCCCGCCTGCTTCGCGAAGTCGGAGTACCCGAGGGCGGACCCCTCCGGTCCCGTGCGTGCGAGGCCGGGCGAGTCGAGGTAGCAGGAGAGGTAGGCGGCGCGGTCGCGATTGCGGATCGCCGCGAGGTTCTTCTCGAACAGCGCGCGTGCGGCGGCGACTTCGGCCGATCCGGCGTCGGGCGCGGGCGTCGCCCTGGCCCAAGCCGAGTTCGCGAGGCACAGCGCGAGAGCCGCGAGCGCGAAGACGAGACGGCGGGCGGGGGATGGCATCACGAGCGCCTCCTCACGGATGAAGTCCGGCGAGAAAATCCTGCAGGTCCCGGTCGAATTCGTCCGGTTTGTCCATCATCAGCCAGTGGCTCGCGCCCGAGATGACCCGAACTGGAATTCCCGGAACCGTCTTGTGGATCGCGACCGGATTGTCGGCGAGATACGAAGTGATCGAGACCTTCGGACCCGGATACCGAGAGAGGGCTTCGTCGAGGTGGAAGGAATAGAGGGCGAGCGCCGCGTTCGTGAAGACTTCCCGCGGGGTGGCGTGAAGCGAGGCCATCACGGCCGTGCGGGTCGCGTCGGTCGCGTTCGTCAGGGTCGTGCCGAACCAGGCGTCGGTGAATTGGGCGTAGTTCGCGGCCGCGAGACTTCGTCGAAGACCTTCGACCCGTTCGGGAGGCGTGGCCGACAGGTCGCCGGCGACGTCGGCGAAGACGAGAGCCGCGACGCGTTCGGGAAAGCGCCCAGCGTAGGCGCAGACGACCGCTCCGCCGAAGCTATGGCCGACGAGCACGAAACGGTTGAGCTTCGCCGCGTCCGCGACGGCGGCGACGTCCGCGGCGAAGGCGTCCACGGAGTCGTCGCCGTTGCTCGCCGGGGCCGACTTCCCCATCCCGTGGAGGTCGAGTGCGAGCGCCCGCCGCGTCGCGTGGAAGTGCGAGAGCTGCTCGCTCCACTGCGACTTGTTGCTGCCGTTTCCATGCACGAAGAGGATCGGGAGCCCGCCGCGGCCGCCGTCGTCCACCGAAAGCGTCCCCGCCGGGCCCACGACGG
>JBKPSZ010000079.1:0-9302 GCA_046735265.1 Acidobacteriota bacterium | reverse complement strand
CGAGCGCGACTGCCGCGGCCATCGGCATCTCCGGGACGAGCGCGCGCGTCACGAAGGCGACGGCGATCGTCGTGACGGCGACGCTGACGATCGCGAGGCTCGCGACGGGAACCCAGTTGTCCTTCAAGTCGCGGGGCGAGGCGTCGTAGGCCGCATCCAGGAGCACCGGCGCCACGAAGAGGGCCAGCGCCACTTCCGGGTCGATCGAGAACGACGGCGCGCCCGGCACGAAAGCCAGGGCGGCGCCGCCCAGGGCGAGGAACGCGGGATACGGAGCGCCGACTCGGCGCGCGAGCGCCGCGAGCAGCGCCGCCACGACGAGAACTCCGAGAAGGCCTTCGAACCCCGTCATCGGTAAAAGGGCAGCTCCCTCTAGGGAACCGTCTCCTCCCGGCCGTCCGGCAACCCCGCCTTCCGGAGCCCGTCGATCAGCATTTCGACGAGCTCCGGATCCCACCACTTGGCGAGCTCCCGGCGCGCCTCGGACCCGAAATCCGGCCGCAGAGCCAGGAGGTCCTGCAGTGCCCGGCCCGCCGAGTCGCGCTCGTTGAGCTGGCCGTATGCCACCGCGAGCGCGAAGTTCGAGCGCCAGAACCCGGGCATCTGAATCTTCAGGGCGAAATCGAGCGCCGTTCGATACTCCTTCTTGCGGTACGCGTCGAAGAAGTCGGGGAACCAGTACCAGCCCGGATGATTGGGGTTGAGACTCCGGGCGCGCGCCGCGAGCGCGCAGCCCCGCTCCCAGTCGCCGGCATAGGCGATGAGAAAGCCCACGTAGGCGATGGTGAATCCGTCCATCGGGTTCAGGGCGATCGCGCGCTCCGCCGCGCTGCGGAACGCCTGGAGCTCGCGTCGGAAGAACAGGGGCAAGGCGAGAGCGTGGTGGGCCAGGTGGTTGGTCGGCGCGATTTCCACGGCGCGCCTCGCCGCCTCGAGCGCGCGGCCGATCGGGTCGGGCCGCGGATTGAATCCGTGCGCGTACTCCTCGCGGTAGATCAGCGACAACATGGCCCAGCAATCCGCGTTGCCCGGCGCCTGTTCGACGGCGCGTTCGAGGGCGGACCGGATCCGCGCGTGCTCGGCGGCGTTCAGATTTCGATGGTGCGAGAACCCGCGAAGCATCGCCTCGTACGGGGTGAGGAGCTCGGGATCCTTGGTCCGGAGGGATTCGCTCATGCTGCGCGGAAGAATGCCGTGCGAGTCGGCGACAGTGGAGACGATCCGGGGGACGAGGTCATCCTGGATCTCGAAAATCTTCTCGGCAACGAAGGGACGGTTGTACGTCTCCGCCCAGAGGTGCGCTCCCGAGACGGCGTCGATCAGCTGAACCGAAACCCGCAAGGCCGAGCCAACCTTCCGCAGGCTCCCGTCCAGAACGTACCGGGCCCCGAGCTCCCGGCCGACGGCGCGCACGTCCGCCGATTCACCCGAATACCGGCGCGTCGAGCTTCGCGAGATCACCCGCAGGTACGAGAATCGGGAGAGGCCGGTCAGGATCTCCTCGGTCATCCCCTCGGCGAGAGCCGCGAGCGGCTCCCCTCCTCCGCCGTGCCGGAACGGCAGGACCGCCACCCAGAATCCCTCCTCCGCCGGCGGCGCGGGCGCCGCGCTCGCGGCGATCGACGAAGAAGCGGGCGCCGCGGATTCGCCGGCGACCTCGAGACCCGCCTTGCGAAGCCCTTCCATCAGGCGTTCCACGAGTTCGGGCGCCCACCACTTCAGAAGCTCGGTTCGCGCTTCGGCCGCGAAGTTCGGGCGCAGCGTCAGGAGCTGTTGAAGGGCTCGGTCGGCCGATTCACGCTCTCCGAGCTGGCCGTACGTCGCGGCGAGCGCCAGGTTCGCGCGCCAGAATCCGGGCATCTGGATCTTTCGGGCGATGTCCAGGGACGCGCGGTCGTCGCCCTGGCGATAGGCGTTGAAGCAATCGGAGAACCAATACCAGGTGGGATGGTTGGGGTTCATTTCCCGGGCCTGCTTCGCCATCCCGCAGCCTCGTTCCCAATCCCCGGAATAGGCGATCAGGGAGCCGAGGTAGGCCATCGTGAACCCGTCCATGGGATTCAAGGCGATGGACCGCTCGGCCGCATTTCGAAAGGCCGAGAATTCCCGGCGGAGGAAGAGCGCCGTGGCCAGGGCGTGGTGGGCGAGGTGATTCGAGGGCGCGATCTCGACGGCGCGCCGGGCCGCGGCGAGCGCGCGTCCGAGAGGATCCGGCTTGGGGTTGAACCCATGCGCGTACTCCTCTCGACACATGTTCGAAAGGAGAGCCCAGCAATCGGCATTGCCCGGCGCCTCCTGCACGGCCCGCTCCAGCCCGGCCCTGACCGAAGCGTGCTCGTCGGCGCTGACGTGGATCAATTGCGCCAGGCCCCGGATGACCGCCTCGTAGGGGGTGAGCTCGTCGGAATGCCGGCCCCGGAGCGTTTCGCTCATGCTGTGCGGGAGGACTCCATAAGTATCCGCGACCGTGGAAACAATCCTTCGCACGACGTCGTCCTGCAGGTCGAAGATCGCCTCCGGTTGGTAGCTGCGGTTGTAGGTCTCCGCCCAGAGGTTCGCGCCGGAGACCGTGTCGACGAGTTGCACGGACACGCGCAGGACCGAGCCGGCCTGCCGCAGGCTCCCCTCCATGACGTACCGGGCGCCGAGCTCCCGGCCCACGGCGCGCACGTCCGCGGCTTCCCCCGAGTACCGGCGCGTCGAGCTTCGCGAGATCACCCGCAGATAGGAGAACCGGGAGAGTCCGGTGACGATCTCATCGCTCATGCCGTCGACAACAGCCGCAAGCTCCGCGCCGCCGCCGTGGCGGAACGGCAGAACCGCGATCCAGAACCCCTCCTCGGCCCGGACCTGTCCCGAATCGTCCGACGCCGGCGCGGTCGCCGTTGCCCGCCGGGCCGGCGACGGCGCCGACGTTTCGGTTCGCAGGTCGCGGAGCTCGTTGAAAACGTCGCGGGACGTCTGATACCGGTCCCGGGCGTTCTTCTCCAGACAGCGGCGCAGAACCCTGCCCAGATGCGGAGGCAGGTCCGCGCGAACGTCGGTGACCGGAGTGGGCCGATCCCGCAGGATCGCGGTGATGACGTCGATCGCCGACTCCCCCTGGAAGGGCCGCTCGCCGGCGAGCATCTGATACAGGACGACGCCGAGCGAAAAGACGTCGGAACGCACGTCGACCTTCTCGCCGCGTGCCTGCTCAGGGGACATGTACGAGACGGTTCCGAAGATCCGTCCCTCACCCGTCAATTCGAGACGGCTCGCCGTCGGAAGGTCGGTCGAGCTCGAGTCCAGGCCCGATGCTTCGAGCTTGGCCAGGCCGAAGTCGAGCACCTTGACTCTGCCTTCGGGAGTGACCATGACGTTGGCCGGTTTCAGGTCCCGGTGCACGATCCCGCGCTCGTGCGCCGCCGAGAGCGCTTCGGCGAGAGGAACCGCGATCTCGAAGAACCGGGCAAGCGACAGGCTGCCCGGCGCGAGCAGCTTGTCGAGGCTCTCGCCCTCGACGAGCTCCATGGTCAGGAACCGGGTCTCACCGGACTGCTCGACCGAGAAGATCGTGACGATGCCGGGGTGGTTCAGCGCGGCGAGCGAGCGAGCCTCCCTCTCGAAACGGGAAAGACGTTCGGCGTCCTGCGCCACCTCCTCTGGCAGGACTTTGATCGCGACGTCGCGGCCGAGCTTCGTGTCCTTCGCCCGATAGATCTCCCCCATCCCGCCGGCGCCGATCGGCGACAGGATTTCGTAAGGACCGAGACGGGCACCGGCCTGGAGGGTCATCGAAAAGGTCGCGCGCGCGATTTTACGTCGCCGTCCGGCATTCCTCCGCCGACCCCGGCGCACCGCTCTTCGGCGGCGAGTCGACTAGAGGAGCTTCTCCGGCGTGATCGGAAGCTCCCGAACGCGCTTGCCCGTGGCATGGAAGACGGCGTTGGCGATGGCGGCGGGGATGCCCACCATTCCGAGCTCCCCCATCCCCTTGACGCCGAGCGGGCTGGCGATTCGGTCGTCCTCCTCGACGAACATCGTCTCGATCTCGTGGACGTCGGCGTTGACGGGCACGTGGTAGTGCTGCAGGTTCGGGTTCATGATGCGGCCGTAGCGATGGTCGATCTCGGTCGCCTCGGTCAAGGCCATGCCGATGCCCCAGACGACGCCGCCGATCTCCTGGCTGTGCGAGGTCAGGGGGTTGATGATCCGCCCTGAGGCCGTGGCCTCGATGGCCCGGGTGACGCGGACGATTCCGAGGTCCGGATCCACCTTGACCTCGACGAACTGCGCGCCGTGCGCCAGCGTCGAGTACTTCGCACGTTCCTTCGGGGGGATCGACTCGTAGGTCTCGGTCACTTCGTTCAAGCCGCTGCGCCGCATCACGTCGGCGACGCTCACCGAGCGCGACCGGTCCTTCTTGAGCAGGAGACGGCCCTCCGAGAGCTCGACGTCCGCCGCAGCGCTCCCCTGGAGCGGCGAGCCGGCGTCTCGATTCGCGACCTCCAGGATCCTCGCGGCGATCGCCAGAGCGGCTCCGGCAACGGCTGAGCCCACGCTCGCCGTCGTCTTGGACCCCCCTTCCGACGGGGCCTTCGGCAGCCTCGAGTCGCCGAGCTCGAACTCCACCCCTTCCGGCTCGAGGCCCAGGTACTCGGCGGCGATGATGGTCATGGCCGTGTAGGTGCCCGGACCGATGTCGCTGGTCGCGCTGGCGACTCGCGCCGTTCCGTCCGCCCGCAACGTGATCCGGACGGTCGCCGGCGACAGGAAGGCGCCCCAGATTCCCGTGGCGGTTCCCCAGCCGATCAGAAGGCGACCGTCCCGCATCGAGCGGGGCTCGAACTTCCGGTTCTTCCATCCGAACCTCTCCGCCCCGAGCCGATAGCACTCGCGCAGAGCCTTGCTCGAGAAGGGCAACCCGCTGTCGGGATCCACCTCGGCGTAGTTGACGAGCCGAAGCTCGAGCGGGTCCATCTTGAGCGCGTAGGCGAGCTCGTCCATGGCGCACTCGAGCGCGAACATGCCGCTCACCGCGCCCGGCGCACGCATCCAGGTCGGGGTGTTCAGGTCCGTCTCGACGATCTTGAGCGGCGAGTCCAGGTTCGGGCAGGCGTAGATCCGCCGCGGGAACTGCGTGGTGTTGTCGGAGAACTCCTCGAAGCGCGAGGTGTTGTGAACCACCTCGTGCACGATCGCGGAGAGCTTCCCCGAGCGCTCCGCTCCGAGCGCGACCCTCTGGATCGTGTACGGGCGGTACCCGTGCCCCGTGAACATCTGCGTGCGCGTGTAGACGACCTTCACCGGCCGCCGGAGCTCGCGCGCCGCCATGGCCGTCAGCGCCGGGTAGTAGTTCGGCCGAAGCGACGAGCCGAACGCTCCGCCGACGAAAGGCGAGATGACGGTGACGTTCTCCTCGGGAAAACCGAAGTTCGATGCGAGCTGCTTCCGATCGTTGTAGACCTCCTGGCTCTTGTCGAAAATGGTGAGCCGGTCCCCCTCCCACGCGGCGACGGCGGCGTGCGGCTCCATCGGGTTGTGATGCTCGATCGGAATCCGGTATTCGGCGTCGACCCGGACGGGCGCTTTCCGGAGCGCGTCCGGGGCGTTGCCGCGCGGCTTCGGCGGATTTCCCTTTGACGGAGCGCGCGCCCGGTCGCGGACCGCCTCGGTGTCGGTGGAAGGCTTCTCCGCATCGTACGAGACTTTGACCAGCCGCGACGCGTAGCGAGCCTGCTCGAACGTTTCCGCGACGACGAGCGCGACCGGCTGGGCATTGAAGAGAATGCGGTCGGACTGGAGCGCGCGGAACGACCGGTCCTCCTGGTTCGGCTCCTGCGCCGAAGCCTTCGGCCCCAGCGCCGGCGAGTTCTGATGGGTGAAGACGCGCAGGACGCCGGGCGCGCGCTCGGCCTCCTTGGTGTCGATCGAGCGGATCCGTCCCCGGGCGATCGTCCCCAGGACGATGAAGCCGTGGGCGAGGTTCGGGGCGCCGTACTCCGCGGCGTATTTCGCCTTGCCCGTGACCTTCGCGACGCCGTCCACCCGGCCCATTTCCTTCCCGATGTAGCGAGCCATCCCGGTCTCTCCCCGATCAGGCCTGCCGGCTCGCGCGCACAAGCGCGCGGACGATCGCGCGCTTGCCGAGCTCGACCTTGTACGCGTTGTGCGCGAGAGGTTTTGCGTCCTTGAGCGCGGTCTCGGCCGCGCGGCGAAAAGACTCCTCGGAAGGCGCGCGACCGGCGAGCCCGGCCTCCGCCTCCGCACTGCGCCACGGCTTGTGGGCCACGCCGCCCAGGACGACGCGCGCCTTCCGGATCCGCCCGCCCCCCAACTCGAGCGCCGCGGCGACCGCGACCATCGCGAAGGCGTAGGAGGCGCGGTCGCGAACCTTGAGATAGAAGGAGTTCCGCGCGAAAGGCGACCGGGGCAGCTCGATCGCCGTGATGAGCTCTCCGTGCTGGAGGTTGTTGTCCCGCTCCGGCGTATTTCCCGGCAGGCGGTGGAACTCTTCGATGGGAATCGCGCGTTCCCGCCCGCCCGCGCCCCGGACTCGCACCACGGCGTCGAGCGCGTAGAGCGCGTTCGCCATGTCGCCCGGGTACACGGCGACGCACTTCTCGCTCCAGCCGAGGATCGCGTGCATGCGGTTCCACCCTTCCCGCGCGCCGCAGCCGGTCCCGGGCTCCCTTTTGTTGCACGGCATCGCCGTATCGTAGAAGTACGGACATCGCGTGCGCTGCATCAGATTGCCGCCGTTGGTCGCCATGTTGCGGAGCTGAGCGGAGGCGCCCGCGACGATGGCTTGGCTGAGAAGCGGGTACTTCTTGCGGATCAGCGGATGGTTGGCGGTGTCGGAGTTCTTCGCGAGCGCGCCGATGGAGACGCCGCCGTTCACCTCTCGGATCGCCGAAAGATCGAGACGCGTCAGGTCGATCAGCTCGGTCGGGCGTTCGACGTCCTCCTTCATCAGGTCGAGGAGGTTCGTCCCTCCCGCCAGGAATCTCGAGTGAGGGTTCGCCGAGGCCGCGGTCACGGCGGCGGCCGCATCCTTCGCGCGCGAGTATCTAAACGGCCTCATCGGTATCCTCCCGCCGGATTCGAGCCAGCTCGTCCGGGTCGACGAACCGCCAGGTGCGCGCGGCGCGCTTCCCGGAGTGGACCTCCTGGACGGCCGCGACGATGCCCGGGTAGGCGCCGCAGCGGCAGAGGTTGCCGCTCATGCGCTCGCGGATCTCGTCGTCCGTGAGCGGCGCCGCGGCCGCCGCGACGTTCTCCGTCACATGGCTGACGTCGCCGCGCCGCGCCTCTTCGAGCAGAGCCACGGCAGAACAGATCTGGCCCGGCGTGCAATATCCGCACTGAAAGGCGTCGTGGCGGATGAAAGCCGCCTGAACCGGGTGGAGCGCGTCCCCCCGCGCGAGTCCCTCGATCGTCGTGATCTCGCGTCCCTCCAGAGTAGCGGCGAGCGTGAGACAGGAGAGGACGCGTCGGCCGTCGACGAGCACGGTGCACGCGCCGCATTGCCCCTGGTCGCAGCCCTTCTTCGTCCCGGTCAGGCCCAGACGCTCGCGAAGGGCGTCGAGCAAGACGACGCGCGAATCGAGGTCCAGCGTTCGAGCCTGGCCGTTGATCTTCAGAGCGACCCGGACCGCATTCTCGACTCCCGCGGCCGGCGGTGCAGGGGTGCCCTCCGGCGCCGCGCCCGCCACGCCGGTCTCCTCGCTTGCGAGCAGCTTGAGGGCAAAGATGCCGAGGCCGCCGCTGATGCCATATCCCAGGAACCGACGACGGGCCGCCCCGAAGATTCCGAGCTCGTCGAGGAGTCGCTCTTCGTCCTCCGCGATATCGGATCGGTCTTCGGGCAGTCCGTCCTGCTTTGGATCTCGATCATGCATGACGCGATCAGTCCCCCCGGATCGAACCGGTCGAATCGATATGCGAGATGCGGGCCACGACGTTCCCCCCTCGGTCCTTCGCCTCGCGCGGCGAACTACTCGTCGAAGCGCTCGAACCGATAAGCGATCTCCGGCCCCTTCTTGCCCTCGTAGGCGAGCCGTGCGACGAGGAGAGTGAACGGCTCCGTGTAGCGCGCCACCCGGAGCGGCCCGGCGTCCACCGGCTCGAACCCCACGTCGCGGATGAGCCGGGCGGCAACGCGCTTGCTCTTCGACTCGTCTCCGCAGTACACGAGGTGCGGCTTTCTCTTTCTGCGGCGGGCATCGAAGACGCCGAAGAGGACTTCGCTCGGGACGGTGCTGAAAGCGGAGACGACCCGCGCCTTCGGCACCCTCTTCGCGAGCGCTTCCGCGCCCGAGGACTTATGGGCGACCAGGAGGTCGGTATCGGCGGCGTTCATCGGAAGCGAGCAGCTGATGACGACCTTGCCCGACAGCTTCCCCGCTTGCTTCAGTACGTCGTCGACGCGCGACCAGTGCACCGCCAGGAGCACGGCGTCCGCTCCCTCCGCGGCCTCGGCCGGCGTGCCGGCGCGCGCGCTCCCCTTCGCCTCGCGTGCCAGCCGCTCGAGCTTTCGTTCACTGTGCGAGTAGCTGAAGACGACGTCGTGGCCGGCGCGCGCGAAGATCGTCCCGAGCTTGCTGCCCATCAGTCCGGAACCCAGGATGCCAATTCGCATGATGACGACTCCTAACGCGTGGGCGGCAACAGAATCTCCTTCACGTCCATTTCCTGCCGTCGATCCTGAGGCGTCCACGATTTCGAGCGACGGTCTGTCGAAGGAGCTATTCTCGCGAGCGTGACTCGCGAGGCGATGATCCGGTTCCCGATTCTCATGCTTCTGGTGCTCGACACCGGTTCCGTCCTCGCGCAGTGCCCGTCCGGGAGTTGGGTCAATCTCTCGCCGATGAACGAGCCGCGGCAGGAGCTCGCGGCCGGGGAGCTCGATGGAAAGATCTACGCCGTTGGCGGGCTCGGCGGCAGAGCCAATGCGACGGAGATCTACGATCCGCAGTCGGATCGGTGGGTCTTCGGAGCCGATCTCCCGACCGGGACCGACCACGCGTGGGCGGCGGCATTGGGCGGCCGCCTCTACGTCGGGGGCGGAACGAGCAACCGCGTGTTCTCGTACGCGCCCTCCGCGGATGCGTGGACCGAAGTCGCACCCTCCGCGTTCGTGCACGGCGGAACGCCCGCCGCCGCGGTCATCGAGGGCCGCATCTTCGTGGCCGGAGGGACCGGCGGCGGCATGGTGGGCAACGAGCTCGAGGCCTACGATCCCGCCGCAGACCGCTGGACGACCCTGGCGCCGATGGCCTGCGCCCGCAATCACACGGCGGGAGGCGTGATCGGCGGCA
>JBKPSZ010000078.1:0-23431 GCA_046735265.1 Acidobacteriota bacterium | reverse complement strand
GCGCCATGTCGGACAAGGACATCGAAGCGATCGCGGCCCGCCTGCTTCCGCTCGCCGGCTCCGTGCTGCTCGCGCCCGCGAGCTCTCCCCGCGCCGCCGGGGCGGAGGAGCTCTCGCGTCGGGTCGCCTCCGCGCGTCCGGACGCGGAGGCGTGCCCCGACGTCGAGCAGGCGCTCCGGCGCGCGCTCGAGCGTTCGGGAGGCGACCCTATAATCGTCGCGGGCTCGCTCTATCTCGTCGGAGAGGCGCGCGTCTGGCTCCTCTCGCAGAAAGACTCCGCATGACGATCGCCGCGCCTCCTTCCAGCCGCGAACGCTTCGAACAGCTCGAAGAGGAGCGCCTCGCGATCTACGCCTGCAAGAGCGGGCGCGCGCAGCGCCCGCGCGGAGCAGTCTCGGCGGCGCCGGGCGACTCTCGAACCGCATACGTCCGGGACCGCGATCGGATCATCCACTCCCGCGCCTTCCGGCGCCTCAAGCACAAGACCCAGGTTTTCATCCCTTACGAGGGGGACCACTTCCGGACCCGGCTGACGCACACGATCGAGGTCTCGCAGATCGCGCGCAGCGGCGCTCGGGCCCTCGGCTTGAACGAGGACCTGGCCGAGGCGATCGCGCTCGGGCACGATCTCGGGCACACGCCCTTCGGCCATTCGGGGGAGGCCGTTCTCGACCGGCTGCTGCGCGAGGCGCATCCCGAAGCCGGCGGCTTCAAGCACAACTATCAGTCGGTCCGCGTGGTCGATCGCCTGGAGAAGCGCTACGACGAGCCGGGTCTGAACCTGACGCACGACGTCCGGGAGGGAATTCTCAAACACACCAACTGGAGCGTCTCGTTCCCGTTTCCGCTCGATTTCCCCGAGGGTCTCCGGCTGGCGTCCGGCGGATCGCTCGAGGCCCAGCTCGTGAACTGGTCCGACGAGATCGCGCAGCAGACGCACGACCTCGAAGACGGTTTGCCACTCGCCGAGGAGGAAGGCATCGAGGCGCTCGAGATCTCCCGCCGCGTCCGCGCGTCGAGGCCGGCCGGCGCCAATCGCGCGTCGCGACGGGGCGCGCTGATCCGCGGAATGATCGGAGAGCTCAACTCGGACCTGATCGAGGCCTCCCGCTCCCGGATCGAGACGTGGATCGAGAAAACGGGAATCCGGACTTCCGACGACTTCTTCGAGCACCGCCACGGGATCCCGGGAGACCTCGTCGGCTTCTCCGAAGCGGGCCGCCGCTGGTACAAGGAGCTCAAGGCCTTTGTCTACCGCCACATCATCCATTCCTTTCCCGTCTCGCGACACGACGGCCACGCCCGGCGTGTGATCGCCGGACTCTTCCACAGCTATCGCGAGAACCCGCGCCTCCTGCCCGACGACGTGCTCGCGGAGCTGTCGCGGGAGATCGGCGTGCGCTTCCTCCGGGAGGTGCCGCTGCGGGAGCTCGAGCGAGAGGTCGCCGAACGCTACCGCCCGCGCCCGGAGCTCTGCCGGGCGATCGCGGACCACATCGCGGGGATGACCGACAGCTACTGCGACAAGGAATACCGCGAGATCGTCCTGGGATAGGCGCCCCGGCCGAAGTTACACTCAGCGGATGAGCCGAAACCCGGGCCTGCTTCCGCCGCTCGCCTTCCTCGACCGCACGCTCGAGGCGGTGGATCCCGAGGTCGCCCGCTGGATCCGCGAGGAAGAGCGACGGCAGAACGGGAACCTCGAGCTGATCGCGTCGGAAAACTGGGTCTCCCAGGCGGTCCGACAGGCCCAGGGCTCCGTCCTCACGAATAAGTACGCCGAGGGATACCCCGGCAAGCGCTACTACGGCGGGTGCGAGTTCGTGGATCGCATCGAGCAGCTCGCGATCGACCGGGCGAAGGCGCTCTTCGGCGCCGAGCATGCCAACGTGCAGCCGCACTCCGGCTCCCAGGCGAACATGGCCGTCTACATGACGGCGCTCGAGAAGGGCGACACGATCCTCGGCATGGATCTGTCGCACGGCGGACACCTCACCCACGGACACCCGCTCTCCTTTTCGGGTCGCGAGTACCGGGTGGTGGCCTACGGGGTGCGGCGAGAGGACGAGCGCATCGACTACGAGCAGGTCGAGGCCCTCGCGCGGGAGCACCGGCCGAAGCTGATCATCGCCGGAGCCTCCGCCTACGCGCGTCAGATCGACTTCGCGCGTTTCGGCGAGATCGCGACCGCGGCGGGCGCGGCGCTCATGGCGGACGTCGCGCACATCGCCGGCCTGATCGTCGCGGGAATCCATCCATCCGCGGTGCCGCACGCCGCTTTTGTGACCTCGACGACGCACAAGACGCTGCGCGGGCCCCGCGGCGGCCTCGTGCTCTGCCGGGCCGAACGCGCGAAGGACCTCGACCGCAACGTCTTTCCCGGCATTCAGGGGGGACCGCTCGAGCACGTCATCGCGGCCAAGGCCGTCGCGTTCGCCGAAGCGGCCACGCCGGAGTTCGCCGACTACCAGCGGAAAATCGTGGAGAACGCCCGCGCGCTCGCGGAGGCGTTGCGCGCGCGGGGCTTCCGGCTCGTGTCCGGCGGCACCGACAACCACATGATGCTCCTGGACGTCGGTGCCCGGGGTCTCTCGGGGAAGGCGGCAGAAAGGGCGCTCGACGCGGTGGGGCTGACCGTGAACAAGAACACGATTCCGTTCGACTCCCGGCCGCCGATGGTGGCCTCCGGGATTCGGATCGGGACGCCCGCGGTCACCACGCGCGGCATGACCGCGGCCGAGATGGAGATCATCGCCGGCGCGATCGCACGCGCGCTCGAAGCGCCCGAGGACGACGCGGTGCGCTCGGAGGTGCGACGCACCGTCCGGGAGCTCTGCGAGGGATTCCCTCTGATCGCATGAAGACGCGGCGCTTCGTCGCCCTCGCCGCGTATGCGCTCCTCGTTCTCGTCCTCCTCCTCGCCGGAGGGCCCCGGCCGACGGAGGTCCGCCGGCGCGTGCGGCTTCTCGCGCACGACGCGAACCGGGACCTCGCGTCGCGCCGCCTGGACGGCTCCTCCGCCGCCTTCGGCCGACGCTTCTTCTTCTTTCTCGAATCGGCGCGGCGAAAACTGCCGCCCGACGCGGCGGGGGTCGCGGTCCTCGAGCCGGACCCGCAGATGGCGGCGCACGTCCTGGCGCTGTACCAGTTCGCTCCGCGCCCGGTCCTCCTCGCACCGCGCGAGGAGGACATCCCGCCCGGCTGGATCCTGGCCGTCTACGGAAACGGGCGCCCCGAGGGGTGGCGCGAGATCGCGCGGGTCTCCGACGGCGCGCTCTACGCGCGGCTGCCGTGAACCTCCTGCCGGCGCTGGCGGCGGTCGCCGGCATCCTCCTCGTGGCCTCCGCGGCCGGATGGCTCGCCACGAGAGCGCTCGGGCTCGACCGTCCGGCCCTCGCGGCCGAGCGCCTCGTCTGGGGAGTCGCGCTCGGCGTGCTCCTCCTCGCCGGCGTGGTTCCGGCCTGCTTCGCCGTCGGGCTGCGCCCGGGCTGGATCCCGTTCCTCGCGGGCGCCGCCGGCCTCGCCCTCCTCGGCCGCGCGTTCTCCGCGCGAGGCGGCGAAACGCCGGAAGCGACCGGTTCCCGGCCGCCGGAGGCGCCGCGCGCCCGGCCGGTTTCCGTTTTCCTCGGTGCGCTCCTCGTCCTCGGAGTCGGCGTCTACGCGCTGCGTTGCTTGACCGAGCCGATGTGGGCGACCGATTTCCTCGCGATCTGGGGAGGGAAGGGGAAGGCGATCTTCGGGGCAGGCGGACTACCCGCCTGGCTCCATCGGATGCCGGAGCTCGGCTTCACGCACCCGGAGTATCCGCTCGGCCTCCCGTTCCTCTACGCCTCGTTCGCATTCCTCCTCGGTTACTGGGACGACCACGCGACGGCGCTCCTTTTTCCCGTGTTCCAGGGGGCAACCCTCCTCTTCCTGGCCGCGTGGCTTCGGCGCCGCGGAGCTCCGCGCCCGGTTCCGCTCGCGGCCGCGGCCGCTCTGTCGCTCGTCGAGCCTCTCTATCGGGCCTTCACGACCGGGATGGGGGAAGTGCCGCTCTCCTTCTTCCTGCTCCTCCTGGGAGCGTCGCTCGTCGACGCGCTCGACCGCGAACCCGGAGCGGTCCGGCGACTCAGCGTGGCGGCGCTCGGCGCGGCGGCGCTCAAGAACGAGGGACTTCTCGCGGCGGCAGCGGCGGCGGTGATCGCGCTCGCGGCGGGGCGGACGGCGAAGGCGGTCCGATGGAGGGCCGCCGCGGCGGCTCTCGTTCCCGCGCTCTCGGTCCGCGCGCTCCAGCGCCTGCGGATGGGGCCGTTGCCACTGCGCGACTTCGACTTCCGCCTGCTCTTTGCTCCCGAGCTCCCGATTCGCATCGGTTTCGATCTGCGGGCGATCGCCCTCGAGACGCTCGTTCCGGGCGCCTTCGGTCTTCTCCTGCTCGCGATTCTGTTCGGCGCGGGGCGGCGCTCGATTCCCGCCGTCCGCCTCGCGACGCTCGCGGCGATTCTGCTCTCGGCCTACGTGCTCCTGCCGGCGTTCGCGGTGCTCGGTCCCGACTGGCTCGTCCGCACGGCCTTCGTCCGGACGTCGGTCGCGCTCGCTCCTCTCGCCGCCGCGGCGGTCGTCCTGCGCCTGGCGCCGCTCTTCGCCGAAACCGTCAGTGGCGATGGATCCAGCGGATCCGGATGAGGTCGCGCAGCGTGGCGGGCGCGTCGCGCAGCAGCGAGACGCGGGAATCGGGGGAGTCGAACCAGAGCACCGGCACTTCGGCGATCGGCACACCTTCCCGGCGTGCGAGGAAGAGGATCTCCATGTCCCACGCGAAGCGGTCGATCTTCGCCTGGCCGAACAGGCGCCGCGCGAGATCGCCTCGAAAGAGCTTGAAACCGCACTGCGTGTCGCCGATGCCGGAGACCGCGAAGAGGCGGACGAGGAGGTTGCCCGCGCGGCCGAACGCGACGCGGTAGAACGGCTGGCGGCGGCGCACCAGGTCCCGGTCGACCGCGCGCGATCCGATGGCGACCGGATGGGTCGGGAGGCGCTCGGCGAGCTTCACCCACTCGGAGAGCGGTGTCGACAGGTCGACGTCCGAGACGAGAACGGGATCGCCGGTCGAGGCGAGCACGCCGGCGCGGATCGCGGCGCCTTTGCCGCGATTCGCGGGGTGGCGGAGGAGGGTGAGAGGCAGCCCCGCCGCGGTGGCGGCGCGCTCGGCCGCCGCAGCCGTCGCGTCCCGCGAGCCGTCGTCGACGACGAGGACCTCCCAGTCCCAGCCGCCGGGTCGCGAGGCGCGCCACTCGGCGACTCTCTGGAGGCACGCTTCGATGCGGTTGCGCTCGTTGTAGGCGGGAAGGACGAGGCTCGCCTTCCCGTCCGGGCTCGGGGCGGTCACGCGCGAAGCGCCTCGAAGACGAACTGGTAGCCGAGCAGCGTCGGCAGGAGGCGCGCGCTCACGGTCGCAAAGGCCCGCGAGGGACCGGACCAGGGAGACCGCGCGAGGAACGGCCACGCGAGCTCGTAGGGCATCGCCGTCGGCTCGACTTCGGAGATGCGGAAGCCCGCGTTCTCGAGCAGCCGACGTCCCGAATCGCGCGTGTAGAAGCGCAGGTGCGTCCGGTCGAGGATCCCGCGATCGGCGTATGGAAAACGTCCGGCGAGGAGCGCCGCCCGCACGCTCACGTTCGCCACGTTCGGAAGGGAGACGAGGAGAGTCCCGCCCGGCGCGAGCCAGGCCGAGATCCTCGCGAGCAGCCGCTCCGGCTCCGGGAGGTGCTCGAGCACGTCCGCGCAGACGACGACGTCGAAGGGCGCGGGCCAGCTTCCCGCGGAGAGCGCGTCGGTCGAGCGCCAGTCGTCGTAGCCCTCGCGCGACGAAGACGGCACGCTCCCGCTCGGCTCGACACCGGCGAGAAAGACGCATCGCTCGCGGACCGCGCGGCCAAGGTGTCCTCCGGCCGCGCCGAGATCGAGCAGCCGCCGGCCGGCCGGCATTCGGAGGATCCGCCGGCGGAGGACGTCGTGCGACGAGCCCGGGATCTCCTTCCAGGCGTACTTCTCGGCGGCGTCTCCCAAGGGCACCCTCAGATGCCGAACTTCTGCGCGATCGGGTAGCGGCGCCCTTCGCCGAAGGCCTTGGCCGTGACTTTCGGCCCCGGCGGCATCTGGCGGCGCTTGTATTCGTTGCCCGCGATCCTCCGGGCGATCTCGCGCGCCGTCTCGAGGTCGGTCTTCGCGCGGCGCGCGGCTTTCGCCCACGGCAAGGACCGATCGATGAGTGCCTCGATCAGCGGATCGAGCTTCTCGTAAGGGGGCAGCGAGTCCGAGTCCTTCTGGTTGGGAGCGAGCTCGGCCGAGGGCTCCTTCTCGATCGATGCGCGCGGAATGAGCTCCGATTCCCGGTTGATCTCCCGCGCGAGGTCGTACACGAGCGTCTTCGGTACGTCCGAGAGGAGCGCGTATCCGCCCGCCATGTCCCCGTAGAGGGTGCAATAGCCGACGGCGATCTCGGACTTGTTCCCGGTCGAGAGCACGAGATGTCCTTCGTGGTTGGAAAGCGCCATCAGAATCGCGCCTCGGATTCGCGCCTGCAGGTTTTCCTCGGTCCTGGTGCGCTCGATCGGCCCGAGAGCGCCGGCGAGCGTTGCGCGGTAGGCGTCGAGCACCGGTCCGATCGGGATCTCGAGGAACCGGATGCCGAGGCGACGCGCGAGCTCGAGGGCGTCGGTCCGGCTGCCCGGGGAGGAATAGGGTCCCGGCATCGCGACGCCGGTGACGCACTCCGGCGACAGGGCCTCGGCGGCAAGCGCCGCGGTGACCGCGGAGTCGATTCCTCCCGAGAGCCCGAGAACCGCGCTCCGGAAGCCGCACTTCGCGGCGTAGTCCGACAGAGCGAGGACGAGCGCCTGGCGGACGCGCGCGGCTTCGGAGTCGCGCTCCGCCATCGGCCCGCGCCCTTCGGGCAGCTCGATCGTCCAGTAGTCCTCCCGAAAGGACCGGCCGCGGGCGACGATCCGCCCCCGGCCGTCGATCGCCATGGACCCGCCGTCGAAAACGAGGCTGTCGTTGCCCCCCACGAGGTTGCAGGTGACGAGCGGCACCCGCGCGCGACGGGCGATCTGCCCCATGAACCGCTCCCGGAGTCTCTCCTTGCCCACCGCCCAGGGCGAAGCCGAGAGATTGGCGTGCAGGTCGAGCTTTAATCGGGAGAGATCGGAGACGGGGTCGCTCGGGTAGAGACGACGCGGCCAGAAGGACTCGTCGTTCCAGATGTCCTCGCAGATCGTGACCCCGACGCGCGCTCCGCGCACGCGCAGCACGCGCGGGCACCGGCCCGGCTCGAAGTAGCGTCCCTCGTCGAAGACGTCGTACGTGGGGAGCAGGCGCTTGCGGTACTCCGCGATCTCGCGCCCGCCTCGGGCGGCCAACGCGACGTTGAACACGGAGCGCCCGCTGCGCGCCGGGTTGCGGCGGACCGAACCGTAGAGCCAGACGGCGCCGCGCGAGGCCCGCGCTACGTGCGCCGCCGCCTCCTCCGTCTCCTCGACGAAGGAACGCCGCTCGAGCAGGTCCCGCGGCGGGTAGCCGCAGACCGAAAGCTCCGGGAAGACGACGAGATCCGCGCTTTCGGCCTCGGCCCGAGCGCCCGCTTCCAGGATTCGGCGGGTATTTCCCGCGAAGTCGCCGATCGTGGTGTCGATTTGCGCGACGGCGACCTTGAGCGAGCGAACCAAGACGGAAGAAGTCTAACAGGCGCTCCCGGCCGTTCGCCGCGGCCGGGCGCTTTCGCGCGCCGTCGGGCCGCTTCGCTAGTCGGGTTCCCGAATCAGACTTCGCGAGGAGAACCGGTCGGCCGGCGTCGGGCGCGCCGGATCCCGCATCGTGAAGAGAATCGGCAACCCGAGGCCGAAAACCGTCACGGCGGTTCCCGTCCAACGGCGGGCGGCTTCTCCCGCGGTCAGGCGGCGACCCGACGCTGCCGCGTCCGCCGCGATTCCCGCGAGACTCATCCCGACCGTCCGTCCGAAGAGAGCGAGCGGAAGCACGACGAAGACGAACGAAAAACCGATGCCGAAGGCGACCGCCCAGGGGAGCCCCGAGAGCCGCGGCGAGTTCCCGGTCGCCGCAACCGCGCCCATGAGAGCGGCCGTGACGGCGAGCGACGTGCCGGCGAGATCGGCGGCGAGCGCGATCGCGCGGATGGAGAGGGGCGCTGTCGCCGAACCGACCGCTGCCGCCTCCAGGCGCTCCGCGGCGGGCGGAGCCATCGGCGGAGAAACCGTCTCGCCTCCCAGCGGAAAATCGGCGAGCGCGTTGCGCGCGGAGACGCCCGGCGCGGAGAGGTCGAGCCGCTCGTCGAGGCTCAAGGCCGGTGGGAGAGGTGCCGCACGTAGATGCGGCCGAGCAGGTCTAGATCTCCCTTCTGATACCGCTCGGCGAACTTGCGATGGCGCAGCAACTCCGGATCCTGCGGGTCGAGCTGGAGGGCCTCGTTGAAGGACTGCAGCGCCTTCGGGTAGAGACCGTTCTGGAGCTGCGTGATCCCCTGGTTCGTGTAGCAGCGCAGCAGATACGAGCGCGCGTCCTGGTTGCCACGGTCGGCCTGGAGGATGCGCCAGAGCACCGGAATGGCTGTCTCGTACTCCCCCTCGTTGTAGAGCTTCACGGCGGGCGTCAGCTCGTTCACTTTTTCCGACGCCGTGGACATGGCCGAGGCGAAGGCGGGATCTCCGGTGAAAGAAGACGAGACGGCGCTGAAGTCCTTCAGGGCGTCGATGTAGCGCTTCTCTTCGAGCGCTCTCTCGGCGCGCGCGCGGATCGGGCTGGGATCCGCCGCCGCAGATCCGCCGCCCGATTCGACCGGCGCGGAAGCGGCGCCGGGCGCCCCCGCATCGGCAGAAGTCCGAGTGAGCGACTCGAGCAGCTGCTTCGCTTTCGCGTAGTCGGGATCCGCCGGGCCGATACGTTTCAGCTCCGCGATCGTCTCGGGAATCTTTCCTTCCTGGAAGAAAGCGGTTGCCTTTTCGAGCGATCCCCCGGACTTCGCGCTCCGCGGCGCAGCCGCGGCCTCGGGCGCCGGAGCTGGCGGCGCGGCGGCCTTTGACGGCCGGAGCACGAGCCAGGCGCCCACGGCGACGAGGAGGACGAAAGCGGCCGCGATGATCGCGACCGGCGGCTTGACTCGCAGACTGGCGCGGGCGCCCTTTTTCACGGGCGCAGCGGGGCGCTCCGGCTCGGCCGGCACGTCGGAGAGAGATTCGAAGTCTGCGGCCGCCCCCATCGGGGCAGGCTCGGGCTCGGGCGCCGAAGTCATCTGCGACTCGATGCGATCGAGGTACGAGCGCGCGGTCGGGTCGCGCTCCGAGAGGGACAGCGCCTGAAGGAATGCCGTCCGAGCGGAGTCCAGATCGCCCGAGTCGAACGCGCGCTTTCCCTTGTCGAGGAGAGCGGTGAGCTGCTGGCTCCCCGAGGACATGTCCTCCCGGGCCTTCTCGATGCGGGTCACGGCCTCGACGCTGTTGATGTCGATCAGGAAGATGCGGGACCAGATCTCGATGGCCCCCTCGTAGTCTCCGCGGGCGGCGGCTTCGTCCCCCTGCTTCAAGAGGAGCGCGATGTCGCGTTCTCCTTTCGCGGCCTCGTCGGCCGCGCTCCGCGCCGCGGGGGTGACTGCGGGACCGGACTCGGGTGCCGAGAGATCGGGGCCTTCGGCGGCCCCCCAGAGATCGGGCGGCGATCCGGGCTCCGAGCGAGGGCCCGCTCCGAGATCGAGAGGCGCCCGGCGCGTCGCCGCGAAGTCCGCGGGCTGCGGGACGGCCGTCGAGGATCCGTCGAGGGAAAGGGAGTCGAGCGACAGCGAGTCGAGACTCCCCGTCGGGGGAGCCGGCGAACCCTCGGCGGATTCGAAAGAGAGCGCCGGCTCGGAAGCGGCCAGACCGCCGCCCGGCTCGCTGAAATCCATCATCCCGCCGAGACCGCTGTCGGCCGCCGCGCCGGCGCCTGCCGACGAGTTGGTTCGGGCCCGGGCCTGCTCGATGCGTCGCTCGAGAAGCGAGACCGCCGGATGCTCGGCGTCGAGCGAGCGCATCCGATCGAGCTCGACCGCGGCATCCGAATACCGGCGGCCGTCCAGGAGCGCGAGGGCGCGCGTGCGCGAGGCCTCGAAATCGCCCTGGACCTTCTTCTTATACTTCGCCTTTTCGATCAGGTCCGCCGCGTGGACGTTGCCCGGCAGCGCCATGAGGACCTGCTCCGCGACCTGGATGCATGCGTCGAACTCGCGGGCGTTGAAGCTCTCGACGGCGCGCACGAGGAGCTTCTCGGCGTCGGCGGCGGAGGGGCGCTGGGCGCGCGCGGGTGTCGTCGCGACGATCGCCTCGAGCTCGATCAGATCCACGTCCGCCGCCGGGTTCTTCGACTTCTCGAGGAGCCGCCGCGCCGGCGAAAAACGCGGATCCATCTTGAGGATGAAGTCGCAGCCGATGACGCAGTCGTCGACCTTCCCCTCGTGGTACAGGGAAATCGTGTGCTTGAAGGTGGAGAGGATCTTGTCCCGGACTTCGCGCGGGAGTGACGGGTTCCCCGGATAGAGACCGGGGTTGGTCGACACGCCCCCGCCGCTCAACGGACCGCCTCGCAGCCGGCGGCCCGGCGGAAAAGGAACCTTTCGGGATTCACGATTGTGCCAATTATAAACTGTCGCGCCGATGAGAACCGTAATCGAGTCCGTTCCGAACATTTCCGAAGGGAGAGACCGGGATCGGATCGAGGAGATCGCTCAGGCGGTCCGCGCGGTCCGCGGGGCACGGCTCCTCTCCGTTTCCTCGGACGCGGCGCACAACCGGAGCGTGCTGACCCTCGTGGGAGACGCCGCCAGCCTCGAGTCGGCGGTTCTCGCGCTCTTCGACGCGGCTCTGCCGCGCATCGATCTGACGAAGCATTCGGGAGAGCACCCCCGAATGGGAGCCGTGGACGTCGTGCCGTTCATCCCGATCCGCGGCGCGACCGTCGAGGAGTGCGTCGCGCTTTCGCGGCGCGTCGGGGAGGAGGTCGCCCGGCGATTCGGCATCCCCGTCTACCTCTACGAAGACTCGGCCTCGTCCGAGCGCCGGCGCAACCTCGCCGAGATCCGGAAAGGGGAGTTCGAGGGGTTCGCCGAGAAGATGAAGAGCGCGGAGTGGAAGCCCGACTTCGGCCCCGAGCGGCCGCACGCGACGGCCGGAGTCGTCGCCGTGGGCGCCCGTCCCCCGCTGATCGCTTACAACATCAACCTCGGAACGCGCGACGTCTCCGTCGCGGACCGCATTGCTCGGGCGATCCGCCACGTCGGCGGCGGATTCCGCTACGTCAAGGCGATGGGCGTCGAGCTGGCGGATCGGGGGCAGGTTCAGGTCTCGATCAACATGACGAATTTCAAGAAGACGCCGCTCCACCGGGTGTTCGAGTGTGTTCGCTCCGAGGCAGAGCGGCACGGTGTCGCGATCGTCGGCTCCGAGATCGTGGGCTTGACTCCCGCCGAGGCGCTGTACATGGCGGCCGAGCACTACCTGCGCATCGAGAACTTCTCTCCCGATCAGGTGCTCGAGACGAAGCTCCTGGAGGCGGAGGATTAGTCGGAGACAGGCCCGCAGCGTCGCGGGCTCCGGCTCGTTCGCCCGCATCTATTCGGTTGTCCGGCGCATCCCGCGCGGACGCGTGGCGACCTACGGCCAGGTCGCGCACCTCGCGAGCCTGCCGGGGCAGGCGAGGCTCGTCGGTTACGCGCTCGGCGCCCTTCGGGACGGAAGCGCCATCCCGTGGCATCGCGTCGTCAACGCGCAGGGACGGGTCAGCCCCCGGCGCGGCGGCGGGCCGGAGAGCTTCATCCAGCGCCGACGGCTCGAGCGAGAGCGAGTCTCCTTCGACCCTTCCGGCTCGATCCGGCTCGAGCGCTTTCTCTGGCGCCCGCGTTAGAAGGCGCGGCGCCTTCGAGGCCTTCGGAGGCGCGCGCTATTCGCGCTCGACCTCGATCCCGTAGGCCTTCAGTTTCCGGTAGAGGTTCGAGCGCTCGATGGCGAGCGCCTCGGCCGCGCGCGTGACGTTGCCTCGACATCGGCGAAGCGTCGTCAGGATGTAGCGGCGCTCGAAATCCTCCCGGGCCTCTCGAAGCGTCGCATCGGGCGGGAGCGCGCCGCTCTCCCTCCGGAACTCGGGAGGCAGGTCCTCGGGCAGGATCTCCGAGTTCGGCGAGAGGATCATCAGGCGCTCCATCAGGTTCTTCAGCTCGCGCACGTTGCCGGGCCAGCGGTAGGCCGACAGGGCCTCGAGCGTTCCGGGCCCGAGCGGCTTGGGCCTGCGGCCGAAGCGATGCGAGGCCTGCTCGAGAAAGTGGCGCGCGAGGAGCGCGACGTCCTCTCCGCGGTCCCGCAGGGCGGGCACCTCGATCGGCACCACCGCGAGGCGGAAGAAGAGGTCCTCGCGGAAGGTGCCGCGCCGGATCTCTTCCGACAGACTCTTGTTCGTCGCCGAAAGGATCCGCGCGTCGGAGGAGATCGGCTTCGTGCCGCCGACGCGGGTGAACCGACCTTCCTGGAGCGCTCGGAGAACCTTCGCCTGCGTCCGCGCGGACATGTCTCCGATCTCGTCCAGGAAGAGCGTCGCGCCGTCGGCCTCCTCGAATTTCCCGCGGCGGTCGTCGGAGGCGCCCGTGAACGACCCGCGGACGTGGCCGAAGAGCTCCGACTCGATGAGCTCCTCCGGGATCGCGGCGCAGTTCACCTCCACGAGCGGGCTGTCGGCGCGCGAGGAGAGGCGGTGGATGGCCCGCGCGACCAGCTCCTTGCCGGTGCCGTTCTCCCCGGTGATCAGCACCCGCGCATCCGCCGACGCGACCCGCGCGATCTCCAGCTTCAGACGGTGCATCGGCGGGGACTCGCCGACGAGCTCCTCCGGTTCGCTGCGCCCCCGGATCGAGGCGAGCTCGGCGAGCAGGCTTCGACGCTCGATCGCCTTTTGCGCGGTCAGGAGCACGCGGTCGAGCGAGAGCGGCTTCTCCAGGAAGTCGTCGGCACCGAGGCGCACCGCCCGGACCGCCGTCTCGACGTTCGCGTGGCCGGAGATCATGATCACGGGGACGTCACGGACGCGTTCTCGCGCCGCCTCGAGCACGGACAGGCCGTCGCGATCGCGCAGCCAGACGTCCAGGAAGGCCAGGTCGAAGGTCTCTTCGATCAGACGCTTCAACCCCTCCTCGCCGGAGGCGACGGGAGTGACGACGTATCCCTCGTCCGAGAGGATGGCGCCGAGCGTCTCGCGGACGGCCGGCTCGTCGTCGATGACGAGAACGCGCCTCTTCTTCACGCGGCCGGCAGCTCGATGATGAACCGCGCGCCGCGCGGCCGGTTTTCCTCGACGCGGATCGTTCCGCGATGATCCGTGACGATGCGGTAGACGATCGCGAGCCCGAGACCGGTCCCTCTCCCTTTGGTCGTGAAATCGGGCAGGAAAAGCTTGTCCCGGTCACGCGCGGGCACGCCGCGCCCGGTGTCCGCCACCTCGATCGTGCAGCAGCCCTCCCGGTCGGTCAAGCGCACGACGATCTCTCCCGAATCGCCGCAGGCCTCGAGGGCGTTGTCGATCAGATTGACGAGGACGCGCTTGATCTGGTCGGGGTCGAGCCGCACCGTGTCCCTCGAAAGCCTCGACTCGACGCGCACCGCCACGCCTTCGCGTTCCTCCTCGAACAGCCGGACCGCGGCCCGGGCGAGCGCGGGCAGGTCGGTCTGCTCCGGCCGCATCGGCGGAAGCCGGGAAAAGCGGGAGAACTCGTCCACGAGCGACTTCAGGAAGGCGACTTCCTCGACGATGACCCGCGTCCCGCGTTCGATCGTCTCGTCCACGTCCGGCTCGTTCGAGCGGAAGCGCCGGCGGATGCGTTCGGCCGACAGGCGGATCGGCGTCAGCGGGTTCTTGATCTCGTGAGCCACACGCCGGGCCACTTCGTTCCAGGCCGCGAGCTTCTGCTCCCGGGCCACGTGCGTCGTGTCTTCGACGGCGAGGACCCAGCCGCGGCGTTCCTCGCCCGCGGCGGCGGAGAGCGGGCGAACGGCGGCCTCCAGGTGTCGCTCGCCGTCGGGTCCGGCGACGACGAACTCCCGGGGGGACGAAGCGGGCCCGCCCGAGCGCGCCTCCTCGAGGAGGGAGACCAGGGGGGCGAGATCCTTCCGGGCGGCGAAGGAACCGGCGGTCACCTCCGCGTCGAGCGACAGCAGCGCGCGGGCGGCCGGGTTGCACACCGTGATGAGGCCGTTCGCATCGAAGGCGATGACGCCGGTCGTGACCGACTCGAGAACCGTCGAGAACAGTCGACGCTCGAGCTCCAGTCGACGGTTCGAAGACTGGAGCTCTTCGTTCGAGTGGACGAGCGCGCCGCGCGCTTCCTCGAGCCCCGCCGCCATCCGGTTGAACGACTCGACGAGCACGGCGAGCTCGTCCGTAGCCGGCACCTCGACGCGCGCCGAGAAGTCGCCCGAGCGAAGCCGCCCCGTCGAGGCGGCGAGGGCCCCGATCGGGCCCGTGATGCGACGCGCGAGGGTCAGCCCCGTCCAGATCGAGGCGAAGAGGATCGCGAGCGTGATCAGGAGAAAGGTGGAGATGTTCGCCGCCTTGATCGCGGGCTTCTGGACCTCGAGCTTCTGGTAGTCGCTCCACGCCGACGCAATGGCGTCGAGGGTGCGAGATTCCGACGCCGGGATGCGCACGCCGGCCGCGTAGGCCCGGTTCCCCTCGACATAGGCGGCGCGATAGCGGTGGCTGCCGTCCGGCAGGACCTCGATCTTGAAGGGCTCCCGGTTGGGGCCATCTCCCCGGAGCGTCTCCAGCGGGAGCGGCGCCGGCGGCGGATCCGCCGAGGACAGCGCGACGCGCCGACCGCCCTCGTAGGACTCGACGGAATCGAGACCGCGGACCCGACGCAACTCGTCGAGCACCGGACCGGCGGCGGGGGAGCCGGCCGTCCCGGCGCCGGCCGCGAGAGCGCGCGCCTCGAGGAGCGCCTGCTCCAGGATGCGACGCTCGGCGCGATCCTGAACGGCCCGCGCCTGCTGCACGACCTGGCGTACGGGGGTCGAGAACCACCGATCGATCGAGCTCTGAAGCAGTCCCGTGGCGGAAAAGAAGACGAGCCCGATCGGGATCGCCGTCAGGCCGATGTAGGTGACGAGGAGCTTCGTCTGGAAGCGGGAGCCGAGCGCGGGTCGGCCGCGATCGAGCCAGAGCTTGATCAGCGTGCGGCCGAGAACGAAGAGCACCGCGGCGATCAGCGTGACGTTGAGATACGAGAGGACGAAGAGAGCGAGTCCGCGCGTGATCGTGGCGGGGTCCATTTCCGCCGCCCTCTGCTCGAGCGCCGATACGCCTGCCCAGACGACGAGCACCGCGAGCACGAGCCCGACGATCAGGCGGTTGTCCTTGCGGCGCCGGAGAATCTCCGAGGCGATTTTCAAGGGGGAGCTCCCGCCGACGGACCCGCTCCGATGACGAACTTCTTCGACTTTTTCCACGAGGTGCGGTAGTCCACCGGGATGAACGCGAAGAGATATCCGGAGTCGAACGCCGCGCGCATGTGGACGATGAGGTTCTTCTGCGGCCACTCCGGCCGAACGTGGAACGCCAGAAGGTTCTCCCGCGAGACCAGCAGACGCTTGACGTCCTCGAAGTCCGCCGTCGTCGTGCGCCCGAGCGGCTTGTCGTCGAGCGTCTCCGCGGCGACGTACTCGCGCGTCACCGGATCGAACTTCACGGAAACGGCGTACCGCCGCGCGTCGAGGAAGTTGTCGAACCAGTAGCGATACTGGCGGTAGAGGCGGATTTCGTAGCGGATCGTGGTCTCGAGGCCCGCCTCGATCTTCCGAGCCAGCTCCGGGTTGAGCACGCCGGTCAGCTCGAAGCGCAGGAAGACGTCGGGCCCGCGCGTCGTGACGCGGAGCACTGTCACCTCCGGCTTCGCCTGGTCCGTCGCCGCCGAAAGGGGCGCCGTGCCGGCGAGAATCCCGAGGGACAGCGCGAACGCTCCGGGCCGCGTGTTGGCCGCCACGCCGAAATTCTAGGCGAGGAGGGGCGTGGCCGGGGGAGAGCGGCTAGTTTCGAACGCCGCGCCGGGCGCCGGGGACCGACGGGGCTTCGGCGGACCGGGGAATGTTCCGGGCCGCCTCGAGCGCCCGCGCGAACTCGACGTGCAGCGCGTGCCCCGCCTTGCGCGCGTGGATCCGCCCGACGAGCGGCCGCCCGAGCAGCGAGAGATCCCCGAGAAGGTCGAGGACCTTGTGACGCACGAACTCGTCGCGGAAGCGGAGTGGACCCGACAGGATCCCCTCGTCGTCCAGGACGACCGCGTTCTGCAGAGAGCCGCCGCGGGCGAGCCCTCGCGCCCGCAGCTGCTCCACCTCCTGCAGGAACCCGAACGTCCGAGCCGGGGCGATGCGCGCCGCGTAGTCGGTCGAGCGCGCGATCCAGGTGAGCGACTGCTTGCCGACGTAGGGATGGGGGAAGTCGATTTCGTAGGAGATGACCAGGGAATCTCCGCCCGGCGTGTACCGGACCGAGCGGTCGTCCCGCTCGACGAGGACTTCCCGATCGAGGTCGAGAGGATGGACCGGAGCGCTCTGGCGCTCGAAGCCCGCGGCGTGAAAGAGCCGGACGAACGGAAGCGCCGAACCGTCCAGGATCGGCACTTCGGGTCCGTCGATCTCGATCAGGCAGTTGTCGAGTCCCTCTCCGGCAGCGGCCGAAAGCAGGTGCTCGACGGTCCCGATCGAGACTCCGTCGGAGGTCAGGGTCGTGGCGTAGTCGAAGGTCGTCGCGGACGACACTCGAGCGGGAATCCGCGTCTCTCCCCGGTCGCGCCGGACGAAGAGAAGTCCGGTGTCGGGAGGGGCGGGAAGGAAATGGGCTTGAACCGGGTGGCCCGAGTGGAGCCCAACCCCTTCGATCGAAACGCCTGTTCGTAGCGTCGTCTGCTGTCGAGTCACGATTCTCGCGTCCAGCGCTCTCTCCGCAGCTTCGATGCCAGGTGGGACCGCACGGTTAAACGCATTTTCAACGCATTGATTTCAAAAGATTTCGAGCGGCTCATTTCCTGGGATGAGGCGCCAGAATCGGGCCGAATTTGTTGTAAAAAAGGGACACTCGCGTGGCACGGCAGCCACGCCGAAAACCACACCGATAGACTCGCCCGGATGAGCCGAGGACGTCCGGAAAAGGCGGGGGAGAAGGCCGCGGCCGCCCGGCCCGTGGCGACCAACCGCAAGGCCTTCCACGACTACTTCATCGAAGACCGCACCGAGGCGGGTCTCGTCCTGACCGGCACCGAGGTCAAGTCGCTGCGGGAGGGGCGCGCGCAGCTGAAGGACGCGTACGTCCAGTTCCGCGCGGGAGAGGCCTTCCTGATCGGAGCGCACATCTCCCCGTACGGAGCCGGTTCCTGGACCAATCACCTTCCGGAGCGGGATCGAAAGCTTCTCCTCCACCGGAGGGAGCTCGACCGGTGGGCCGGCGCCGTCGCGACGCGGGGCGTCTCGTGCGTCCCGCTCTCTCTCTACTTCAAGGGCTCGCGCGCGAAGGCCGAAATCGCTCTGGTCAAGGGGAAGAAGCTGCACGACAAGCGTCATGCCCTGCGCGACCGGGAGCTCAAGCGCGAGGCGGACCGGGCGATGCGCAGCCGCTGATTCGCGGAGCCATGAAACCGGTCCTGCGGGACATCCGGCGATCCGACCTCGAAGCGATGTACCGTCTCGACCACCGCTGTTTCGAGCCGGGGATCGCCTTCACGCGGGCGCAGCTCGAGAGTTTCTTCGAGCTCGAGAGCCTGCAGGGCGTTCTGGCCGCGGCGGGCCGGGAGCTCGTCGGCTTCGCCGTGGGCTACATCCGCCGCCCGTCGCTCGGAGGCGTGCTGACTCTCGACGTGGATCCCGCGCACCGGAGAGGCGGCGTGGGACGGGCGCTGTTCACGGAGCTCCTCGAGCGCCTGGCGCGCGCGGGCGCGGAGACCGTGCGACTGGAGGTCGACGTCCGAAACGCCGGCGCGATCGCGTTCTACCGCTCCTTCGGTTTCCGGCGGATCGGCCGGATCCCCGACTACTACAAGGAGGGGCGAGATGCCTTCGAAATGGAGCGGGGCGGCGATCCGCCGGATCGGGCGCGCGGTCGGCGCCCCCGTTCCGGAGACGGGCGGCGGCGATCCGCACCGCGCCGTCCGGACGCCGACGCCTAGGCCCGCGCGGCCCGCAGGATCGCGAGCGCCACCGTCTCGACTCCGTTCAAGACGAACTGGACGCCGATGACGGCGGCGATCAGTCCCATGATCTTCGAGATGATGCGCTGGCCGGTCTCGCCGATGCGCGCCACGAGCCACGGCGCCGCGAGAAGGGCCGCGAGCGTCAGGACGATGTTCGCGGCGATCGCTCCCGCGAGCGCGAGCCGGTGGAATCCGTCCCGCGCCTGTCCGACCAGGACCATGACGGTCGAGATCGCGCCCGGCCCTGCGATGAGCGGCATTCCGATCGGCACGATCGCCGGATCGGCCCGCGAGGTGCCGGGGGCCCTCTCCTCCGGCTCGTCCTGCTGCAGCGTGGACATGCCGATGATCGTGAAGAGGATGCCGCCCGCGATCTGAAACGCGGGCAGCGTGATCCCGAAGAAGAGGAAGATCGCGCCGCCGGCGGCGGCGAAGATCGCGAGGATGAGCGCGGCCGCAAAACACGCCTTGAAGGCGGCCCGCCGGCGCTGCTCCGGGTGGCCCGACGTCAACGTCACGAAAATCGGTGCCGCCTCGATCGGGTTGATCACGGAGAAGAGGGAAGAAAACGCGAGGAGCGCGAATTTTCCTTCGTCCGACGAGAACATGCGCGGATCTTTACACAGCTCCGGCGCGGCTCGACCGAACCGCTAGAATGCGATCTCCCATGGACGCCCTTCGGATCCGCGGAGCCCGGCAGCACAACCTCCAGAACGTCTCGCTCGACGTCCCGCGCAACCGCCTGGTCGTGATCACGGGCGTTTCGGGCTCCGGAAAGTCGTCGCTCGCGTTCGACACGATCTTCGCGGAGGGGCAGCGGCGCTACGTCGAGTCGCTCTCCGCTTATGCGCGGCAGTTCCTCGAGCAGATGGAGAAGCCGGACGTGGATTCGATCGAGGGACTCTCGCCCGCGATCTCGATCGAGCAGCGAACGACCTCCAAGAACCCGCGATCGACCGTCGGCACGGTGACGGAGATCTACGACTACCTGCGGCTCCTCTACGCCTCGATCGGCAAGCCTCACTGCCCCAAGTGCGGCCGCCCCATCCAGGCGCAGACGGTGCAGGAGATGGTGGATCGCGCGCTCCGCCTGCCCGAGGGGAGCCGGTTCACGGTCCTGGCCCCCTACGTCGCCGGAAAGAAGGGGGAGTACAAGAAGCAGATGGCCGAGATGCGCAAGGAGGGCTTCCTCCGAGCGCGCATCGACGGGCAGCTCCGGGACCTCGACGATCCCCCGGAGCTCGACAAGCAGAAGAAGCACACGATCGAGCTCGTCGTGGACCGCCTCGTCGCGAAGCCGGCGGACGACGAGGACTACCGCCGGCGCCTGGCCGATTCGATCGAGACGGCGACGCGCGTCTCGGGCGGCCTCGTCACGATCGCCGTCGCCGACGGGCCCGAGGAGGTCCTCTCGGCGAACTACGCCTGCCCCGACTGCGGGACGTCTCTGACCGAGATCACGCCGCGCCTCTTCTCCTTCAACTCCCCGTACGGCGCGTGTCCCGCCTGCTCCGGCCTCGGAACGATCCTGAAGGCGGACCCGGAGCGTCTGGTCGTGTCGCCGGACAAGTCGATCTCCGACGGCGCGATCGCCATTTTGAAGCCGGGCTCGACGAACTGGCGCTCGCGGCAGATGGCGACGCTCGCGAAGCACTACAAGTTCCGACTCGACCAGCCGTTCTCCAAGCTGCCCAAGGCGGCCCAGAAGGTGATCCTCTACGGCTCCGGAGAGGACGAGATCCGGTTCTCGTACGTCGCCGAGAGGGGGGAGTACCACTGGCGGTCCTCCTTCGAGGGGATCGTGCCGATGATCGAGCGGCGCTACCGGGAGACCGAGAACCCGGAGCATCGCGCGGAGCTCGAGGCGTACATGTCGGCCGAGCCCTGTTCCACGTGCAAGGGGCGGAGACTCAAGCCGGAAGCGCTCGCGGTGCAGGTCGGCGGACGCGCGATCGACGAGATCGCGTCGGACACGATCGCCGAAGCCTCGGAGTTCTTCGCCTCGCTCCGGATGACGTCGCGGGAACGCGAAATCGCCGGAAAGATCCTGAAGGAGGTGTCCGACCGCCTCGGCTTCCTCGCCAACGTCGGCATCGGCTACCTCTCGCTCGCGCGCGCGGCCGCGTCGCTGTCCGGAGGCGAGTCGCAGCGCATTCGACTCGCGACGCAAATCGGGTCGAAGCTGATGGGCGTCCTCTACGTCCTGGACGAGCCTTCGATCGGCCTCCACCAGCGGGACAACCGGAAGCTGATCGACACGCTCCTCTCGATGCGCGACCTGGGCAACACGGTCATCGTCGTCGAGCACGACGAAGAGACGATCCGGTCGGCCGACTGGGTCGTGGACCTCGGGCCGGGCGCGGGCGTGCACGGGGGACGCTTGGTCGCGCAGGGCACGCCGGACGATCTCGGCCGCTTCCCCGAATCGCTCACCGCTCGATACCTCTCGGGAGAGCTCGAGATCTCGACGCCCGCGGTCCGCCGCGCCGGTTCCGGAAAGGCGGTCGTCGTGCGCGGCGCCCGGGAGCACAATCTGAAGGGGATCGACGTGCGCTTCCCGCTCGGCGTCATGACGGCCGTCACGGGCGTCTCCGGCTCCGGCAAGTCGACGCTCGTCAACGACATCCTCTACCGCAGCCTCGCGCGCGCGCTGCACGGCGCGGCCGAGCGCCCGGGCCGGCACGATCGGATCGAGGGACTCTTCGAGCTCGACAAAGTGATCAACATCGATCAGAGCCCGATCGGCCGCACGCCGCGGTCGAACCCCGCGACGTACACGAACGTCTTCAACCCGATCCGGGAACTGATGTCCCGCACGCCGGAAGCCCGCGCGCGCGGCTACGCCCCGGGGCGGTTCTCGTTCAACGTGAAGGGGGGACGCTGCGAGGCCTGCGGCGGGGATGGCCAGCTCAAGATCGAGATGCACTTCCTGCCCGACATTTACGTGACCTGCGACGTCTGCGGCGGCAAGCGATACAACCGCGAGACGCTGCAGATCCACTACAAGGGGAAGTCGATCGCGGACATCCTGGCTCTGACGGCCGAGCAGGCGCTCGAGCTGTTCGAGAACATCCCTTCGATCGCGATCATCTGCCGCACCCTCGTGGACGTCGGGTTGGGCTACATCCAGCTCGGGCAGTCCTCGACGACGCTGTCGGGCGGAGAGGCGCAGCGCGTCAAGCTGGCCCGAGAGCTCGCGAGGCGCTCGACCGGCCGGACGCTGTATCTCCTCGACGAGCCGACGACGGGGCTGCACTTCGACGACATCAAGAAGCTCCTCTCCGTGCTGCGGTCGCTGACCGACAAAGGCAACACGGTCGTCGTGATCGAGCACAACCTCGACGTGATCCGGACCGCCGACTGGATCGTGGACCTCGGACCGGAGGGGGGCGACGCCGGCGGGCACATCGTGGCCGAGGGCACTCCCGAGGCGGTCGCGGGCGTTCGCGCCTCCCACACCGGTGCCTTTCTCCGCCGCGTGCTCGGGGACGAGCGGAGGCGCGCCCGGGCGTGAGACGCGCGGCGGCGGCGCTCCTCCTCACGGGCGCGGCGGCGCTTCCGGCGCTCGCGTCGCCGTCCCGGACGCCGACCCCCGCTCCGGCGGCGACCTCTCCGGGCCGGACCGACTCCGGCAAGCCGCCGCTCGACTTTACGGGCGTGTGGGTTCTCGACGAGGCGGCGAGCCGCAACGTGTCGCCGGCGATGAAAGGCGAGACCCTGAACGTCCGCCAGACCGGCAACCAGATCTGGATCTCCTCGATGGACCCGGCGAAGAGCCGCCTGCTGTCGGAAACCATCGTCGTGGATGGGCGACCCTACGAGAAGGCGCTCGGAACGAAAGGCAAGGGGCTCCTGACGGTGGCCTGGGGCAAGGATCGGACCTCGCTCTGGCTCGAGATGACGGCGGGGCCCGAAGACGACCCGCGGCGGATCGTGCAGCGGAGCGTCTGGAAGCTGTCGAAGGACCGCAAGACCTGGGTCCGGCAGAGTGTCACGGTTCAGGAGGGGAACACTTCGGAGTCCGTGCTCGTCCTGCGGCGGAAGACGAACTCTGCTCCGACGACTCGCCCGACGGCCCGGCCGACTCCGCGGCGAACGCCGGCCGGCTGACGCCGCGCCTCAGGGAAGAGCGAGGGCGGCGAGCCCCGGATTTCTGGGATCGAGCTCCCGCACCCGATCTCTCGCCGCGCGTGCGGCCACGAGGTCCCCGGTCTCGCGGCTGGCTCGCGCGAGCCCGAGGAAAGCGTCGACATTCCCGCTCTCGAGCGCGGCGGCGGCCTGGAAGCACGCCAAAGCCTCGCGCGGCGCCGCGGCGCCGAGGAAGCCCTCTCCCACGGAGACGAGGAGGGCCGCATCGTCGCCCGCCATACCGCGCGCCCGCGACAAGGCCGTCCAGGCATCCTCCCGCCGCCCCGCAGCGGAGAGGGCGCGCCCTCTCAGGATTTCGAGACCGGGATCGGATGCGTTCGCCGGCTGGGCTTTCGCCACCGCGGCGAGCGCCTCGTCCGCGCGGCCCGACTGGATCAGCGAATCCGCCAGGGCCGAGGCCAGCGCTCCGTCGGAGGGCGCCGCGTCGAACGCCGCGCGAAGCACCGCTTCCGATCCGGCCGCGTCGGAGCGCGCCCGAAGGAGCGCCGAGAGCTCGAGCGAGGCCTCGGGCTCGCCCGGCACCACGGCCAGGGCGCGGCGGTAGGCTGCGGCCGCGTCATCGAGACGGCCTCGGTCGCGGTACTGGTTCCCGAGGCCGATCCAGGCCTTCGGGTCGCGGGGCTCGCCCGCGACGCTCGCCTCCATCAGGCGGATCGCGGAGTCGAATCGGTTCATGCACGCCCGCGCGAATCCGAGAAGGTACGTCTCGTGCGGGTCGAGCTCCTTCACGTTCGCTGTCGGGGGGAAAAGCACGCTCTGGGCCGCCTCGATCATCGCGTCGTTCGGTGCGGCCGTCTCCGCGTAGAGCGAGCGAGGCGCGAAGAACTCGATGACGGGGTGATCGTCCGTGTGGACCCCGGAAGTGCCGGCGAGGAACCGGTCGAGGTCCGGCCCGGCGAGAACGAACGCGCCGAAGAGCGAGGCGGGGCTCCAGATTCCGATCGATCTCAGGTCGTCGGCGAGTCCCGGCACGGTCTCGAACTTGCGACGGAGGAGGTCGAGATCCCACGGGAGCGGCGCGACGCTGCCGACGAG
>JBKPSZ010000077.1:0-11029 GCA_046735265.1 Acidobacteriota bacterium | reverse complement strand
GGTCGGCGAGGCGCGAGGCCCGCTCGCGCGCCCGGGCGTCGGCAGCGCGGCTCCGGGCGAGCTCCCTCTCGGCCGCCGGCAGGCCCGCCTTGCGCGCCGCGCGCGCGAGCACCCCCGGTGCCGTCCACCAGAGCGAAACGGCGAGCGCCGCCGCGACCGCGACGAACAGGATGAGCACGCGCTCGCCACGCTCTCGGAGCGACACGATCGAGACCGCGCGGCGGCCGGTGGAGGGGTGGTACTGGAGCTGCACGCCGGGTCCCGGGGCTACGGCGTGTCCAGGAACACGGCTCTCAAGCCGAGCTGCCGCGCGTCGCCGCCCGGGATTCCGAGCCGCCGGGGGACGAACGACCGGGAGAGGGCGAACCGAAGCTCGGCGGGGCGCGTCGCGCCTCCCTCGACGCGTAGAACGACCACCCCTCCCGGCGGGAGGGACCGCCGGAAGATCGCGCGTCCCTCGGAGAGCGCGACGATCTCGACCGGCAGGCCCACCGGCGAGAAATTCGCGAGCGCGAACCGGAAGCGCTCGTGCGGCGAGAGCCAGAAGGCGAAGTTCTGGCGGGTCCACTGGTACGGCCCGCCTTCTCCGACTTCGGCCGGATAGAGGCCGAGGCGCGAGCCGTACCGAAAAGTCTCCGCGACGCGTCCCGTCGAGATCGCGGACGCCGTTCCCGCGACGGCGTACAGGCCGACGGCCGCCGCGAGCCAGGCGCGCCGCGGGAAGGGCGCTGCCGCTTCCGGCGCGCGAGCGGCGACCGACGCCACGAGGAAGAAGAGGAGACCCGCGTCGGCCGCGAGCCAGTGCGACCCGACGACGAGCACTCCGAGGAAAGCGAGAACGGCGAGGGCGCACGCCTCCTCGACGGGCTCGCCGTCGTGGCGCACGAGACGACGGACCGCGTCGCGCGCGAGGAGAAAGGCGAACACGAGAAGGAGGAGAAGACCGATCAGTCCCGTCTCCGCCAGCGCCTGAAAGTAGGCGCTTCCCGGGTTGTCCCGCATCGGGGAATGAGCTCCCTCGACGGCGAGGAGATCCGGCAGCCGCCATTGGAAGGACCCCATCCCCCCTCCCTGGAGCGGATTCTCGCGGAAGAGCCGCCAGGCGGCGCGCCAGAGGATCGGACGCGCCGAGACGCGCGTCGCGAGCGCGTGCGAGGAATCGAAGGTCGAGACGAGGCGGCCGCCGAGACTTCCCGGAGAGGCGGAGAAGAGCAGCAGGGCCAGGAGAAACACCACCCCTGCCGCGCCGGCGAGAACGGCAGCGCGGGCGGTTCGGGCGCCGCGACGCAGGAGAAAGAGCAGGAGGAGGCTTCCCGCGGCGAGGAGCAGTCCGCTGCGCGAACCGGACAAGACGAGGCCGGCGACGTCGAGCGCGATCGCCAGCCCGGCGAGGGCCCTCCGTTTCCCGGCGACCCAGATGCCCGCGCCGGCCGCCAGGGCGAGCCCGCAGCAGAGCCCGAGCGTGTTCGGATCCACCGAGCCGCCGGAGAGCCGGCCCGTCATCCGCCAGTACGGATGCGACTCGGGTGGAAAGAGAGAGAGCTTCTGGAGAATCGCCACCGCGGCCGACAGAGCGGTGCCGGCGAGCGCCGCCTCCAGGGTCCGCCGCCGGATGGCATCGCCCGACCGCCGCATCATCAGAAGGAATCCGGCGCCCGAAGCGAGGGCTCCGAAGGAGAGGAGGCTCTCGCGGATCGCCGTGGACTCCGGCAGGCCCTCGCCGTTCACCGTGCGGAGCGCGAGGCCGTGCGCGACCGCCCACAGCGTCCGGGCCTCGACCACTGCGAGGAGCGCGGACAGGGCCCAGAGAGCGAGGAGAGCCGCGAGGACGCGGTCGGAGGAGGACGAGTCGGGCCGCGTGTCGAAGTCGTAGATGAACCGGAAGGTCCAGCCGACGGCGACACCGGCGAAGAGGAGCGTCGGCCACGCTGTGGGATCGGTTCCGCCGGAGAGACGCGCGGCCAGGCCGGAGAGCGGAAAGAGGAACGCGAAGAGGATCGCGCCCCGAGCCCAGCGCTGCGCGGCGGCGAGCGCGAGCAGAATCGAGAGGCCGAGGACCGGAAGGCGATCGGGCGCGCCGGGCGGAAATGCAACGGTGAGCGCGAGGCCGTAGCCGGCGAGAGCCGCGACGAAGAGAAGGAGGCGCGCCGGCGTCCCGGGTCGCCGAGGTATCGGGTCCTCGGAGAATGGGACGATCGGATCCTCGGGGGATCGGATCATCGGGAGACCGGAATCACCTTGAATCGATGATCCGATGATCCGATGACCCGATCACCCGAATTCTTGCTCACCCGCGATGGTATTCCTGTAAGGCCGCCACCGTTCCCACCCCTTCCTGCAGCGCCCGAATGGCCTCGACGGCCGCCGCCGATGCCGAGAGCGTCGTCAGGCACGGGATCGACAGGCGCAGAGCCGCGGCACGGATCGCGGCTTCGTCGAAATGCGACTCGCGGCCGAGCGGCGTGTTGATGACGAGCTGGATGTCGCCCGCCTCCATCCGGTCGACGGCGTTGGGGTGCCCCTCGTTGACCTTGTAGACCGCGTCGGCCGAGAGGCCGGCCGCCTCCAGAGCGGCCTTCGTCCCCTCCGTGGCGCAGAGGGAGAAGCCGAGGTCCCGGAGCTCCCGCGCAATCGGAATCGCGGCCGCCTTGTCGAAGGGGTTTACGGTGAGAAACGCCCGGCCTGCACGCGGCAGGCGCGTGCCGACGGCCTCGCAGGCCTTGGCGAACGCGCCGCCGAAGCGGGGCGAGATGCCCATGACCTCTCCCGTCGACTTCATCTCGGGGCCGAGCAGGGTGTCTTCGCCCGGAAACTTCTTGAACGGAAAGACCGGGCCTTTGATGAAGAAGTCCGCCGGGTCGCGCTCGGGGGGAAGGCCGAGAGAACCGAGGGTCTCCCCCGCCGCCAGGAGCGCCGCCGCTCGGGCCATCGGAACGCCGATCGCCTTCGAAACGAAGGGGACCGTCCGGGAAGCTCGGGGATTGACCTCCAGGACGTAGAGCGCGCCGCGCTGCGTCGCGAACTGGATGTTGACGAGCCCCCGCACCTCGAGCGCGCTCGCGAGGCGCCGTGTCGCGTCGCGCATCTCCGAGAGGAGCTCGGCGGAGACCTTCCAGGCCGGGAGGACGGAGAACGAGTCGCCCGAGTGGATTCCCGCCTCTTCGATGTGCTGCTGGATGCCGCCGATCCACGTCTCCCGGCCGTCGGAGAGCGCGTCCACGTCGTACTCGAACGCGTCGTCCAGGAACCGGTCGATCAGCACGGGATGCTCGGGCGAGCTCTCGAGAGCGCGGGCGACGTACCGCGCCAGATGTTCGTCGTCGAAGACGACCGCCATGGCGCGGCCGCCGAGGACGTAGGAGGGGCGCACCATGAGGGGATACCCGATGCGCCGGGCGGCCTCGAGGGCCTCGGCCTGGGTCCGCGCCTCGGCATGCTCGGGCGCGCGCAGGCCGAGACGCGCGAGGAGCTGACCGAAGCGGCCCCGGTCCTCCGCGAGATCGATCGATTCGGGCGACGTGCCCCAGATCGGATACCCCGCCTCCTCGAGCGCGCGCGCGAGCTTGAGCGGAGTCTGTCCGCCGAACTGGACGAGGACGCCGTCGGGGCGCTCGTTGTCGAGCACGGTGGAGACGTCCTCGAAGGTCAGCGGCTCGAAGTAGAGGCGATCGGAAGTGTCGTAATCGGTCGAGACCGTCTCCGGGTTGCAGTTGATCATCACGGTCTCGAAACCGCGCTCGGAGAGCGCGTAGCAGGCGTGCACGCAGCAGTAGTCGAACTCGATCCCCTGGCCGATCCGATTCGGGCCCCCTCCGAGGACGACCACCTTCTTCTTCGGCGTGCGCAGCGACTCGTTCTCCTCCTCGTAGGTCGAATAGAAGTACGGTGTCTCCGCCTCGAACTCGGCGGCGCACGTGTCGATGGTCTTGTAGACCGGCACGACGCCCAGAGACTTCCGGCGCTCGCGGACCTCGGCCTCGCGAACCCCCATCGCCCGCGCGATCGACCGGTCCGAGAGACCGAACCGCTTGGCGCGCGCGAGCTCCTCGCGCGAGAGGTCCGCTGGGCGGCGGCCCGCGAGGCGGCCCTCCTCGTCCACCATCCGCCCGATCGCGTCCAGGAACCACGGATCGATCCGCGTGCGCGAAGCGATCTCCTCGACCGTCAGGCCCGCGAGAAACGCGCGCCTCAAGTGGAACACCCGCTCCCACGTCGGAACCGAGAGCTTCGAGAGGAGGACCTCCCGCGGCAGCTCCGGGCCGCCGTCGTCCAGACCGTCCCGCCCGATTTCGAGCGACCGGATCGCCTTTCCGAGCGCCTCGGCGAAGGTCCGGCCGATCGCCATCGCTTCGCCGACCGACTTCATCTGGATCGTCAATCGCGGGTCGGCGCTCGGGAACTTCTCGAACGTCCAGCGCGGGATCTTCACGACGACGTAATCGAGCGCCGGCTCGAAGCAGGCGGGAGTCTTGCGCGTGATGTCGTTGGGGATTTCGTCGAGGCGGTATCCGACGGCGAGCAGCGCGGCGATCTTCGCGATCGGGAAGCCCGTGGCCTTGGAAGCGAGCGCCGAGGAGCGGGAGACGCGGGGATTCATCTCGATCACGACGCGCCGCCCGGTCAGCGGCTCGACTGCGAACTGGATGTTGGACCCGCCGGTGTCCACCCCCACCTTTCGGATGACGGCCTTCGCTTCGTCGCGCATCTCCTGAAACTGGCGGTCCGAAAGCGTCATCTGAGGCGCCACGGTGATCGAGTCGCCGGTGTGGACGCCCATCGCGTCGAAGTTCTCGATGGAGCAGACGACGATCACGTTGTCCGCGTGGTCGCGCATCACCTCGAGCTCGAACTCCTTCCAGCCTTCGACCGACTCCTCGATCAGCACCTCGTGCGCCGGAGACTCCGCGAGCCCGTACTCGACCGCGCTCCGGAACTCCTCCCGCGTGCGGGGGGAGGAGCCGCCCGTTCCTCCCAGGGTGAAGGAGGGGCGCACGACGGCCGGCAGGCCGATCTCGCGGATCACCGCTTCCGCCTCGGCCACCGATCGCGCCGTCCCGGAGCGCGGCACCTCCGCGCCGATCTCGAGCATCGCCCGTTTGAAGAGCTCGCGGTCCTCGGCCAGCCGCACGGCGGCCTCGCTCGCGCCGATCAGGCGCACGCTCCACTTCTCGAGGGCGCCGCGGTCGGAGAGCGCGAGCGCGAGGTTCAACGCGGTCTGGCCGCCGACGGTGGGCAGAATCGCGTCGGGCCGTTCCCGTTCGATGATCCGCTCCAGGAATTCGGGGGTCAGCGGTTCGACGTAGGTCGCGTCCGCGAGCTCCGGATCGGTCATGATCGTGGCCGGGTTGGAGTTGACGAGGATGACCCGGAAACCCTCGCGCTTCAAAGCCCGGACCGCCTGCGTTCCCGAGTAGTCGAACTCGCAGGCCTGGCCGATGACGATGGGACCCGAGCCGATGACGAGGATCGACCGGATATCGGTCCGCCGGGGCATCCCGCGGAGATTAGGGGTTTGGAGCTCGATCGGCAAGCTCCAAACCGCCGGACCGACGAGGACGGGCGCTCAGCCCCGAGTCACCACCCGCGTTCGCCGCCCCGGCTCCGCGCCGGAGGGCTGCGGTGTCGGCGCAGCGGCGCCGCACTGAGCGGTCAGGATCGTTCCCGACCGGCCGAGCACGAGAAGCCTCCCGCCCATCCAGACGGCGCCCAAGAGGTCGTTCGTCGTACCGGAATCGGCCACGGACCAGGCGATTCCGTCCGCGCTCTCGATCCGGGTCCCGCCCTCGCCGACCGCGATCGCGTGCGATCCGGTCCACGCGACGGCGTAGAGGGACTTCGAAGTGCCGGCGGCGGCCTCGGCCCAGTCGAGGCCGTCGGCGCTCGTCAGGACGTTCCCGTCGTCGCCGACCGCGATGTAGGCCGTTCCGGTCCAGGCGACGCCCGAGAGGCGGCCGCCCGAGCGGGCGTAGGCGATCGTCCAGTTCGCCGCGTCGGAGCTCGAGAGAATCAGGCGCGCTTCCTGGCCGCCGACGGCGACATAGGTCCAGCCGTTCCACGCGATCCCGTTCAAGTCGTTCTGGATCACCGCCGCGATGCGGGTCCAGGCCGTCCCGTCCCGGCTCTCCAGAACCTGCCCTCCGGTGCCGACCGCGAGAAAGCGCTCGCCGTCCCAGATCACGTCGTAGAGAACGCCGTCGTCCTGCTGCGCGCGGAGGGTCCAGCTCGTTCCGTCCGGGCTCGTCAGGATCTTCCCCCGTTCCCCGACGGCCACGAACCGGGAGCCGTTCGATGCGACGGCGAGAATCCAGCCGCCCACGCCCGAATCGGCGCGATGCCACGTTTCGCCGTCGGTCGAGACGGTGATGACGCCATAGGCGCCGACCGCGACCCAGGTGCGTCCGTCGAAGGCCGCGTCCCGAAGCGCCGAGCGCAACCCCGGGAAGCGGCTGTTCCACGTGAGGCCGTCTTCGCTCGCGAGGATCGTCCCCTTGCCGCCGACGGCGATCAGGTGCGTCCCGTCCGAGGCCAGCCGCGTCAGATCGCTGTCCGCCTGAGTGGGGACGCGGCTCCATTGCACGCCGTCCTCGCTGCGATAGATGAGTCCGTTCTCTCCGACGCCGATCCAGGCCGAACCGGCCCAGAACAGGCCGAACATCTGCCCCTGGATGTTGGGAGAGTCGCCGGACCAGTTCAGTCCGTCGGAGCTCGCGAGGATCAACGCATATCCGGGAAAGATGTTGCCCCAGGTCACGAAAGCCTGTCCGTTCCATCCGACCGAGCCGAAGGAACCGATGGTCGGAGTGGTCGAGCGGACCCACCGCGAACCGTCGGCGCTCGCGAGCAGCGTCGCATCCTCGCCCACCGCCACGAAACGGCCTCCTCCGAAGGCGACGTCGTGCAGGTCCGCGTCGGTGCCGGAAGCGGCGGCGGACCAGCTCCGCCCGTCCCGCGACGTCAGAATCGCGCCGCCGTCCCCGACGGCCACGAGCCGCCCGTCGCCGGAGATCACCCGCCGCAGGTTCGCCAGGCTTCCGGTCGTCTGGGGATTCCAGGCCAGGCCGTCCTCGCTCGTCCACACGGCGCCGGAGTCCCCGACGGCCACGAACTGCGATCCGGCCCACACGATGTCGCGCAGGTTCAAGCGCGGCGCGATGCGCCCCGCCGTCCACTCTCCGCCGTCCGGGCTCCTCAAGAGGGTGCCCGCGGTCCCCACGGCGACGAACCCGCCGTTGCCCCAGGCGACACCTCCCAGCCGGTTTCCTCCCGGACGGGGGTTGGACCACTGCCATTCCTCGCACGTCTGTCCGACCAGGGGAAAGGCCGCCAGACACAGCGCGCCCGCAAGCCAACGCTTCGTCGCGACTCTGGACATGGATCCTCCTGGGAAGGCGTCGGCGATTATATGACCGGACCCGGTCCCTTCACGATGGCCTTAGGTGCGTCGAGCGCGTTCTTCAAGAACGAGAGGGACTTGTCCCAGGCCGTTCGCGAAGCCCGCGCGCGGTAACCCTCGCGGTCCGAGAAGAAGAACCCGGGGCCGGCGCCCCGCAGGATCTCGAGGGTGACCGGTTTTCCGAGCGAGGCGAGCCGTCCGCGGACGCGTTCCCGTTCCGGCTCCCGGGCCTCGGTGTCGAGCCCTCCGTAGAGGAGCAGGACCGGCGCGGCGAGCGACGCCGCCGCCTCGAGGGGGTCCGCCTGGCCCGGCGGGAGTGGATCGGACTCTCCGACTCCGTCCGGCGCGACGAGCACGCAGGCATTCACGCGCGCGGGAAGCGCGCAGGCCGCCCCGAGCGCCCGGCGCGCGCCGGTCCCGAAGCCGATCACACCGAAGGCGCCCGGCCGGACCACCGCCCGGCCGTCGAGGTACCGGACGGCCTGATCGAAGATCAATGCGGTCCTCTCGTCCCTCAGCGTCCGCGAGCGCTCGAGCGCCGCGTCCTCTTCCGACGGGCCGTAGAACCCGACCGTCTGACTTCGCATGAACTCGGGCGCCACCGACGCGAAGGAGGAGGGAAGCGCGTAGAAGTTCGGCGCGAGGAGGTAGAAGCCCTCGCGGGCGAATCGATTGGCGACGGCTCGAGTCGAGGGCCCGAGGCCGAAGTGGTCGTGGAAGAGAATGATGGCGGGGAAGGGACCGGGGCTCCGCGGCGACGCTGCGTGCGCCGGAAAGCTCTGCACGAGCGTCGTATTGCTCTCCATGTCCACGATCCCGGCGCGAACGCCGACGCGCCCGGACGGAGAGGAGCTCACTCGTAGCGCAACGCCTCGGCGATGTCGAGTCTCGCGGCGCGGCGGGCCGGGAGCCAGGCAGCGAGCACGATGACGAGCGTCGAGACGGCCACGATCGCGCCGAGATCGATCGCGCGCACGCGAAACGGGATGAAGGAAACGAAGTAGATCTCCGCGACGCCGGGGGGGAAGGAGAGGAACCGGGTGGCGGTCAGGGCCCAGCAGAGGAGGCTTCCGAAGGCGATTCCCGCCACGACGCCCGTCCCGCCGAGCATCCCCCCGAACCAGAGAAAGAGGCGCGAGAAGAAGCGCGGGGCGGCGCCGATCGCCGAGAGGACCCCGATGTCGCGCTTCTTTTCCTGGACCGTCATGACGAGCGTCGCCACGACGTTGAAGGTCGCGACTCCGACGATCAGGCCGATGACGAGAAAGAGCGTCGTCTGCTGGACCCGGAGCGCGGCGAAGAGCCCGCCGTTCATCGTGAGCGTGTCCGCGACCGAGAACGTGTCCCCCGCCGCCGACCGGACGGCCGTGAGAATCCGCTCGCGGCGCGACGGCCGGTGCTCGCCGACGGAGATCCAGCGCGAAAGCCCGATCCGGCGGGCGACCTCGCGCAGATCGTCCTGGACGGATTCGAGCGTCCCCTCGCCTTCGGCCATCGGTTCGAGACCGACTTCGACGACGTTGGCGGCACCGGCCATGCGCGTCAGCGCGCGGAGAACTTCCCGGTCGAGGAAGATCCACTCCGAGTCGTATTCGGCGAAATTCGTTCGGAAGACCCCGGCCACGCGGAAGCGCCCCGTCCGGGGGACGAAGCCGGTCGTCTGCGCGGAGGCGTCCGACACCGCGAGCGTGATCGGGTCGCCGCGGCGGACGTCGAGACGCCGGGCGAGCTCGGCGCCGATCGCCACCGACGGCGATCCGTCCGCCCCGGGCGCGTCGAACGCTCCGAGCGAGGCCGCGATCCGCGGCGAGACGCGCGTCTCGTCGGCCGAGTCGATGCCCTTGAGCACCACGTCCACGCCATCGGGCGACGCGGCCGAGGCCGCGAGACCGGTCTGGTACACGACGGGGGCCGTGGAGCGGACCCCCGGCACTTTCTCGATTCGGGCCCGAACGCTCCGAATCTCCTCCGGGGACGCGGGCGCGAGCGGATAGACCACGACCTCGGCGTTGGCGCCAACGAGCTTCTCGCGGATCTCGCCCCGATAGCCGGACAGGAGTCCCATCGCGACCACGAGCGCGGCGACGCCGAGCGCGATTCCCGAGATCGCGAGGAGTGACACGGCCGAAACGAGACGCGACGGGCGGGAGCGGAGGTAGGCGAGGGCGACTTCGAGCTCGAGCCGCATCAACCGGCCGCCGGCAGGGCCCGGGCGGGCGCGCGGCCCATCGCGTCGAGGAAGCCTTCGAAGAGAACGTTCGCGTCGTGCGGACCGGGCGCCGCCTCCGGATGGAACTGGGCGGCGAGGATGGGAAGGTCGCGATGCCGGAAGCCCTCGAGCGTGCCGTCGTTCAGATTCCGATGGGTCGCCTCCACTTCGCGAGGCAGCGTCTCCGGGTCTACGGCGAACCCGTGGTTCTGCGACGTGATCGCGACCGCGCCCGTCGTCAGGTCGGCGACCGGGTGGTTCGCGCCGCGGTGTCCGAACTTCAGCTTGAAGGTCCGCGCGCCGAGCGCGAGACCGAGGAGCTGGTGTCCGAGACAGATCCCGAAGATCGGCCGCCGGCCGACGAGTTTCTCGATCGTGGCGATCGGGCCGGGGAGCGCCGCCGGATCCCCCGGACCGTTCGACAGGAAGATCCCGTCCGGGTCGACCGAGAGGATGCGCTCGGCCGACGTGTCCGCCGGAAAGACTGTCACGCCGCAGCCCGCCGCGTTCAATAACCGCACGATATTGCGTTTCATCCCGTAGTCCACCGCCGCCACGCGGTAGCGGGGTCGAGGGGTGTCGAACACTTCGGTTTCCCGTGGGGAGACCGCCAGCGCGAGATCGCTTCCGAGCATCGGCGGCGATTCCAGGACGCGGGCGAGCAGCGCCTCCGGGTCTTCGATCTCGGTCGAGAGCCCGGCCCGCATCGCTCCCTTGGTGCGGATCCGGCGAACGAGCGCGCGCGTGTCGAGGCCGTCGAGACCGACCACGCCCGCGTGGCCCAGGTAGTCGGCGAGACTCTCTTCTCCGCCGGATCCGCTCCACCGCGGCGGAAAGTCGCGCGCGACGAAGCCGGCCACGTGCACGCGGTCCGACTCCGCCTCCGACAGGCGGACGCCGTAGTTGCCGACGTGCGCGGCGGTCATCACGACGATCTGCCCCGCGTAGGACGGATCCGTCAAGACTTCCTGATACCCGCTCATCGCGGTGTTGAAGACGATCTCGCCGAACGACGTGCCGGGACGACCGATCGTCTCGCCGCGGAACACGGCGCCGTCCTCCAGGACGAGCAGACCCTTCACGTAGAGCGCCCCAGGACAGGGGCGAGGCGCCGCACCTGCTCCATGAGCTCGGTGAACATCTCCGGAAGAAGTGCCTGAGGGCCGTCGGAGAGCGCGGCCTCGGGATGGTCGTGGACCTCGATCAGCAACCCGTCGGCGCCGACGGCCACGGCCGCGCGGGAGAGCGGGAGCACCTTCTGACGCTTGCCCGTGCCGTGCGAGGGATCGACGAGGATCGGAAGGTGCGAGATGCGCTGGACGTACGGGATCGCCGAGAGGTCGAGGGTATTGCGGGTGTGGTTCACGAATGTCCGCACGCCGCGCTCGCAGAGGACCACTTCGTAGTTGCCTTCCGCGAGCAGGTAC
>JBKPSZ010000076.1:0-11205 GCA_046735265.1 Acidobacteriota bacterium | reverse complement strand
CCTTTCCGTCGGCGGTCGGCGTTACGGAACCGAGGGCGTCAACTTTCGAGATCTTTTCTTCGTCTTCGAAGGGACGGTGGGATCGTCCGTCGAAGTCGTCTGGAAACCCGCGGACGCGGCGGAAGAAAAGACCGCGCTCCTCTTCCGCCAGCCGGAAGAACCGGGAGACGCGCTCGTCTGGAAGAGCGCTCGCGTGCTCTCGCGCGACGGCCGGAAATACGCGTACCTCCACCTCTGGGGGATGAGCGCGGAGACCGCGCTCGCGGTCGTGGACCTGCTGCTCGATCGCGACGACGCCGCGAAGGCCCGGCCCGAGCTCGCGGGCTGGGATTCGATCCAGGGGGTGCTCGTCGACGTCCGGGGCAACAGCGGCGGCTACGATCCCAACATCCTGACGACCTTCCTCCGCGGGCAGTGGAGCGCGCGCGATTACGAGGTCGTGACCCGGGAGGGGAAACGCATCGTCCCGCCGGAATACCGGAAGCTGCCCGTCGCGCTCCTCGTCAACTCCGGAACGGCGAGCGCTGGCGAGGCGCTCGCGCTGAACTTCCGCACGCACGCGATCGGTCCGATCGTCGGCGAAGAGACGGCCGGTATGCTGTCGGGCGGCGCGGCGACGCAGAAGCTTTCCGACGGCTCGACGCTCTGGATCTCGAAGCGCTCGATCCGCGACCTCGCAGGGCGCTCCTACGAGGGGCGCGGCCTGTCGCCGGATGTCGCCGCAGCCGACCGGCCTCCGTCGGGACCGGGTCGCGAGGACGCCGTCGTCGAAGCGGCGCTCGCCGCGCTCGCGGCCCCGCCCGCGCCCCGTTGAACGGGCCGTCGCTGCGGTATCCTCCTCGCGATGCTCCCGCGGCTCGAGTGGCGAAGGACGACGGTGATCTGCGTGCGCCTGGACGGGCGCGTGGCCATGGCTTCGGACGGCCAGGTCACCCATGGAACCACCGTGATGAAGCACACGGCCGCGAAGATCCGGAGGTTGAAGGGCGGCGACGTGATCGCGGGCTTCGCCGGCTCCTCGGCCGACGCCTTCGCGCTTTTCTCCCGGTTCGAGGCGAAGCTCGAGGAGCACCGAGGCAATCTCGAGCGTTCCTCGATCGAGCTCGCCAAGGAGTGGCGCACCGACAAGATGCTCCGGCAGCTCGAAGCGCTCCTGATCGTCGCCGACAAGAGCACGTCGTTGCTGATCTCCGGGACCGGAGACCTGATCACGCCGGAGGAGGGGTTGCTCGCGGTCGGGTCGGGCGGGCCCTTCGCCCTCGCCGCCGCGCGGGCCCTGCTGCGTCACCGGCCGGATCTCGGCGCCGCCGCCATCGCGCGGGAGGCGCTGACGATCGCGTCCTCGATCGACATCTACACCAACGACAAGATCACCCTCGAGGAGATTTAGAGGAGTCCGCGGCCGCCCGTTTCGGGTCTCCGTCCGATCCCGAAGCCGGAAACTGATTACTATTCCCGTATGGTGTTTTTGATGCCCGGCGAGAAGGCAGCGCAAGAGGTTCGCCAGGACCCGGCGTCCCTGACGCCCCGGGAGATCGTGTCCGAGCTCGATAAGTTCATCGTCGGGCAGAAGAAGGCGAAGAAGGCGGTCGCGGTCGCCCTGCGCAACCGGTGGCGGCGGCAGCGTCTCGATCCCGAGATGGCTCGCGAGATCCTGCCGAAGAACATCCTGATGATCGGGCCGACCGGGGTCGGAAAGACCGAGATCGCGCGCCGGCTCGCGAGGCTCGCGGGAGCGCCGTTCCTGAAAGTCGAAGCCTCCAAGTTCACCGAGGTCGGCTACGTCGGCCGGGACGTCGAGTCGATCGTCCGCGACCTGACCGAAGTCGCGGTCCAGATGGTGCGCGAGGAGAAAACCGCGGAGATCCGCGATCGCGCCCGCGCCCGAACCGAGCAGCGGCTGATCGAGCTCCTCATGCCGATCCTCCCGGAGCGCGAGGGGGAGGAGACGCGCGCGCACCTGCGCACGCTGCTGCAGGAAGGGAAGCTCGAGGACCGGATGGTGGACGTCGAGGTCGCCGACAAGACGTTCCCTTCCTTCGAGATCGTGACGAATCAGGGCGTCGAAGAGATGGATATCAACGTCAAGGAGATGCTCCCGGGCCTCTTCGGCGGCAAGAAGAAGCGGCGCAAGACCTCGGTCGCCGAGGCCCGCGAGATCCTCCAGGCCGAAGAGGAAGGGCGTCTCGTGGACCCCGGCCAGGTCGCTCGCGAAGCGGCCGAACGCGCGCAGTCCTCCGGAATCGTCTTCCTGGACGAGATCGACAAGGTCGCCGGGCGCGAGTCGGGGCGCGGCCCCGACGTCTCCCGCGAGGGAGTTCAGCGGGATCTGCTTCCGATCGTCGAAGGGACTTCGGTCAACACCAAGTACGGCTTCGTCAAGACCGACCACGTCCTCTTCATCGCCGCCGGCGCTTTCCACGTCTCCAAGCCTTCGGATCTGATCCCGGAGCTCCAGGGCCGCTTCCCGATCCGCGTCGAGCTCGACTCCCTGACGGAGGAGGACTTCGTCCGGATCCTGACGGAGCCGGAGAACGCACTCTTGAAACAGTATCGGGCGCTCCTCGGGGCCGAAGGCGTCGAGCTCCTCTTCTCCGAGCAAGCCATCCGCGAGATCGCGCGGGACGCGGAGGCCGTCAACCGGGCCCTCGAGAACATCGGCGCGCGTCGGCTTCACACGATCCTGGAGAGGCTGCTCGAGGACATCTCCTTCGCCGGCCCCGAGAACGCCGGGCGGCGTATCTCGATCGAGCTCGAGGACGTCCGGAGCGCTCTCTCCGACCTCGTGCAGAGCGAAGACCTTTCGCGTTACGTCCTGTGAAGAAGCCGCGGCCCGTTTTTCCGCCGCCGGCCGTCCTCCGCTAGACGTGCTCGGCGCGCGCCGCGCCGCCCCGCTTCTCGCGGCCCTGGTCCTCCTGTCCTGCGGCAAGAAGGGAGACCCTTCGCCTCCGCTTCCGCGCGGACCCCGCGCGGTCTCCGACCTCTCGGTCGAGCAGGAGGGGGGCGAAGCCGTCCTGACCTTCTCCTACCCGGACCGGCTCCTGACGGGCGCGTCGCTGACCGACCTCGCGTCGATCGAGGTGTATCGCGTCGTCGGCGCCTCGCCGGCCATCACGCAGACGGCGCGCGCTCCGGCTGCCTCGGGGCCGCGCACCGACGAGGCGCCCCTCGCGACCGCCCGGCGCGAGGCGATGGCCGTGCGGCAGGCGGAAGAGTCCTTCTACAAGGAGGCGAAGCTCGTGGCGGCGCTGCCGGCGGCCTCCCTCGGAGAGCATTCGCTCGGGGCGAGCGTCATCTACCGAGACGACCTGCTTCCCCTGCTCGAAAAGGGGACGACGGTTCCGACCCTGGCCTACGCCGTCGTCTCGACCCGCCGGGAAGGGGAGAGAAGCCCGCTCTCGAATCTCGTGACGCTCGCGCCCGATGTGCCGCCCCGCGCGCCGGTCCTGGGCGAGGTCACCGCGGAAGAGGGACGGATCTGTCTCGAGTGGACGCCGCCCGAGGAGGATCTGCTCGGCCGGCCGACCTCGCCCGGAGGGTACTTCGTCTACCGCCGCCGGCTGCCGCAGGAGGAGTACGAGAGACCCGTCAACGCGTCGCCCGTGACCGGCGCCTCGTTCGTAGACACGACGGTCGCTTACGGCTCCTCCTACATGTACACGGTGCGCGCGACGATCGCCGGCAAGCCGCGGCTGGAAGGGCCTCCCGCGTCCGAGGCGGGAATCGTCTACAACGACGTCTATCCGCCCGCGGCGCCGCCGCGCTTGGACGCGCTCTCCGAAGCGGACGTCGTGCGGCTCGTCTGGGACGCCTCTCCGTCTCCCGACGTCGTCGGGTATCTCGTCTTTCGTGCCGACGGGGACTCGCCGCCCGTCCCGCTGACGCGCACGCCGGTCGCCGATACGTTCTTCACCGACTCGTCGGTTCCGCCGGGGCGCCGCTATCGCTATACGGTGCGCGCGGTCGACGGGGCCGGAAATCTCGGAGCGGCTTCCGCCGAGGCGGTCGCCGAACCATTCTGAAGCGCCGACGACGGCGAGCAAAGACCCGGATGACAGTCTCCTGCTTCCCTTCGTAAACTTCTCCGATGTCGCTTCCCGCGCGTTTCACCAAGGTGGCTGGAGGCGGCAACGATTTCCTCCTCTTCGAGTCGGACGGCCGCGCCGCGACGAAGGAGGACTTGAGAAGGCTCGCGCTCGTCTGCCGGCGCGGTCTCTCGGTGGGGGCCGACGGCGCTCTCTTCTTGTCGAAAGGCGAGGAGGGGCGGCTGCGCCTCGACTACTACAACTCGGACGGAAGCCTCGCGTCGTTCTGCGCAAACGGAACGCGGTGCGCGGCGCGCTACGCCGTCCGGCACGGCCTCTCGACGGGCGATCCCGTGATCGAGACCGGGTGGGCGGTGATCCCGGCGAGAGTCGAGGGCCGGAGCGTGACGCTCCGCCTTCCGCCGCTCGAGGCGCCGCGGGCGCCGGTGCGCGCCTTCGGCGACGGAATGCCCGCGACGGCGATCCCGATGCCGGTGGGCGTGCCGCATCTCGTCGTCTTCGTCGAGCGCGGGCTGGCGGACCTTCCGATCGAGCGCCTCGCTCCGCCGCTCCGCTGGCATCCGGACCTTCCCGCGGGCGGGAGCAACGTCAACTTCGTCGAAGTCCTCGAGCCGGGCCGCTTCGCGATTCGCACCTTCGAGCGCGGGATCGAAGGCGAAACGCTCGCCTGCGGCTCCGGCGTCGTGGCGGCGGCCGTCGTCGCCTCTCGGGAAGGGCGCGTCTGTCCGCCGGTCCTCTGCGAGACGCGAAGCGGCGTCGCGTTCACGGTCGATCTGCCTTCGGGCCCCGGGTCGCTCGACGGCGTGACGCTGCAGGGGGACGCCCGCGAGGTCTATTCCGGGCAGCTGACGGAGGAAGCGTGGGAGGAGTGAGAAGGATTCCGTTCGGATCGGCGGAGGCGCCGCCGCCCCCGTCGAAGATCATATGCGTGGGACGCAACTATCGCGAGCACGCGGCCGAGATGGGCAACGTCGCGCCGGAAGAGGATCCGCTTCTCTTCCTCAAAGCGCCGTCGGCGCTGCTTCCCGACGGCGGAGACATCCGGATTCCCCCGGAGTCCCGCCGCGTGGACTACGAAGGGGAGCTCGCGCTCGTCATCGGCCGGCGGATCAAGAGCTGGCCGCCGGAGCGATTCCTCGAAGCCCTCGCCGGAGTCTGCTGCGCCAACGACGTTACCGCGCGCGACCTGCAGAAAAAAGATGGCCAGTTCGCGCGCGCGAAATCCTTCGACACCTTCTGTCCGATCGGGCCGGAGCTCGTTGCGGACCTCGATCCCTCCGACCTCGCCATTCAGACCCGCGTCAACGGAGCGGTGAAACAGTCGTCGCGGACGTCGAACGTCGTGTTTTCCCCCGCGTTCCTCGTGGGCTACGTCTCGAGGATGATGACCCTGAATCCGGGAGACCTGATCCTGACCGGGACGCCGGCGGGGGTCGGGCCGCTCACCCCCGGCGATCTCGTCGAAGTGGAGATCGAGAACGTCGGCGTGCTCAAAAACCGCGTACGCGCCTGAGGGCCGGAAGCTCCGCGGAGAGCCGGCCGCTTCTCAGCGCCCGGGCTTGCGAAGCGCGAGGCGCCAGGAATCGTCTCCGGGCTGCTTGTCGTAGTGCTCGGCGAGATAGCGCGCGACTTCCGGCGCGCGCTCGACGTTCGTGACGCCGTCGAGAGCCCAGTAGAAAGTCTCGGTGTACACGACGACCGCAGGCTTCTTCGCTTCGAGGATCCGGAGGACCTCGCGCTGCTTCTCCGGAGACTCGTACTGCGCGACCGTGTGGTAGCGCACGGGAGGGACGCGGTCCGCGAAGAAGTAGAGGACCGGCTGGTTCGAAAAGTCGAAGAACGTCTCTTCGGTCGGCAGCCGCGCGTCGATCGCCCGGCGGAAGGCGTCGTAGCTCTTCGCCTGTCCCACCGGGATGCGCTCCCCGCCGCCGCGGGGGGGCTCGAGGCCCTCCGGTCCGGCCTTCGCCGCGGCGACGACGAAATTGGCGGTGTCCTCGACGCGGGCAAAGGGGTGCAGCCGCATGACGAGAAAGATCAGAGCGAGGAGAAAGAGCGCCCCGCGCGGCGACGAGCGCCAGGCACGGCGCAGCAGCCAGACGGCCGGCACGCCGGCGAAGATCGCGTAGTACCCGAGGTGAATCGTGTCGGCCCGGCCGAGGACGCCGCGCAGGCCGAAGGCCGCCACGCAGATCGCGATCCAAGCGGCACGGTCCTCCGGCTCGAGCTCCGCGGCCGAGGCCCGAAGAAGGAGCGCCGCGGCCGCGATCCCGAGGAGCGCCATCACGAAGAAGAACTCCGTTCCGACGCCGGCGACGAGCGTCGAGAGCGCCGGGAAGTCGCGGACCGGGAAGAGGGCCTTCGAGACCGACGGGGCGGGAAGCCCCCACGCCGGCGTCACCCAGCGGGGGATCTCGAAAAACGAGATGCGCACGAAGTCGTCGAGGGCGCCTCGCACCGCGAGGGAGAGCAGGAAGGGGAGACTGCCGGCGACCGCCCCTCCGAGGAAGAGCGCCCACGTCGAGATCCCGAGGCGCACGCGCCGCATCCGCGCCTCGAGCGTCGGAAGCAGAAGCAGGGCGACCGAAGCCCCGAGGATCAGGATGAGACCGAAGTCGAGACCGTACAGGAGCGTCCATCCGGCGAATGCGCCGGCGGCCGCGAGCGCGGTGCGGGACCGTGACCGGGCGAAGACGAACAGGAGAGCGAGGGACGCGAGCGTGAGCGCCTGCCGGTCGATGAGCGCCTGGGTAAAGCTTCCGGAAAAGAGGTAGCCGAGGACGCCCCAGACGCCGGAGCCCAGCGCGGAGACGGAAGCGACCGCGAGGAGAACTTCCGAGACCGAGCTCCAGAAGGCGACGCGGAGCCGATAGACGCGGAGCGTCGGGCCGAAGACGCGAAACGCCGCGGCGTCCACCCCGCCGTCGGAGCCCCAGCCGTGCAGCGGGTAGGTCTCGACGTAGGGGCGCGCGCCGTGGAGGTAGGCCTGGGCGAACGCCAGGCTGCAGCCGTCTTCGAACGGCTCGATCGGCAGCGCGCCGGCGCGCCGGACGCGCCAGGCGCAGGCGAAAACGAGCAGCAGAAGGGACGCGGCGAGCGCCCCGCGTCGGACGCGGCCGGACTTGCCGAGCCACGCCGCGACCGGCATCGACGTAAGTGCGATCGCGGCTCCCACCGGCGCGGACTCGCCGGCGAGAAGGCTCGCGGCCGAGAGCGCGATGGCCCACGGCGCCGCCGCGCCGAGGCGCCGGAGGCCTCGATGCGGAGAGCGGAAGAGACGGCACGCGGCGAGTCCGAGGAGAACGGCGAGGAGCGCCGAGAGGAGGAGCTCGGTCCCGAGGTCCGAAACGACCGCGCCCGAGCCGGCGCCGGGACCGGCGCGCCGGGCGAAGTCGATGGCCGCGCCGGCGAGAGCGAGAGTGAGGAGCGCCCGGCGGCCTCGCCGGGAAAAGAGTCGCCTTACGGAGAGCGACCGCCGGAAAAGGGCGATTGCGGCCGCGACGATCAGCGCGAGCGCGGCGCCCGCCGCGAGGCTCCATGCCGGGCTCCATCCCCGCTGCGTGAAGAAGAAGGAGGCCGCGAAGCCCGCTCCCATCCACTCGAAGCGAAGGCTCCCCCGCGCGGCGCGCCGCTCGAGGAGAGACGGGAGGAGGCGCCCGAAGAGAAAGGCTGCGATCGGGACCGCGACGAGAAGAACGGCGGCCTCCGCCCAGGTGGCCTCCTTGACGTCGCCGAATCGCCGGAGCGCGCCGGGGAGCGCCGGCGGAGAGGCGTATCGCGCCGCGAGATCGCTCGCGATCGGAAGGAGCGGCAGGGCGCCGACCGCCCCGCCGGCGGCGCCGACGAGGCCCGCGGGGAACGGTCGGAGCCTCATCGCGCCGGGCCGGTCTCCTCGAGGTCCGAGAGCAGGCTCACGGGAAGCCCGCCAAATGCCCCGGAGGACATGAGGATCAGGACGTCTCCCGGCCGGGCCTCCCGGCGCAGATACGCTCGGATGTCGTCGATCGAATCGGGAGCGAAGGCCGGCTTGCCCGTCCCCGCGAACGAAGCCGCGAGCGCGTCGCGATCGATTCGGGCCTCGGGCGCGAGCCTCCCCGCGTGAAACACCGGGGCGAGGACGAGGCCGTCCGCGCGCGCGAAGGCCTTCGCGTAATCCGATTCGAAGATCTTGCGGCCGGCCGTGTTCGACCTCGGCTCGAAGAGGGCCCAGAGGCGCCGGTCGGGCCACCGGACCCGGGCGGCCTGCAGCGTTCCCGCGACGGCGGTCGGATGGTGCGCGAAGTCGTCCACGACGAGGATGCCGTTCGACTCGCCCACGATCTCGAGGCGGCGTCGCACGCCGCCGAAACGGCGCAGCGAGCGCGCGATCTCGCTCGCGGAGAGCCCGAGGCCGCGCACGAGCGCGATCGCCCCGAGCGCGTTGCGCACGTTGTGGTGGCCGAGGAGGGGAGACGAGAGCCGCGCCCTCGGAGTGCTCCCCTCGACGAGCGTGAAGTCGGTTCCTTCGGCGTGGAACGCGATGTCCGCCGCCGCGAAATCGGCTGCGGGATCCTCGGTCGAGACGAGCACGCGCCGTGCGGCCGCGCCTTCGGCCGCTTCGAGCACCCGCGGATCGTCGCGATTCAGAACGAGGACGCCGTCGGGCGGAACGATCGCGGCAACCCGCCCGAACGCATCGAGGACCGCCGGGAGATCGGGAAAGAGGTCCGCGTGGTCGAACTCGATGTTGCCGATGAAGAGGTGCCGCGGCTCGTAGTGCAGGAACTTCGGGCCGCGGTCGAAGAAGGCCGCGTTGTACTCGTCCCCTTCGAGAACGAAGTGCGGCCCCGCCCCTCGGCGGTATCCGCGACCGAGGTTGCGCATCTCTCCGCCGACGAGAAAGCCCGGGTCGCGACCCGAGTCGAGGAGGAGCCAGGAAGTCAGAGCGGAGGTCGTCGTCTTGCCGTGCGTGCCCGTGATGACGACCGAGGTCTTGCCGGGGAGCAGGTACCTCCGGATCGCCTGTGGCATGGAGAGGACAGGAAGGCCGCGCCGCTCGGCCTCGGCCGCCTCGACGTTGTCGCGGGTGGCGGCGTTTCCGACGACGACGGCCGTCGTGTCGGCCGGGATGTGGTCGGGCGAAAAGCCTCTGGATACCGGGATTTGCAGCGATTCGAGGAGCGTGGACATCGGCGGATAGAAATCGAGGTCGCTGCCAGTCACCCGGTATCCGGCTTCGACGAGGAGGGCCGCCAGCGGAACCATCGCGGTTCCACCGATCCGCACCAGGTGAAACCGCTCACCCGCGCGAGGCTCCGAAGTCATTGGCGTTTCGGGCTTTTTCTGGAAATATCAGTGGGTTCGGTGCAGTTTTCGATTCGACGGTGTAACTCTAAGACAGGAGAGGAGTCGGAAGATGCGCCATCGAGGAAAAACTGCCGGCCTGGCGCTGGCGGCCTTTGCCGCCGGAGCCATGCTGGCCTTTGCCCAGGACAAACCCGCCGCGCCGCCCGCAAAGGCGAACGCCGTCGCCGGGCCGAAGATCGAGGTCACTCCGGAGACCAAGGACGCCGGAACGGTCGCCAAGGGTCAGATGATCGAAGCGACGTTCGTCGTGAAGAACAACGGCGCGTCGGATCTGATCATCTCGGACGCCCGCCCCGGATGCGGATGCACCGTGGCCTCCTTCGACAAGGTGGTCAAGCCCGGAGCCGAGGGAAAGGTGATCTCCTCGGTGGACACCAAGAACTTCTCCGGACCGATCTCCAAGTCGATCCTGCTCGTCTCCAATGACCCCGATCGTCCGCAACTGAATCTCTTCATCAAGGCGATGGTCAAGCCCTACGTGGACGTCATGCCGACCGCGTACCTGCGCTTCTCGGTCGTCAAGGGAGACACCGCCGGCCAGGATGTCGTCCTCGTGTCGGAGGAGAAGAGCTTCAAGCCGACGATCGCCGAGACCTCCCAGCCGTACGTGAAGGCGGAGCTGCTTCCGGCGGGAGAAAAAGACAAGGTCGCGGGCCGCGCTGGCGAGCAGTACAAGATGCACGTCTCCGTCACGCCGGACGCCCCCGAGGGTCTCTTGAACGCTCCGATCCGGGTCTCGACCGGCGTGGCGCAGCAGCCGACTCTCGAGATCCCGGTCTCCGGCTACGTCCGCTCGCGCGTCTCCGTGACACCGGCCCTCGTCAATTTCGGCAACTTCACGCCGGGCAAGGACGCGCTCACCCGCAACATCATCGTGACGAACAACAAGCCGAGCACTCCGGTCAAGGTCACCAAGGCCGAGGTCACGGTTCCCGGCTTCCAGACCGACGTCGTGCCGACCCAGGAGGGCGTCTCCTATACCGTCGTGGTCAAGGCCTCCGACAAGGTCAAGAAGGGCGCGATCGATGGGATGGTGAAGCTCTACACGACCGACAAGGAGAAGGCGGTCATCGAGCTGCCGCTCAAGGGAGAGGTGCTGTAGAAGATCGCCCGCGCTCTTTCGCAGATGGAAACGCCCCGGTGAGAGCCGGGGCGTTTTGCTTATGAGAGGGTCATTCCGAGGGGTCCTCGACGAGGAATCCCGAGCTGCGCGGCGTCATCGCGAATACCGCGTCACTCGTTTCAGAATGTCCCCCTCCCACTCGTACTTGAGCCGCTTACGCCCCTTCGCCGCGCCCTTCTGCAGGGCGTACCCGTAGAGGAGCGGCAGGGCCACGGAGGTCTCGACGAAAGCCATCTCGTGCGTCGCCTTCTTCGAGACCTTGCCCCAGGACGTCGCCTCCGAGAGCGTCGATCCGCCGAGGCCTCCCCAGTGCGGGGCGTCGGTTGTGATCTGCAGCGCGTAGCGGTGCCCGCCGGTGTCGATCCCGAAGATGTAGGACATGACGATCGAGTCGTTGATGTAGTTCTTGGGGACTCCGCCGGAGACGTAGAGCGCCGCGGTGGCCGGGCTCTGGACGACGATCTGGGTGAGCTCGTAGTTGTCGCGGATGGAAGAGATCTGGAAGGGCTCCTCGCCGTTCGAGCGGAAGCGGTGATAGTGCTCGGTCAGGCCGATCCCGATCGAGGAGTCGTTCAAGGTCGGCACGAAGAGCGGAATCCCGCGGCGTGCGCAGGCGCCCAGGATCGAGCCCCGGTCGCGCCGCGCCACCTCCGCGAGCCGGGCGAGGAACTGCCGCGAGGACAGGGTCTCCGG
>JBKPSZ010000075.1:0-8684 GCA_046735265.1 Acidobacteriota bacterium | reverse complement strand
TCTCCCGGGTGAGGCGTGATCACGCGGGAGCGGAACACCCGCGGGTGTCCGGCGAACGAGTTCAATGCGTCGGCGTCGCAGACGAGAGGCAGGCGAACAGCGAAAAGACGCCGCAGGAAGGCGACCGTGCCGGGCGCGGTGGACAGGCCGGGACCGACGACGGCCGCGTCGAAGCCGGCGAGGGCGCGGAGCGCGGGCGCGGCGGCGGATTCGGCGATCGCGCCCGACTCCTCGGGAAGGGGAAGCGTCATCGCTTCGGGAAGCGCGGACACGATCTCGGATTCGAGCGGCGCGGCGCAGAAGACCGTGACGAGCCCGGCCCCGGCGCGCAAGGCACCTCTCGCCGCGAGAACCGCGGCGCCCGACTTGCCGCGGGAGCCCGCGATCACGGCGAGGCGTCCGAACGTCCCCTTGTGAGAGTCGAGAGGCCGAGGAGGACAGAGCTTCCGAACGTCGGACGCTTCGGCGAGGAAGATCCGATTCGCCATCCGGCCGAGGACGGCGCGCGAGATTCCGATATCCGCGACCCGAATCTCTCCGCACTCCCCGCGCGCGGGAAAGGCGACGTGGCACACCTTCGGCGCGCCGAAGGCCACGGTTCCGGAGGCCCGAATGGCGGGACCGATGAGATCACCGGTGTCGGAGGAGAGCCCCGAGGGAACGTCCGCCGAAAGGACCGGACGGCCGGAGCGGTTGACGGCCGAGACGATCCGCGCGGCGAGCCCGGAGAGCGGCCGGGCGAGCCCGGTGCCAAAGAGGGCGTCGAGGACGACGTCGGTCTCCGCGATCGCCCGCGCGATCGTTGCCGCTCCCAGCGAGGGATCGATCCGCTCGAGCGTCAATCCGACCGATCGTGCCCGAGCCGCGTTTTCCGCCGCGTCGCCGCGGTACGCCTCCGGATCGGAGAGCGTCCACACCCGGACCGAGCGGCCGCGCGCGGAGAGCAGCCGCGCCGCGGCGAGCCCGTCCCCGCCGTTGTTGCCGGGACCGCAGAGAACGGCGACGGTCCGGGCGTCGGGCCACCGCCGGACGAGCTCGAGAGCGAGCGCCGTCGCGGCGCTCTCCATCAGCTCGCCGGACGGGATGCCACCCCGGATGGCGGCTCGGTCCGCTCGCCGCATCCTCGCTGCATCGAGGACGGGGATCAGCGGCCGCCTCCCGTCGTGAGAAACGCGATCGCGGCCGCCGTGGCCGCCGGGTAGTCGGGGTCGGACGGATTCCGACCCGCGAGGTCCGCGGCGAGTCTCGCGACATCTTCGGGACGATCCACGTCGTACGAAGGCGCGAGGATCGCGGCGTCGCATCCCGCGCCGGACAGGCGCGCCCGCGTTGCGCCGAGGACGTCCGGCGAGGACCACGGAATGTCCCGGAAGATTTCCGCAACGGGCGCCCACCGCGTCAGCCCGATCACGCAGTATCCGCCGTCCTCCGCCGGTACGAGGCACGCGCGCGATCCTCCGGAGAGATTGTCGAAGACCTCCGAGAGACGAGCGCGCGAGAGCGCCGGGTGGTCCGACCCGACGGCCGCCGCCGCCGGCGCCCCGCGCCGGAACTCCTTTTCGAACGCCTCGGAGAGACGCGTTCCCAGATCCCCTTCGGCCTGGCGTTCGAGCCTCCAGGGAGGGGGAAAGAGGAGCGGCAGACCGCTTCCGGAGGGATCTTCGTCGGCGTAGAGAACGGGGGACCACGGAGCGGGCGGACCGTAGGCGCGCGAGGCGTCCTCCAGAAAGGCGCGATAGAGCTTCGCGGCGCCTTCCGCTCCGAGCGCCGGCTCGAGTCTCGTCTTGACCCGGCCGTCGCGGGGCGCCCGCGCGAACAGCAGGAGAGCCGGGAGGCGATCCTCCACGGGCCGATTATCGGACAACCGCGAAGGCCGCCTCGCCTCTACGAGCCGTTCTTGGAGGCGGTGCTCTTGTCCGGGGGAAGCACGGAGATGAAGAAGCTCTTCTGAACGTAAGAAGTGACGTTCGTGATCCCGTCGCGCAGCGCGACGGCGAGCTTCTGTCCTCCGGGCACGCAGATCAGAGAGACGTCGTAGTAGTAGTCCTTCCCCTGCGCCTTCTCGAAATCCTTGGACGGGATCTCGACTTTCTGGCGCTGAACCGCGAGGTCGGACTGCTTGTCCGAAGCGTCGAGAACGACGAAGTAGACCGCGAAGCTCCCTTCGTACCGGTCGCCGGACGGGACGAGGCCGAGCTTCTTGATCGGGACCGAGATTCGGACCGGCATCAGGTAGTTGTCGTTGTCGTAGGGCTTCGCCTGCCCGGTCGAGACGGTGATCCCGAGGGGATTCTCGACGCGCGGATAGTGCAGGCTCGCGAGGACGGTCTCCGCGGTCCGCGTCTCGACCGACTTCTCGAGCAGGCTCCGGCGCGTCCGGACGTGCAGCCCCTTGCGCTTGATGTTGACCTCGATCGCATGCGCGCGGTCGACCGACGCCTTGGAGGAGCGGTAGCCGAGTGAATAGAAATTCGAGAAGTCCGCGGCCAGGTCGTCGAGGCTCGACTTCCAGTCGTTCGTGTTGATCGCCGCCATTCCTCCGGTCTGCTCGGCCATCATCTGCAGAGGCGCCTGGGTGTTCGTGCGCGTGATGAAGGAGGAAGGGCGCGTTTCCATCGTCCGGTTTTCCGCCGAAGAGAACTCGTCGGTCTGCAGGCCCGAGGCGTCCAGGGCCCAGATCGTCACTCCCTGCGCGTTGGCCGCCTGCACGATCCCGATGTAGCGGCTGTTCATGTCGTACTCGAACTGACCGAGGGGGTTGGCGTTCTCCCGGAACTTCTGCTGGACGGCGTCGTAGAGCTCGAGTCCCACCGTCGCCGGGAGACCATCGGAGACGTAGACGAGCACCTTGCGCCCCGGGATTCCCGCGAGGCCGTTGACGGTGTTCTTGATGCCGTCGACGGTGAATTCCAGATCGTTGCGGTAGGCCTGCGCGTACTGGCGGACCACGGTTTCCGCCTGCGCCGCAGACGTCGCGTCGTTGATGCGCTGCAGGGCGTCGCGGCGCTCCCCGACCTGCGAGGTGGCGCCGCCCGTCTCCCCTTCGATCTGCTCGAGCACGGCGACGATCTCGGAGGCGTCGGAGGTGAACTTGCGCCGGACTTTCAGAGAGCGGTTGAAGACGACGACCATCGCCTCGGCCTGCTTGCCCACGGTCTGGCCGACGAACTCCTTCAACCTCTTGAACATCCGGTTGCGGTTCTGCGGCTGGATGTTCAAGTTGTCGACGTACAGCACGTAGTGGACCTTCAACTCCTGAGGAATCTCCGCCTTGGCGGCCGGGGCGGCGGACTCGTCCAGCGAGACCGTCGTGCCGTCTTCGAGGAGGACGCGGCCTCCCGTGACGGCGTAGAAGTTCGTGATCGTCTGCGGCACCCCGTCCTGAAGGATCTGGAAGTCGTCCTTGGTCAACCCGGTGACCCGGTTGCCCTTGGAGTCGGTGACCACGACTTCGATGTTCGTGATCGAGACCTCGACGCTCTCGCCGACGGGAGGCAGCCCCGAGGCGGTCGGCGCCGGGGGCTTTTCCTGGGCCGGCAGCACGCCGCCGGCGGCCAGAGAGAGCAGAGCGGCGAGCAGTCTCTTCAAGTCGAGTCCTCCCTAGGTGACCGGAAGCGGCTCCCGGACGCCGAAATTCCCCGGAGGGAAGGGCGCCGAGCCGCTTCCCCAAAAACCATGTTGCTTTGTCCTATGGAATTCAACAGAATCCGAGCCCTCCGGGCGGGGCTGCGGCCGCTCGGATTGAAGCGAAAGAAGCAAGGAGCGGTTCAGAATGCCTCGAAAGCGGCAGCGGATCCTGGCACTCCTCCTCCTCGCGGGGGCGCTCGCGGGGACGTCGGCCTGCAACAAGATCAAAGCGAAACAAGCGATCAAGCAGGGAAACGAGTTCTTCAAGGCCCAGAAGTACGAGACGGCGCTCGCCAAATATCTCGAGGCTTCGAATCTCGATCCGGGCGAAGTCAAGCTCAAGAAGAACATCGGTCTCGCGTACATGGGTATGTATCAGCCCGGCTCCCGCCATGCCAAGGACCTCGAATACGCGGGCAAGGCGATCGAGAACTTGAAAGCTTACGTCACCGCCTATCCGGACGACAAGAAGGCGCGGGAGTTCCTCGTCTCGATGTACCTCGCGACCGACCGGTACGACGACGCGATCGTCTTCTACGAGCAGATGTTGAAGGCCGACCCCAAGGACACCAAGGCGATGGGCTCGATCGCCTCGATGTACTTCAAGAAGGGGGACTTCGACAAGGGAATGGAGTGGCAGAAGAAGGTGGCGGAGGCCGAAGGCGACAAGCCCGACCCGTACATCATGATCGGCGTGCAGGCCTGGGATCGCTCCTACCACTATCCCGACCTCGACCCGGTGACGCGAGCGCACATCGTGGACGAGGGGATGAACGCCGTCCAGAAGGCTCTGCAGATCAAGCCCGACTCCTTCGAGGCCCTGACCTACCTGAACCTTTTGTGGCGCGAGAAGGCCAAGACGGAGACGGATCCCGCGAAGGCGGCGGAGTACACCGAGAACGCGAACAAGTACCTGGCACAGGCTCTCGAGCTCCGCAAGAAGCAGCAGGAGGAAGCCAAGGCCGCTCCGACGCCATCCCCGGAACCGGGGCGTTAGGAGCGGTGTCTAGAAGGGTCGGGAGGGCACTCCATGTTTGAAAACAGCCTGATCGAGTCTTCACACAACAAGGGCGACCGCCGGAAGGCGATGACGCTCCCGGTCTCGATCGCGCTCCACGCGCTCGTGATCGGAGTCGCCCTCGGCGCCTCGATCTGGTTCGTCGAGGACGTTCCCGAACCGCCGATCCCGGTCACTTTCTATGCGGCGGCGCCCCCGCCTCCGCCTCCTCCGCCCGCAGCGCCCAAAGCGGCTCCCAAGCCGGTCCAGCAGCAGGCCAAGGTCGTTCCAGTCAAACCTTCGGAGATGACGGCCCCGACGATCATCCCCGAGAAGATCCCCGAGCCGCTGGCCGAGCCCGAGCCGGAGGCGCCGGCGGGAGTCGAGGGGGGTGTCGAGGGCGGCGTGGAAGGCGGCGTGCCGGGAGGCGTTCTCGGAGGGGTCGTCGGCGGCACCGGACCCGGCACCGGGGACGAGCCGCTGCGGGTCGGCGGGGACGTGAAGGCCCCGCAGCTGCTGCAGAAGATCGAACCGGCCTACCCGGAGGCGGCGCGCAAGGCCCGCATGGAAGGGGTGGTCATTCTCGAGGCGATCATCACGGCGGAGGGGACGGTCCAGGACGTCAAAGTCCTGAAATCGGTCAACCCGCTGCTCGACGCCTCGGCCGTCCGGGCGGTTCAGCAATGGAAGTATCGCCCCGCCACATTGAACGGGCGGGCCGTGCGCGTCTACCTCACCGTGACGGTGACGTTCAATCTGCACTAGGATTCGCGTTCGGAGCTCAAACTTTGAGATGAGAAGGAGCGCCTCATGAGTTTCGATCCCATCGAGCTGTGGCACACCATGACGATTCTGGCCAAACTGGTGGCCATTCTTCTGCTCCTGATGTCGGTCTATTCGCTGACCGTGGCGGTCGAGCGCTGGCTCTACTACCGCAAGGCGAAGAAGCAGTCGGTCGACTTCGCCCGCCTGGTGACCGGGTATCTGAAGCAGGACAAGCTCCAGGAGGCGATCGACTCCTCGAAGAAGTACAAGCAGAGCCACCTCGCCCGGGTGCTCGCGGCGGGACTCTACGAGTTCCAACACGACATCGCGAGCGGAACGGCAGACACGCCGGGGCACGACCCGATCGAAGCGGCGGAGCGGGCGCTCGAACGGGAGGCGCTCATCACCACCGCCGACATGAAGAAGGGGCTGTCCGGCCTCGCCACGATCGGCACGACCGCTCCCTTCATCGGGTTGTTCGGAACGGTCATCGGCATCATCAACGCCTTCCGGGGAATGGCGATGAGCGGTTCGGGCGGTATCGCGGCGGTCTCCACGGGCATCGCGGAGGCGCTCATCACGACCGCGCTCGGCCTGTTCGTCGCCATCCCGGCCGTCTGGCTCTTCAATATCTTCATGAACAAGATCGAGCGGTTCCAGGTCGAGATGTCCAACGGCGCCTCGGAACTGATCGACTACTTCATCAAGCGCCGCGGCTCGGCGGCCAAAGCCTCGTAGATCTCCACAGGAGGAATTTCTCATGGGCATGGGAGGCGCCAGCGGCCGGGACAAGCTCCAGAGCGACATCAACGTCACGCCGCTCGTGGACGTGTGCCTCGTCCTTCTCATCATCTTCATGGTCGTCACCCCGCTGCTCCAAAAGGGTGTCGACGTCCAGCTCCCCGTCACCGACAATCCCGACAAGAAGCCGGAGAACTCGAAGCAGACGCTCATCTCGATCAAATGGGCGACGCCGCCCGTCTATTACCTGGGCACCAATACCCTTTCGAAACAGGATTTCCAACGCGAGCTGGACGAGCTCTACCAGCGCAACCCGACCGCCGAGCTCGTCATCAAGGCGGACCAGCGCCTGAAGTACGCCGACGTGAAAGAAGTCATGAGGATGTCGAAGGACGCGGGCTTTCAGAACGTCGGCCTGATCGCCGACAAGAAAGTCGTCGCCCCCTCGGCCGCGCGGTAGCGGGGAGCAGAAGGAGATTCCATGGCGATGGCTGCCGGGGGAACCGGCGACTACAAGAGCGACATCAACATCACGCCCCTCGTGGACGTGGTGCTCGTGCTCCTCATCATCTTCATGGTCATCACGCCGCTCCTCCAGATGGGCTACGACGTGAAGGTTCCACCGAAATCCACGAATGTGAATCCGCAGATCGACCCGGACCAGCTCATCGTGTCGCTGACGCCGCAGGGCAAGATGCTCCTGAACAAGCAGGAGCTGACGGCGCCGCAGCTGGCGACGCAGTTGACATCGATCCTGAAGAACCGGCGGGACAAGACGGTGTTCTTCTCGGGCGACGACGCGTCCCTGTACGGGGACGTCGCCCGCGTGATGGACATCTGCCGGAGCGCCGGCGCCACGAACATCGGGATCGTTCTGGAGACCGTTCCCGTCCAGTAGGAGCCGAGTTCTCTGTTTTCAGTTTTCGGTTCGGAGTCCAGGCTGGACGAGAACTGATGCCGGACAGCCGACAACTGAAAACTCGGTTTGATATTCTTCCCCGCCCGCGTTCGGCGCGGGTCTGAATCCAAACGAGGAGAGTACGCGGATGTCTCATGAGATTGCCCTGCCTCTGATCCTCGTCTTCTCGGTGGGTTCCCTCTTCGTGGCCGGGTACCTGATGTCCTGGGTCTTGAAGCGCGACACGGGCACCTCCGCCATGCAGGAGATCTCCAACGCCATCAAGGAGGGGGCGGAGGCCTTTCTGCGTCGCCAGAATCGGACGATCGTGCTTCTCGCGCTCCTGCTCGCGGCGGTCATCTTCTTTCTCTACGGGTTCGTCCGCGCCCACCACGACTTCGACCCGGTGCCGACGGCTCTCCGCCTCGCCTTCTGGACGACCCTCTCGTTCGTCCTCGGTGCGGCGTGCTCCGTCATCGCCGGCTACATCGGCATGTGGATCTCGATCCGGGCGAACATCCGGACCGCGTCGGCCGCGCGCACGTCCTTGAACGACGCGCTGCGCATCGCCTTGCGCGGCGGGGCGGTCTCTGGGCTCTTCGTCGTCGCGATGTCCCTCTTCGGCGTCGGCGGGCTCTACTGGCTGGTCAGCAAGTTCACGGAAGTGCCGAAGGAGCACATCCCGCTGCTCATCGTCGGATACGGCTTCGGGGCGTCCTTCGTCGCGCTCTTCGCCCAGCTGGGCGGCGGGATCTACACCAAGGCCGCGGACGTCGGCGCGGACCTCGTCGGCAAGGTCGAGGCGGGGATTCCCGAGGACGACCCGCGCAACCCGGCCGTCATCGCGGATCTCGTCGGAGACAACGTCGGCGACTGCGCCGGCCGCGGCGCCGACCTCTTCGAGTCCACGGCCGCGGAGAACATCGGCGCCATGATCCTCGGTGCGACGCTCGCGGCCTCCCTCGCGAAGCAGAACCTCGCCTTCTCCGCCGGGATCGTCGGCGTGATGCTCTTCCCCCTGGTGGCGCGCGCGTTCGGGCTGCTCGCCTCGATCGTCGGAATTTTCGTCGTGCGCACGCGGGAGGACGCCGATCCGATGCGCGCCTTGAACCGCGGCTACTACGTGGCGGCGGCCCTCGCGATCGCCGGTTTCTTCGTCGCCACGAAATGGCTCCTCGCCAACCCCGCTCGCCCCGACGCCTGGTGGATGTACTTCCTCTGCGGAATGATCGGCGTGCTCACCTCCGTCGCCTTCGTCTTCATCACGCAGTACTACACGGAGTACAAGTACCGCCCGGTCCGGGAGATCGCGGACGCGTCGGTCACCGGCCCCGCGACGAACGTGATCGCGGGCATCGCGGTCGGCATGGAGAGCGCGCTCTTCCCCGTCCTGACGGTGTCCGCCGCGATCGTGGGCTCCTACCTCCTCGGCCAGAGCGCGATGGGCCCGGACGGCGGCCTGTTCGGCACCGCGGTCGCGACGATGGGCATGCTCGGCACCGCCGGCTACATCCTCGCGATGGACACCTTCGGCCCGATCACCGACAACGCCGGCGGCATCGTCGAGATGAGCCGCCAGCCCGAGGAGATCCGCAAGCGCACGGACCGCCTCGACGCGGTCGGCAACACGACGAAGGCGCTCACGAAGGGCTACGC
>JBKPSZ010000074.1:0-4749 GCA_046735265.1 Acidobacteriota bacterium | reverse complement strand
GACGAGGACGGCCATTCCGGTGAAGAGCGAGCTGATGAAGACGATGACGACGATGATGATCTGCCAGGACACGCCGATGGCGGCATTGGCCGTGTAGCCGATGTAATGGCCGACCATCGCGTGATCCACGATGCCCTGCATCCCCGCGATCACGTTCTGGAGCATCGTCGGCCAGGCGAGCCGCCAGACGGCGGGGCCAAGCGGCCCGTCGACGATCGAGCGGTCGAATCGCTGCGGGCGGGTCGGGGCGGCCTGGGCCGTCGCGTCGGAGGACCCGGTCCCGACCGGCGGCGACTCGAGGGCGGGAGGGGTTTTCACGAAGCGGCTCCCGCGGCGCGGAGTTTCGCGTCGGGCGGGGCGTCGGCCTTTTCGCGCCGCAGCAGGAAGCCGGCCAGGACCGCGAGCGCCGCCGTGACGGCGGCGTTGATCCACGAGGTCAGCCGGAAGCCCTTCGTGAACGCCTCGCGGGAGGCTTCGAGCAGGGCCGGCCCGACCGGGTCGGGCAGCGAGTGAGCGACCGCCGCGGCCCCTCCGAGCGTGCCGCGCGCGGTTTCCCAGGCTTCGGGCGGTACGCCGGGGATCGCGCTCTTCGCCATTCCACTCCGATACACGACCGTGCCCACGGAGCCGAGGATCGCGATGCCGAGCGCGCCTCCGAGCTCGGCGGTCGTCTCCGAGATGCCCGCCGCGGCGCCGGCCCGCTCCGGCGGCGCGGCGCCGATGATGATGTCGTTGGCGAGCGTGATCACCGGCGCGAGCCCCAGGGAGAAGACGGTGGATCCCGCGACGATTGCAGCGAGGCCCGAAGTCGCCTCCGCACGGGCGAGCAGGACGAAGCCGAAGGCCGCGACGGCGAGGCCGGCGACCATGACGGTCGCGGGGCGGTAGCGCCGCACGAAGAGTGGAGCGAGTGTCGAGCCGACGACGAAGCCGAGCGACCAGGGAAGGGTCCACAGGCCGGCCTGGAACGGCGAGAGCCCCATGACGAGCTGCAGATACTGAGCGATGAAGATGTAGACGCCGAACGCCGTGAAGCAGGAAAGCATGTACGTCACGAGCGAGGCGGAAAACGCGGGCGCCTGGAACAGTCGCAAATCGATCAGCGGGTCTTCGAGATGCGCCTGGCGTCTCAAGAACACGGCTGCCGCCGCGATCCCGGCCAGGATCGAGAACACCGGCACGGCGCCAAACCCGTTCTCGGCGATCTTCTTCAAACCGTAGATCACCGCGAGCACGGCGCAGAGCGAGAGCGCCGCGCTCGTCAGATCGAGGCACCCGGCCCGCGGGTCCCGGTACTCGGGAAGCAGTCTCGGTCCGAGCGTCAGGAGCAGAGCCATGAACGGCACGGCGAGCAGGAAGACGGCGCTCCAGGGGAAACGCTGCAGGACGAGCCCGCCCAGGAGCGGACCGATCGCCGCCCCAACCGAGTAGCTCGTGACCCAGACCGAAACCGCGACGGTGCGCTCCTTCGGGTCGTGAAACATGTTGCGGATCAGGGAGAGCGTCGAAGGCGCGAACGTCGCCCCGGAGATCCCGAGCAGCGCGCGCGCCGCGATGAGCATCCCGGCGCTTTTCGAGAGGGCCGCCAGGACCGAAGCCGCGCCGAAGGCCGCCGCGCCGATCATCAGCAGCTTCCGCCGGCCGATCCGGTCGCCGAGCGTGCCCATCGTGATGAGCGACCCGGCTATCAAGAACCCGTAGATGTCGATGATCCAGAGCAGCTGAGACGCTCCCGGGCGCAGGTCCGCGCTCAACGCCGGGACGGCGAGATTCAGAACCGTCAGGTCCATCGAATAGAGGAGGCAGGGCAGGGCGATGACCGCGAGGCCGATCCACTCGCGGCGCCCGGCGCGGAGCGTCTCGACCGCGCCCGATCGCATGTTCTCCGCCATCCGCACTTCCATTCTGCTCTCTCTATCGAATCGTCGAAGGAAAGGTTTCCGATTCGACACCGCCCGGGCAGCCTCTCGGCCCGACGCGACGAACCGTTCCCGCGCGTGGCCGGCCGGACCGGTTCAGGCCTGGACGATGACCCGAAATCCGCCGTAGGTCATGCGCTTCGGGTCCATCGGCATGGACGTCATGTCCATGTTCGCGATGCGCGGGTCTTTCATCACCTTCGCGTTCACGCGGTCGCGGTGCGCCCGGGAACGGAAGACGACCCAGGAGAAGACGACGGTCTCGCCCGGCCGCGTCCTTACGCGTTTGGGGAAGGCCACGCCCCACTTGCTCTTAAGGTCATCGCCGACGCACTCAAAGTATTGAAGGGCGCCATGCTCGCGCCAGACGCGTCCGGCCTTTTGCGCGATCCGCCGGTACTGCTCGACGCTCTTCTTCGGAATCGGAAGAACGTAACCGTCGACGTAATTTGCCATAAGAAGTCTCCTCAGGGTCAGCGAACCGCGGCCGCGCGCCCTCCATTCCGGGAATCGCGTCGGGATCCGAGACGATCCGGGGCGCAGGACGGACCGGCGCGCGGCGTTTCCGAAGCCCGCACGATCGTCAGAACTTCCATCCGATCGAGAGCGTCGGCCCCCAGTCGTTCTTCGACTGCCCCGTCGTCGGGTCTCTGCTGTCGAAGCTGTCGTAGATCGAGAGCGAGAGATAGAAGTCGCTGATGATCTCCCTCTTGGCCGATGCCGCGGCTTCGAGACGCACGCGGCCGCCCTCCGTCAAGCTGGGAAAGACTTCGACGGAGGCCGAAACGGTGACTTTCGGGAAGTCGTACATGAAGTAGGAGTACCGGCCTCCCACCCTCGCTTCCGTGTTGTACTTTCCGTTGCCTTCGACCGGCTGTTCGCGGTTGCCGACGAAACCAGCGAAGACGACCAGCTCCTTTTGGTTCGCCTGAACGAGGTAGCGCCCCGCACCGAGTCCGGCGGAAACGCGCATCTTCAGACCGAGCTGGATGTTGCGATCGAGGCCGAAGCCGCCCTCGGCGATCCACCGCTTTCCGAGGAATCGGTCGTAGATGGTCGAAAAGGCGCCCCGCTCGGCGGCGGTCACGTCCTCCTGCTTGCTGAAGAAGGACGAGAGACTCGAGAGGATCTGATGGGTGCGCCTTCGGTACGTGGCGTCGGCGGACACGTTGAACTGGACGAGCTGTGAAGAGTGAGTGTAGTTGAAGCCGACGTCGAGCGAGCCGTCCCAGCGCGACCAGAACTTCTGATAGACGGGGGCGAGATCGAAGACCTCGAAGAATCCGACGGTCAATGTCTGTGGACCGGAGACGATCGTGAGCCGCCCGGGCGGATCGGAGACGGCGAGCGTCCCGTAGTGGTGCACCCCGTCGACCGTCTCGAGGTCGAACATCTTGTCCGACTGGACGGACAGGATGTTGTTCCACTTGATGTTCACCCAGCCGGAGTGGCTCGTGTCGAGCGTGAGCCGACCCTGGCTGTAGGACTTGATCTCGCCGGTCAGACGGTCGCCGTTCAAGAGGACGATCACGTCGGTCTTCTGCGCGAAGGCCGCCGACGAACCGAGGAGGAGGAAGCCGAAGCAGAGCGATGAGCGGAACCGGCGCGTCAATCGCGCTCCGAGGGCCGGATCCGGCGCATGGCTCTCGTGTTCTTTTCGCTTCGCATCTTGGGGGAGCTACCAGAAGGCATTCTCTCCCAGGGCGCCATCCCGTTCGCAACGACGGTGCCCGCTGCGCTCCTAGCTTTCCAGTCGCTCGCGCACGAGGGTCACGTGATGCCGCAGCGTGTAGAGCGCGCGGGCATTCCTCGCCGGGACGCGCATCTGCCTCGTTCTCTTCTCGAGCCCCTCGAGGATCGCGGCCACGTCTTCGCGCGATTCGTTCCGATCGATCCGTCCCTCGACGTCGCGCAGCTCCCGGTAGAGGCGGTTCAAGCGCGTGTTCACGACGAGGTCGACGAGGGCCGGGATCGCCCTGGAGAGCGGGTAGACGATGCCCGCGAGCGGGATCAGCAGAAGCAGCAGGCGCGACGTGAATACCCAGAGCCAGAACGGGAGATGCCGCTGAAGGAAGCTTCCTCCCGACTTGTAGAAGGGCCCGGCTTCCTCGGAAAGGGGAACGTCCACGGGCTCCGGTGCAGGGAACTGCCCGGGCCGGTTGAGGACGCCGCCCGGAGAGTGGATCTCGTTGGCCGCCTGCAGCAGGAGGAATTGAATCGCCGGGTGCAGGTCCTCCCGTATCAGGAGACTCGCCGTCGAGGCGATGAGCTTGACGTCGCGGGGCGGGAGGTTTTCGGGAAGGCTGCCGACGCCCTCGGGCACCACGACCTTCCGCAGGTGGGGGTAGAGCGCGACGTAGGCATCCGCTCGGTTGAAGCTGACGAGCGAGACTCTCTCGTCCGCGAGGAGCTTCCGGACGACCGGGGCCTCGGCGGTCGTGAGCATGCAGGCGCAATCGAGCCTTCCGGCGAGCAGAGCCTCGCCGCTCGGACCGAAAGGGAGCGACTCGAGCGTCATCGCGTTCTCGAGGCGATTGGCCCGAAGCAGGTCGAGGACCACGGGGCGCGTCCCGCTGCCCTCCGGCCCGATCGAAACGCGTTTTCCGGTGAGCTCCTTCAAGCGGGAGGCATCGCTGATTCCCCGGCAGAAGACCCAGAGCGGGTAGTACCCGATCGTTCCCAGAGACACGATGCCGGGCGACTCCGTCTCCGACGTCAACCCGCCGGCGACGAACCCGACCGAGACACCCGAACGGCGATCGCGCAGGCGCTTCAGGTTCTCGACGTCGCCGAGAGAGCCCCGAAGCTCGAGGCGAACCCCGGACCGCGC
>JBKPSZ010000073.1:0-9318 GCA_046735265.1 Acidobacteriota bacterium | reverse complement strand
CGCCGACGCCACCGTTCGTGCATTGATCGAGGTTCGCGGCCGCGTCCGTGAACGTGGTCTGCGCGGTCAGGCCGGATTCGGTCCCCGTCGCCGTCAAAGTGAACGTGATGCCGATGTCATGCAGATCCGTCGAGAACTCGTTGTTGAAGATGTTTCCATTCTCATCGGCAGTTGCGTAATACGTCTTGTCCGGGCAGATCGTGGGACTCTCATGCAGAACCAGGCGGACCACCTCACCGGGTGTCCCTGCCTTCCAGCCCGAGCCCGTGATCTCGACGGTCTGGCCCGGAGAGTAGTCGCTACGATTCGTCGTAACGGTCGGACCGGCCGCGGCCTCTGCCTCGAGCGAGACGGACGCGCTGGGCGGCGCGATCGCGCCGGATGAGGTCCCGGCGGACGTCCCCCCTCCCGTCCGATTCGACAGACCGATGACCGCGAGGAGAGTCGTCAGGGCAAGGGACCAGAGAAGCTCGACCGTGGAGCTACCGGAGCGTTTCCTCATAACCCACCTTCCCGGCTCCCGAGAACGACAGCAACCCGAGGCTCGTCGGATTGACGCCGAGCCTGATCACCACGGCCGTCGAATTCGACGGCTGTCGTCCTGAGTGCAGCGGTGATACGCCTCCGCTACGACGGCCGACAACTCAGATTCGGGTGGATGGCGCCTGGGAAAAGGGTGGAGGCGGGCTTTGAGCGTCGACGCCGGGGTCAGTACTTCCGCATCGTGGGATCGATCCGCTCGGCCCACGCGTTCACGCCGCCCGCGAGGTTGACCGCCTTCTCGTAGCCCACCTGCTGCAGGAACTGAACGGCGTTGGCGCTACGGGCTCCGGAACGACAGTAGACGACGAGCTCCCGGTCCTTCGGGACCTTCTCGAGGCTGCGTGGAAGCGTCCCGAGAGGCACTTTGATCGACCCTGGCAGATCCGAGAGCGCGTACTCGTGCGGCTCCCGCACGTCGAGAAGCGCGGGCATTTCGCCGCGGTCGCGCATTCCCTTGAGCTCTTCGACGGAGATTTCGCGAATTCGTCCCGGCACGGGCGAAAGATAGCACCGGACGTCGCTTCGGCTTGCCCGGACGGAAGTTTCGCCGTCTGTGTCGGGGCGCCTCGGCCTGCACCTCCGGTGCCGACGCACGCAATGTCGCTTTTTCCGATGACCGCGGGCGGGGACAAGCCCCCCCGTGCTCAGAGGATGCGGCATTCACCAGAGCGCGAGTAATTGGCGTCTTTGTAGGGGCGGCCCTTGCGGCCGCCCGCGCCGCCGGCGCCGACGCACGCAATGTCGATTTTCCGACCACGGCGGGCGGGGACGCACCGAGCGCCCGAAGGGCGCGACAAGCGCCGGGTTCGCCCGGCGCTAACCCCCGCTCCTACATCCGGACCGGCAGATTGCCGAGCAAGCTCCGGCGACCGCTAGTACTTCGGGACGCTCGGGTCGATCCGGTCGGCCCACGCCAGGATGCCGCCGGCCAGATTTCGGACCTTCCGGAAGCCGGCCTGCTGGAGCTGCGCGACCGCCTTGGCGCTTCGGGAGCCGGAGCGGCAGTGGACGACGATCTCGTCTGCCGTCGAAAGCCGGTGGAGATTCTCGGTCAGCGCCCCGAGCGGCACCCGCATCGAGCCGGGGAGCGAGCAGATCTCGATCTCATGCGGTTCGCGCACGTCGAGAAGCACGAAGGGATCTCCCCGGCGGCGCATCGCCGCGAGCTCCTCGACGGAGATCTCGGGCACGCCGGCGTCTGCCGGCTCGGGAACGATTCCGCAGAAGGCCTCGTAGTCGATCAGCTTCGTGACCGTCGGACGGGGTCCGCAGAGGACGCAGTCCGGGTTCTTCCGGAGCTTCAACTCCCGAAAGCGCATCGAGAGCGCGTCCACGAGGAGAAGCCTTCCGATCAGCGACTCTCCCCCGCCGAGAACGAGCTTGATCGTTTCGGTCGCCTGGATGAGTCCGAGGAGGCCCGGGAGGATACCGAGGACGCCCCCCTCGGCGCACGACGGCACGAGCCCCGGCGGGGGCGGCTCGGAGTAGAGGCATCGATAACAGGGGCCCTTCGCCGCCCAGAACACGGAGGCCTGCCCTTCGAATCGGAAGATCGAGGCATAGACGTTCGGCTTTCCGGTCAGAACGCAGGCGTCGTTGACGAGATAGCGCGTCGGAAAGTTGTCCGTGCCGTCGGCGACGACGTCGAAGTCGCGCAAAATTCCGAGAGCATTCTCCGAGGTCAGCCGCTCCTCGAACGGCACGACCTCCACGTTCGGATTGAGCTCCTTCAAGCGCCGGACCGCGACGGAGAGCTTCGGCTTGCCCACGTCCGACGTGCCGAAGAGGATCTGCCGGTGGAGATTCGAGTCGTCCACGACGTCGAAGTCCACGAGCCCGATCGTGCCGACGCCGGCAGCCGCGAGATAGACGGCGAGCGGAGAGCCCAGGCCACCCGTTCCGACGGCGAGCACGCGGGCGGCTTTCAGCTTCTTCTGCCCTTCGAGCCCGACCTCCGGAAGGATCAGGTGCCGCGAATAGCGGCGGATCTCCTCGTTCGAAAGCGTGACCGGGTCGACGGCGATTGGTGACGAGCCTCCCGCGATCGACGGGACGATCGAAAGGGAGTCCTGCGGCGAAACCGAGGTGGCTTCGCGATCGAGATAGCGCACATCCTCGTCGTTCTTGTAGACGTTCACGAAGGCGCGCAGGCGCCCGCCCTCGTCGAAGAGGTGCCGCTCGAGAGCGGCGTGACGCTCGACGAGCGCGGCGAGCGCCTCGGCCACGGTCGCGCCCGGCACCTCGACGCTCGAGCTCCCTCCGGCGTACGGGCGAAGCGGCGTGGGAAGAAGGACCTTCGGCATGAGAACTCCTCGCCTCCTCTCACGCGGGGCCCGCCGGAAGGAGGTCCTCCCGGGAGAAGGTCCCGCGATCCTCGGAGAGCACAAAGGAGGCCATTTCTCCCGGCTCTCCGGAGGAAACCGCCAGAACAACATAATGGAAGAAGGGCAACGCGTGTTCCCGGTCGTAATCGGACGGAACGGCCGGATGGTCCGGGTGGGAGTGGTAGAAGCCGATCAAGTCCCGGTCCCTCTCCCGAGCCAGGGCCTCGAGCCGACGGTACTCTTCGGGATCGATGCGGAAGCGGCGCTCGCGGGAGTCGCTCCGCGCGTTCTCGACCGGTTCCGCTTCCAGGACGCGGACCGCGTCTGCCTCGGTCGTGCCGAGGAGCGCCCCGCAGCACTCCTCCGGGTAGAGGGCCCGGCCGTGCTCGCGGATCGCCACCTCGGCGGAGGCGGAGAGATGAATCACGGTCGCCCCCAGAAGTCGTGCGAGAGGTATCGCCCGCCGCCGTCGGGGAGCACGGTCACGATCGAAGCGGGCCGCGGAAGCTCGCGCGCGACCCCGAGGGCGGCCGCGACGTTCGCCCCGGAAGACGGTCCGACGAAGAGCCCTTCTTCGCGCGCGAGGCGCCGGCACATTTCGTACGCGTCTTCCGTGGCGACGGCGAGCCGCCGGTCGGCGACCGCGGGATCCCAGATCGGAGGAACGAGCGCGCTCGCCATGTGCTTCATCCCCTCCAGCCCGTGGAGCGGCCCGTCGGGCTCGACCGCCACGCATCGGATCGAAAGATCGCGCTGCTTCAAATATCGCGTGATCCCGAGGAAGGTTCCGGAGGTGCCGATTCCGGCGACGAAGATGTCGAGCCGGCCGCCGTTCTGTTCCCAGATCTCCGGACCCGTCGTGTCGAAGTGCGCGCGCCAGTTGGCCGGGTTCGAATACTGATCCGGATAGAAGTACCGGTCCGGCTGACTCGCCGCCATCTCCCGCGCTTTCCGAATCGCGCCATCGGTCCCCTCGAGCGGATCGGTGCGAACGATCTCGGCGCCGAAGGCGCGCAGGGTCCCCTGGCGCTCGGCCGACGCGTTGGCCGGGAGGCAGATCGTGACCGGGAAGCCGAGAGCGCGTCCCAGCATGGCGTCCGCGATGCCGGTGTTTCCGGATGTCGCCTCGAGGATCGTGCGGCCCGGCCGCAGCGCTCCCGACGCGAGGCCTTCCAGGAGCATTGCGCGCGCGGGTCGGTCTTTGACGCTGCCGCCGGGATTGACGAACTCCGCCTTGGCGAAGAGCGAGACGCCCGGGACTTCGGCGGCGATCCGCGAGAGCGCGAGAAGCGGAGTTCCGCCCACCGCTTCGACCAGGCGGACCGAGCGCGGATCGAGGCGGGGAGGCCGCGTGGCCGGCTCGACCTCCGTCGTCACCATCAGGACCCGCCCGTCGAACTTCGTCATCGCCAGAAACTCCCAAAAGCAAAAGAGCCCGCCGGTCCGGCGGGCTCGGGGTGGCTGACTGGGATTCGCTTACGAAGGCGTGCCGAGCGCCGCCGGACTCCGGGGTCCGTCGGGACAACAGCAGGCGGCCGCGCAACGAGCCATCACGCTTCTCTTGTAGCTCCGGCGGCCCGCCTTGTCAAGCCGGCGCCCCGGCCTTTTCGAGCTCGAGCCGCCAGGTCGACCCGCGCCGCGTCGCGTGGACCGCGCCGAAGGAGGTGTCCTCCACGAGAGGCCGCACTTTCTCCTCGAGCTCGCGCTCGGAGAGACCGTGCGTTCGCGCCATCAGGCGCTGGAAGTAGCCGGGCACCCGCAGCCACCCCCAGAGAGGAGCGTGGTCCTGGTGGATCTCGACGTCCGGAGCCTCGGCGTCCGGCTCGTAAATCCAGAACCGACCGCCGGGCGAAAGCAGCGTATGCACCGCCTCGAGCCCCATGTGCGGCTCCTCCCAGTGATGGAAGGAGAGGAGCGAAACCGCGAAGTCGAAGCGTCGGTCGAAGTGGGGCTCCTCGACTCTCCCCTCGCGGAATTCAAGGTTCGGCAGGCTCGGCCCCCGAAGCGCCTGCTTCACCATCGCCGCCGAGGAGTCGAGGCCGACCACGTGGAGATCCGGGTTCGCCGCGGCGAGGAGCCGCGCGAGCTTCCCGGGGCCGCAGCCCACGTCGAGGAGACGTCCCTCCTCGATCGGAATCTCCGCGCCGACCCGCCGGTACAACGGAGACAGCGAGGGCTCGGCCCAGCGCCGGTAGAAGAAGGACGCGAGCGCCCCGAAGCGTTCGGGCTCCGCTCCCTTGACGTTCACCGCGCGCCGTCCCCCCGCTCGCGCACGTGCTCCTCCTGGAATGCGCTCACGCGAGCCGACATGCCGATCGCCCCGATGACGAGAGCCAGGAAAGTGAGGACCAGAACCCGCCGGTCCGTCGTGAAGTCCGCCAGGGCCTCCGGCCGGCCTTCCGCCATTCTTGCGACTCTACCAGCGCCGGCCGCCGAGCGAAGCGTCCGAGCGCCGCGACGGACTTGCACCGTCTGATACATTTTGCCATCCGGAGGTGTTCTTCTGCTCCCCGAATTTCGGAACGAACCGTTGACGGACTTTGCCTCGGAGGCGAACCGCAAGGCCTTCGCCGAGGCCCTGAAGAAGGTGCAGGCACGCCTGCCGATCACCGGAAAGAACCGGATCGGCGGAAAGCTCGTCGGCACTTCGAAGACTTTCGAGTCGGTGAATCCGTGCGATCCGAAACAGGTCATCGGCCGATTTCCTTCCGGAACGGTGGCCGACGCGCACAAAGCCATCGATGCGGCGGCTAAAGCGTTCCCGGCCTGGAGCGGGCTCGCTCCTTCGGAGCGCGTCGCGGCGATTCTGCGGATCTCCGCGATCCTGCGCCGCCGCAAACACGAGTTCTCGGCGATGATGGTTCTCGAGGAGTCGAAGTCCTGGGCCGAGGCCGACGGGGACACCGCCGAAGCCATCGACTTCTGCGAGTTCTACGCTCGCGACGCCGAGCGCCTCGCCGAACCGCAGCCCCTCACGCCTTTCCCCGGAGAGCAGAACGAGCTCGAGTACCTCCCGGTCGGTGTGTGCGCGGTCATTCCGCCGTGGAACTTTCCCCTCGCGATCCTGACCGGCATGACGACGGCCGCCCTCGTTTCGGGCAACACCGTCGTCCTGAAGCCCTCTTCCGACGCCGCCGGCATCGCGACGATGTTCGTGGAAGCGTGCGAGGAGTCGGGGCTTCCCGACGGCGTCCTGAACATGGTCATGGGGGGCGGCTCGACGGTCGGCAACGCGCTCGTCGAGAGCCCGAAGACGCGCCTGATCGCCTTCACCGGCTCACGCGAGGTCGGCGTCGAAATCTCGGAGAAGGCGGGCAAGGTCCTGCCCGGTCAGCTCTGGATCAAGCGCGCGATTCTCGAGATGGGCGGCAAGGACTTCATCCTCGTGGACGAGACTGCCGACCTCGAAGACGCCGCCAACGGCGTCGTCGCCGCGGCCTTCGGATTCCAGGGTCAGAAGTGCTCGGCCTGCTCGCGCCTGATCGTGCACCAGAAGGTGCACAAGCCGCTCCTCGCCAAGGTCGTCGCGAAGACGAAGGCGCTTTCGGTCGGGGACGTCCGGGATCCGAAGAACACCGTCGGCGCGGTCATCAACGCCGGCGCGCAGAAGAAGATCCTCGACTACGTGGCGATCGGAAAGAAGGAAGGTCGAATCGTGGCCGGCGGAAAGGCCGGACCGAAGAGCGGTTACTTCGTGATGCCGACCGTGGTCGACGGAATCAAGCCGCACCACCGGCTCGCGCAGGAGGAGATCTTCGGGCCCGTGCTCGCGGTCCTGCCGGTCAAGAGCTTCGACGAGGGGATCCGCGTCGCCAACGGAACGCAGTACGGCCTGACGGGTTCGCTCTACTCGCGCGATCGGAAACGCCTCGAGCGCGGCAAGCGCGAGCTCTACGTCGGCAACCTCTATCTCAACCGGAAATGCACGGGCGCCTTCGTGGGCGTGCATCCCTTCGGCGGCTTCAACATGTCTGGAACCGACTCGAAAGCGGGCGGCCGCGAATATCTCTACCTCTTCACGCAGGCCAAGGCCATCTCGGAGAAGCTGTGACGCCGGGTACGGGCCGCCCGAAAGGAGAGACGCGATGTTCCATTCCTACTCGCTTTTCGGACTGATCGTTCTCGTTCTCGACATCGTGGCGCTCGTGTCGCTGCTCAAGAGCGGCGCGGACGCGGGAACCAAGATCCTCTGGGTGATCCTGATCGTGCTTCTTCCGCTCGTCGGAATGATCCTCTATTTCGTGATGGGCCCGGGCCGCCGCAAGGCGGTCTAAACGCAGCCGTCGAATGACTCGCGGCGCGTTTCCTCCCCCCGCCCTTCGGTTCGATTCGGTCGGCTTTTCCGAGATCGTTCGCGTCCGCAATCGCGTGCTCGACCTGCTCGCGTTGGGCGAGAAAGTCTGGCGGTTCGAAGGGGGCGAGCCCTACATGCCGACGCCGCCTCCGATCCGCGACGCCATGACGCGGGCGCTGCAACGCGGAGAGACGCGCTATGCCCCATCCTCCGGCATCCCGGAGCTTCGCACCGCCATCGTCGCGAAGGTGGCGCGCAAGAACGGGATCCCGGCCGACCGGGATAGCCCGATCGTCGTCAACGGCGGGATGCACGGCCTCTTCGCCTCTTTCGCGACCCTCGTGAACCCGGGGGACGAGGTGATGCTCCTCTCCCCGTACTGGACCCCGATCGTGGACGTGATCACGTATCACGGCGGCGTGCCGGTGCTGGTGTCGACGGCCGCGGCCCGGCGAGACGGGCTCTTTCGAACGCTCGAACAGGCCGTCACCGACAAGACGAAGGTCCTCTACTGGAACTCGCCGACGAACCCCACGGGCGACGTCTTCTCGCGCGCCGAGATCGAAGAGATGTCGCGCTTCGTGTTCGAGCGCGGCCTCGCGGTGATTTCGGACGAGGCGTACGAGGACCTGATCTACGAAGGGGAGAGCCACGTCTCGCCGGCTTCCCTTCCCGGCATGGAGGAGCGGACGATCTCGGTCTTCACTTTTTCGAAGACCTACTCGATGACCGGATGGCGCGCGGGGTACGTCATCGTGCCGGAGCGCTATCGCGCCGCAATGCGCTCGGTCGTGCTCTACTCGATCAACGGGGTCTCGACCCCGACGCAGTGGGCTGCCCTCGAAGCCCTCTCTTTTCCGGACGACTTCCTGCGCGAGGCCCGGGAGGGCTACCGGCGGCGGCGCGACCGGCTGGCGGCGGGTCTCGTCTCCGCGGGCTTCCAGGTCGAGAAGCCGAGAGCGGCGCTGTATCTCTTCCCGAAGATCCCCGCTTCCCTCGGGAGCGACTCGCGCAAGGCCGCGGAGACGCTGCTCGACTCGGTGAAAGTCGCGACGGTTCCGGGAATGGTCTTCGGGCCGGAAGGGGAAGGGCATCTGCGCTTCTCCTTCTCGGTCGCCGAGGAGATGATCGCGGGGGGAGTCGAGGCCCTCGCGACCCTTTCGTCCAAAGAGCTGCAGCAGGCGCGCTAGCGCGGCGGTGCGGGAGCTCCCGCACCGAGACTACGGGGGTCGGACCGTGACGCGGCCGCCCGGCCACTCCTGCGTGAAGACGGCGCCCGGAGCGGGAGCGGAGCCCGGCGCTTCGAGCGCCAGGATCGCGCAGGGGCGGAAGCTCGCAAACGGTTCCCGGCGCGCGAGCCCGGACGACGCATTGGCGACGGCGAGGTGTTCGATGCGCGGCTTCGGTCCGTCTCGACCGAGAAGGAGCCAGAGCAGGTACTCCGGATCGTCCGGCCCGATCTCGAGCCCGACGCGCGAGCATCTCCGCCCGGAGATCGCGCCGGCCGCCTGGAGGAGAGGCGCCTTCAGGTCCGGACGGGCCGCGAAGGACTGATCGATGCGCGGGACCCGGAACACGCTCTCCGGGCCGAGCAGCGGCCGCGTCGCATTGAGCAGCGCCCATGGCGCGGCGATCAGGAGCAGGATCGCGCCGGCCCGGAGCGACCACGCGGGCCGGCTCTCGCTCGCCAGCGTCGCGGCGACGGCCGGCGCCGCGAGCAGAAAGAGCGGCAGCTGCAGCCGCGCGTTCCACGGCTGCCACTTGAGCACCGCGCAGAAGAGCAGGGCCGCCGCCGCGAGGGACGCGAAGTAGAGGGCCCGCTCGGGCGGATTCCGCCGCCGGCTCACGGCGGCCGCGACCGCGGCCGCGGCGATCAGGAGAAAGTGGATCGGGTTGCCGGCGTGATCTTCGTGCAGGAGAAGGAAAAGGACTTCGTCCGGATCGGGCCGCGCGCTCCCCTGCAGGCCGGGAGGCACGTGGAACTCGGCGCCCCTCCACGTCGTGCGCGCGTCGCTCGGACCGATACCGAGAGGGCCGTGGAGCTTCACGACGCCCGCCTCGAGCGCCCGATTCCACGCCGCGGAGGGCGTGGCGAAGTGGAGGGCCGCGTTCCGGAGGGCGCCCGAGGCCAGGGCCGCCGGCGAGGAAATCTCGCTC
>JBKPSZ010000072.1:0-7580 GCA_046735265.1 Acidobacteriota bacterium | reverse complement strand
GTGGAGCGCTCGGGCGCGGGAAGGATCTGCGAAACGACCGTCTGAGCCGCATCCTGTCGATCGACGAGATAGACCTTGCCCGACGCGGCCGGCGAGGCGGGCGGGACCGTTACCGGCGCGGCGGCCCCGCCGGACCAGGCGCCGAGACTGCGCCGCGCGAGCTCCGTCACCTCCGCGAGCGTCACGTCGCCGACGAAGACGATCGCGGAGCTCCCCGGCTTCCAGCGCGCTTTGTGGAACTCGACGAGATCGGCGCGCGCGAGCTTCTCGATCGACACGGGAAGCCCCTGCGTCGGATGGCCGTACGGATGGTCGGCCCCGAAGAGGAGCATCGCGCGGATGCGGCCGGAGATCGCGTTGGCGTTCTTCGACTGCTGCGAAAGCTGGTCGAGCTGCCGCTTCTTCTCCCGCTCGAGCTCCGAGTCCGGAAAGGACGGGTTGCGCACGACGTCTCCCAGGATGTCGAGCGCCGGGGCGAGGTTGCGCTTCAGGACCTCCAGGTCGAGCTGGCTCGACTCGCGGGCGGCCGTGCCCGCGATGGCGGTTCCGAGGTTCCCGAGGGAATCCTCGATCTCGAGAGCCTTCCGCGTCGTCGTTCCGAGGCGCATGTTCGTCGCCGTCATCTGGGCGAGGCCCGCCTTGCCGGAGGGCTCCGCGACCGAGCCCGCGCGCGTGGCGAGCGTGACCGACACCTTCGGCAGCTCGTGGCGCTCGACGACGAAGATCTCGAGGCCGTTCTCGAGCTTTGCGGACGCGACCTCCGGAGCGCGGAAGGGCCGGTCGGTCCCGAGGGCCGGCTCTTTCGACCGGTCGAGGGCGGTTTCCGACGCCCGCCCCGCCGTTTCGGGCCGGAAGCGGATCAGGAGTCGGTTTCGCGTGTCGAGCCAGGTCGCGGCCGCGGACCGGACGTCCTCGGCGTTCGCCTTCCGATAGCGCGCCACGTCCTCGTCGAACTTGCCCGGGCCCCCGAGAAACGTGTTGTACTGGTTGAGGAGGTCGGCTTTGCCTCCGAACCCGCCGATCCGCTCGAGCCCCGAGACGAAGGTGTATTCCTGCTTCGTCTTCGCGCGGGCGAGCTCCTCGGCCGTGGGCCCGGTCTTGGCGAGGCGGGAGATCTCCTCCGTGACGATCGCTTCGATCTGCGGCAGGGTCGAGCCCGGCCGCGCCGTTGCGATGATCCCGAACATGCCGGCGATTTCCTGCTGGTTGTTGAAGGAGTTCACCGCGGTGCAGAGCTGTTTGTCGTAGACGAGCACCTTGTTCAGGCGCGACGCGAGCCCGTCGGTCAGGATCAGGGAGACGAGATCGAGCTCGGCGTCTCCCGGAGCGAAGTAGCGCGGGGAAGGCCAGATCATGTAGACGCGCTCCTGCGGGACGCGATCGATCGCCTCCACGATCTTCTCGCTCGAAAGCGACGCCATCGACCGCGTCGGCCGGTCGAGCGGCGGCCCCGCCGGGATGTTCGCGAAATATTTCTCGACCAGCCGCTTCGCCTCGGCCGGATCGAAATCCCCGGCGATCACGAGCGAAAGATTCGACGGGGAGTAGAACGTCTTGAAGAAATCCTTGACGTCGTCGAGCGAAGCGGCGGTCAGATCCTCGTGGCTCCCGATGGTCGTCCAGGAATAGGGGTGGCCCGACGGAAAGAGATTCTCGAACATGAGCTTGAACCAGCGGCCGTAGGGGGTGTTCTCGAGCCCCTGTCGTCGCTCGTTCTTGACGACGTCGCGCTGGTTGTCGAGCTTTTCCTTGGTGAGCGCGTCCGTCAGCGTCGCGAGCCGGTCGGACTCGAGCCAGAGCAGGTTCTCGAGGTTTCCCGAGGGGACCGTCGCGAAGTAGTTCGTGCGATCCTGGTTCGTCGTCCCGTTGACGCCGCCCTCGAGCAGGTTCGCCCCCGCCTTCTCCGCGTACACGAAGTAATCCTCGCTCGCGTCCTTGGAGCCCTGGAACATCATGTGCTCGAAGAGGTGGGCGAAGCCGGTCCGGCCGAGCCGTTCGTTCTTCGATCCGACGTGGTACCACTGGTTCACGTGGACGATCGGCAGCTTGCGATCCACGTGGAGGATGACCTGGAGCCCGCTCGGCAGCGTGTACTTCTCGAACTCGATCTTTGGGACGGAAGCCGCCGGCTCCGCCTTGGCCGCGGCTGGTCCTCGGGACTTCGCCGGGGCTTGCGCGCCGGCGCGCGGCGCGGCGAAGAGCAGAGCCAGGGACAGGGCAGCGAGAGCTTGACGCGTCGGTTTCAAGATCGACTCCTTTCCGTGGACGGGCACACCCCGACCCGATTTTGACGGTAGATACGCAGAGGAGAGCGCCGGGTTCTTCGCCGGCGCCCGCGGGCTAAGATACCGGCCCGTGATCCTCGAATCCGCGCGCCGGGTCCTCGAGATCGAGGCGGACTCCGTGCGAGAGCAGATCCGCCGAATCGGACCGGATTTCGAGCGCGCCGCCGAACGCATTCTGGCCTGCCGCGGGCGCATCTGCGTGACGGGGATCGGAAAGTCAGGGCTCATCGGACAGAAAATCGCAGCGACGTTCGCGTCGACGGGCGCGCCCGCCTACTTCCTGCACGCCGGCGAGGCCTCCCACGGAGACCTCGGAATGCTCGTCGCGGGCGACGTCGTTCTCGCCCTGTCGCTCTCGGGAGAGACCCCGGAGCTCGTCCGGCTGCTCGAGTTCGCCCGCTCCCGCTCCCTCGAGACGATCGCCCTGACCGGCGAGCCCGGCTCCGCCGTGGCGCGCGCCGCGGACGTCACCGTGCCGGTCGAGATCTCGCGCGAGGCCTGCCCGTTCAATCTCGCCCCGACGGCCTCGACGACCGCCATGCTCGCCCTGGGCGACGCGCTGGCGATCGCCGTCTCGGAGAAGAGGGGTTTCCGCGAGGAGGACTTCGCCGCGCTCCATCCCGGCGGCCAGCTCGGAAAGCGGTTTCTCAAGGTCAAGGACCTGATGCGCACCGGCGAGCGCGTCCCGTCCGTCGGACGCGAGACGCCGATGAGCGAGACGATCCACGAGATGACCCGGAAGATGATGGGGATCACCGCCGTGGTGGACGCAGGCGGAAAGCTCCTCGGCGTGATCTCGGACGGTGACCTGAGGCGGCTCCTCGAGCGCGACCCGAACCTGCTGTCGGCGACGGCCGGCGACTGCCTCCACCCGGACCCGAAGACGGTGGACGCCGAGGAGTTCGCGTCGAGCGCCCTCGACCGGATCGAGTCGGCGAAGATCACCTCGCTCTTCGTCGTGGACGGCGGCGGCAGGCTGACGGGCGCCATCCATCTGCACGACCTCCTGTCCGCGGGGATCTCTTGAGGAATCGGAGGATCGGATCAACGGGTCGTCGGAGCATCGACTCCCGATTTTCCGATCGCCCGATCTCCCGATGTAGCCGATGATCAAGGCCCTCTTCTTCGACGTGGACGGGTGCTTGACCGACGGCCGGCTCTACATCGACGACCGCGGGCGGGAGCTCAAGGTCTTCGACACCAAGGACGGCCACGGAATCCGCATGGCCCTCGCGGCGGGCCTCCGGGTCGCCTGGATCTCCGGCCGGACTTCGCTTGCCACCTCCGTTCGAGCCCGCGACCTCGGCGTCCGCTTCTGTTATCAGGGGGAGCGCGACAAGCTCCCCCGCTACGAGGCTCTCTGCCGGCGCTGGGGGCTGAAGCCTTCGGAGACGGGCGCGCTGGGGGACGACGAGCCGGACGTGCCGCTCCTCGAGCGCGCGGCGTTCTCCGCCTGCCCCGCGGACGCGACGCCTGCGGCGAAGAAAGCGGCCCGGGTCGTGCTCCGCCACGACGGGGGGCGAGGAGCGGTGCGGGAGTTCATCGAGCTCGTCCTCGCGAAGAACGGCCGCGCCGGCGCCGCGCAACGTTAACCCCGGCCTCCGACGGGTCGGATATCCTCGGCGCGATTCCGACCCGCGGCGCGTCGAATCCCGCTTCGATCTCCCGGGTTCCGGCGCCACCGGACCGTCGCGGGCGGTCACGGGAGGATCCGATGGGAACGTTGCGACTCATCGTCGACTCCGGCGAGAAGGGAAAGCCGCCGGTGGAAGCGGCCGCCGAGCGCCTCGCAGAGCTGCGCGCCGACCGCGGAAACCGGCTTTGGCTCGACATCAGCGATCCGGGGCAGGAGGAGGTGGATTTCCTGAGGCGCGAGTTCGGGTTCCACGAGCTCACGCTCGACGAAGTGACGCGTCCGCACGAGCGACCGCGCTGCGACTCCCACGCCGGCTACTACTTCGTCGTCGTGTACGCCGCGGAGCACACGGGCGCGGAGTTCCTTCCGCGCGAGCTCAACCTCTACTGGGGCGAGAACTACCTGGTGACGATCCACCGCCGTCCCGCCGCGGTTCTCACGCTCCTCGAGGAGGCCCGCCGGCGCTGGGAGCAGAACGAAGAGAGAGCCGAATACGGCATCGCGTGCCTGGCGTACTCGCTTTTCGAGAGCCTTGTGGACGGATATTTCGCCGTGCAGGACGGGGTCCGCGAACGGATCGAGAAGATCGAAGCGGCGATTTTCGAGGGGCAGGAAGGCGCCGCCGCCGACCTCTTCCGACTCCGCAAGGAACTGCTTCGAGTCCCGCGCCTCCTCGCACCGACGAGCCACGTCCTCGAGGAGGTTCTGCGCCGTCCCCGGGCGATCCCGGAGGGTCTTCGCCCCTACTTCGCCGACGTGCAGGACCACGCCCTGCACGTGCTCGCCGAGATGGACACCTACCGCGATCTGCTCGGCACGGCGCTCGACGTCCAGGTCTTCTACTCGTTCACCCGGCTCGGACACATCATGAAGCGCCTGACGGCCGTGACCGTCATCATCATGGTTCCGAACTTCGTGGCGAGCGTTTACGGGATGAACTCGGAGCACCTCGTACCGCCCGGCGAATGGAAGCTCGGATTCGCGATCGTCGTCGCGATGCTCGGCGTCATGGTCGCCTAGGGCTTCGTTCACTCGCGCATTCTTCGCTGGCTCTGAACGGGGCGGAAGAGCGGAACAGAGAGGAGAGGGACATGATCATCGGCGGGCACACGGTGCTCCACAGCAAGGATCCCGACGCCGACCGCGCGTTCCTGCGCGACGTGATCGGATTGCCCCACGTCGACGCGGGGGGCGGCTGGCTGATCTTCGGTCTGCCGCCGGCCGAGGTGGCGGTCCATCCGGCCGATCGAAACGACCTGCACGAGTTCTACCTCCTCTGCGAGAGTGTCGGCCCGTTCGTCTCCCGCATGCAGGAGCGCGGCGTCGAATGCTCCGAGGTCATGGACCTCCCCTGGGGGCGGCTCACACACATCCGCATGCCCGGTGGCGGACGCCTCGGCGTCTACGAGCCGCGGCACGCGAGGCCGAAGTCGGGAGCCGTGAAAAAGTCGAGAGCCGGAGCGCGGCCGGCACGGAGGAAGACGGCGCGCGCTTCGGCGAATCGCCGGAAGACCCGGAAGACCCGCCGTTCGCGCCGCTAGGCGGACCCGGCGAGAAGAAGGCTCGGCGCCTCTCGATCGAGGAGCGCCGTGACGACGCTTCCGCCGCAATGGTCGCGGACGCGGGAAGCGATCTCCCCCGCTGCGGATCGGACCTCGTCGCGGCCGATCGGCGGCAGGCCTTCCACTACGACGATCGCGTTGGACGTCTCCGCGGTCAGCTTCGTGCGGTCCGCTTCCTTCCAGTTCCAGCGGCGGCAGATCGCGCCCGCGCGGTCGCGATAGATCACCTCGCCTGGCCGCGGCGCGCGCGGTTCCGGCTCTCCGAGGAGGCGGACGGCCGGCTCGGAGGTACCCGCGATCGCGAGCTCGATGTCTCCTTCGACCGCATCGAGGTCTTCGGCCCCGGCCGGCAGCAGCCGCTCGAGGGAGACCGCGTTGTAGATGTCGACCACCTTGTTGATGTGGGGCAGCGCCTGCCCCTTCCGAGCCCGGCGGACGAGATTCTCGATCGATGAAGGGTGATCCTTCGGTTTCGCGCCGAACTTCCGGTATGCCTCGCGCCAGACCGAGAGGCGCGGGTGATCCGCGAGCGCGACGGCGCCGAGGCGGGACTCGAGGCCGGCCTCCGCCCTCCGGAGCGCTTCCAGGAGGGCGGGATCCTCCCCCGCGTTGTCGACGCCGCGCGCGACCGCGATCCCGACGACCGCGTCGGGAAAGAGAGCGAGGAACTCCGGGGTCAGGGTCAGGCGCACGCGCCGGGCCCTCGCGACGGCCGTCCGGCCGGGGGCGCCGCGGCGCCGCGGCACTCCGATCGCGACTCCGTCACGTCTCCCTCTTGCGGAACAGCCAGGCCACGCCGACGCCCAGCAGATACAGGAGGATCATTGGAATCGCAAAGACGCACTGTGTCGTGACGTCCGGCGTCGGCGTGATGACGGCGGCGATGATGAAGATCACCAGGATCGCGTACTTCAGCTTCGCGAGCAGCCACTTCTCCGTCACGACGCCCATCCGGGCGAGGAAGAAGATCAGGATCGGCATCTCGAAGCAGGCGCCGAGGCCGAGAATGATCTTGGTGGCCGTCGAAAGGTACTCGTTGATCGTGATCACCGCCTGGAACGGCTTGCCGACGCCGACGAGGAACCCGACGACGAGCGGGAACGCCTCGAAATATCCGAACGCGCAGCCCGAGATGAAGAAGAAGACACTCGCGAGGACGAACGGCCACACCCACCGCCGTTCGTGTCGGTAGAGCGCCGGGGCGATGAAGAGCCAGATCTGCCAGAGGATGATCGGCGAGGCCAGGATCACCCCGGCGAGCATCGCGACGCGGAAGTACAGGACGAAGGGCTCCGACAGGGTCGTATAGGCGAGGTTCTGGCCGGGCGGCAGGACCTTGCGAACGGGGACGGCCAGGAAATCGAAAAGCCGCGGAGCGAAGGCCCAGCAGGCGAGAAACGCGCCGAAGAGCGCAATCAGGGAGACGATCAGCCGACGGCGCAGCTCCTCCAGATGGTCGAAGAACCCCATTCGGGGGAGCTCTTCGACGTCCCCCCGGCGCCGCGCGTCCTCGGCGCGATCCGGTAGGAACCGGCTCAAGCGGTGCGGGCGGGAGGGGTCTCGGGACCGGGCGTCCCGGTCGCGGCCGGCGGCGGCTCCGGGGTTGGATTGCGGGAAATCGTGTCCGCGGCGGCCTTGACGTGGGACTGAACGTTCGAAACCTCCGTCTTGGCCTCCTCGATCTCCTGTTCGATCGTCTTCTTCAGGTCCTCCGAGGCCCGCTTGAACTCGGAGAGGCCGCGGCCGAGCGACTTCCCGATCTCGGGAAGCTTGCGGGGTCCGAAAACGAGGAGGGCGACCACGAAAATCAAGATCAGCTCGGGCATTCCGATGGAGCCAAACATGTTAGACCTCGAGATGAGGATTCTACCCCTCGACGGCCGGTCCGAAACCCCGGCCTGCGAAATCCCGTACGTCCCGGTCGAGGGCGTGCCACAATTGGCGTGGAATCGCCTCGAACCGAGGGAGGACACTTGACCCGCTCACGCTCCCGCCTCTGGATCGCATTCTCCCTGCTCGCTGCAGCCACCCTGGCCGGGGGCGCGCTCGGCTCCAAGCTCCTCGCCGTCCCCGAGAGGGAACCGGTAAATCTCGACG
>JBKPSZ010000071.1:0-9232 GCA_046735265.1 Acidobacteriota bacterium | reverse complement strand
GTCTTAATTGGTGCGAGAGGAGGGACTCGAACCCTCAAGGGTTTCCCCACGGGATCCTAAGTCCCGCGCGTCTGCCAGTTCCGCCACTCTCGCGGCGAAAGTCATGCTAGAGGCATCGGCGCCGGGATTCAACGCGCTCGCTCTCGCCACGCCTTCAGGCGAGGCGGCCCGCCGCGTGGAGCGCCGCCTGGAGATACACGGTCTTCGGGTTGCGGGAGTGCTCGCGTAGGCAGGCCTCGGTGAACTTGATGGCATGCTCGTCGCCCGTCGCGATCGCTCGGTCGACGAGCTCCTCCGCCGGCGGCAGAGCGGGAGCCGCAGGCGGAGCCGCCATCCGTCCCCCGTTCGACGCATAGAGTGCCGCGGCGCCCTGCCAGGCGTATCGGAGGAGACGGTCTCGTGTCGAGGAATCGACGTGCGGCAGAAGGAGGCGGACGGCGCTCGGTCCGGTGACGGTATGGACATAGGTGATGACGCTTCCGGGAGGGACGTTCGCGAGATAGACGCCGGCGAACGTTTCGGTCAAATCGGAGAGGAAGCGGTCGGCGTCGGCGGACGGGTTCACGAAGTCGGCGACGCCGGCGAAGGGCGCGAACCGGTCGAGCGGCGCCAGCCGTTCCGTGATGTTGCCGCCGCGGACGCGCTCCGTCGGCGGCAAAGACTCGACCCGCGCGATCGCATGGGAAGGAAGGCGGTCCGCCGGGCGTCCCGGCGATTCCGGAAGCGCCTCGTACGTGGCCGCCCAGTATCCGAGCCCCTCCGCGAGCTCGCGGAGCCGCGCGGGGGTTTCGCCGCGATCGAGGCTCCGCACGGCGTGAGCGGTACGGATCACGCCGTGGAAGGCCGCGGCGACGATCCCCGGCGCGAAAGCGTCGCACCACTTTGTGAGGACAGCGCGCCACGGCTCCTCCGCGAGCCGCGCGCGGAAAAACGCGATCCAGTCCCCGACGCGGCCACCCTCGCCGAGCGCCTCCCGCCACGCCTTCGGGTCGATCGGATGCATCGAGGGGGGATGGTCGTGAAGGCGTCGCCGATACCCCTCGACCCACGGGACCACCGAGTCGGGCCGCTCGAGCACGACGAGTGCCTCGGCCGCCATCGGACCGTGGTTCGCGAGACGGCCGTCGTACTCGGGTCCGGTCGGGGCGAGGAGCTCGAGCGCCGCTTCCATCGCTTCCTCGCCGCGGGCCGCCGTCTTCGCCGTCGCCTCTGCTTTTCGCAGGTCGGGCACCGCGCATGCGGCGGAGGCCGCCGCCGCCGCCTGACGGAGAAAGCGCCGCCGCGAGATCGTCATGCTTCGGAACCCGGGAGAGGATAACGCGGCGGGGCGCGCGGGACTTTCCGGCTCTTGCGATCTTCCACAGTGAACGGAGGTTAGAATCCCGGCTCGGCTCTGCCCATGACACTCGACCCGGGCACGAATCTCGGTTCCTACGAGGTGCTCGGACCGCTCGGGGCTGGCGGTATGGGAGAGGTCTATCGGGCCCGCGATCGCAAGCTCGGGCGCGACGTCGCGATCAAGGTTCTGCCCGAGGCCTTCTCTCAGGACCCGGCGCGCATCACCCGATTCGACCGCGAGGCCCGATTCCTCGCCTCGGTGAATCACCCGGCGCTCGCCGCGATCTACGGACTCGAAGAATCGGCCGGCATCCGCTACATCGTGATGGAGCTCGTGCCGGGCGAGACTCTCTCCGAGACGCTCGCCCGCGGCCCCCTTCCGATTCGAGAAGCGCTCGCGGCCGCGCGGCAGATCGCGGAGGCGCTCGAGGCGGCGCACGAGAAAGGGATCGTCCATCGCGACTTGAAGCCCGCCAACGTCAAGGTCACGCCGCAAGGGCGGGCGAAGGTGCTCGACCTCGGTCTCGCGAAAGCGATGGACACCAAGGCGGAGACTTCGGACTCCTCCGAGTCCCCGACGCTGCAGCTCGAGCAGACGCGGCCCGGGGTCATCCTCGGGACGATCGAGTTCATGAGCCCCGAGCAGGCGAGGGGCAAGGCGGTGGACAAGCGCACCGACGTCTGGGCGTTCGGGTGCGTCCTCTTCGAGATGCTCTCGGGGCGCCGGGCCTTCTCCGGCGACACCCCCTCCGACGCCATCGCTGCGATCCTCACGGGCGAGCCGGACTGGTCCGTCCTGCCCGCGGCGACGCCCCCGCGCGTCCGGGAAATGATGGAGCGCTGTCTCCAGAAAGACCCGAGCCGTCGCCTTCGCGATATCGGCGACGCCCGCATCGTGCTCGAGGATGCAGTCACGGGGACGGGATCCGGATCCTCGCCGGTCTTCACGGCCGGCCCCGTCGAACGGCGCGAAAGGCGCCTCATCCTCGCGACCCTCGCGGCGATCGCGGCGGCGGCCGTCCTCTGGGTGTTCCTGCGGGGCCGCACGGCCCCGTCGGAGCCGGCGGGCCCCCGCTCCCTGGCGGTTCTCCCCTTCCGCGACCTCTCCGGGATGCCGGACGGGCAGCTTCTCGGAGACGGAATGGTCGAGACGGTCAGCTCGCGGCTCGCGGGAGTGCCCGGCGTTCAGGTCGTGACGCCGTCAGCAGTGGTGGCGGCCTCCGACCGGGAGGGGCAGGACGTCTTCCGGATCGCGAGAGACCTCGGAGCGAACCTTCTTCTGCGCGGCGCCGTCCAGCGACAGGGGGATCGCCTGCGCGTCACCTTCTCCGTCTGGAACGCGAAGGCGCGCGTCCAGGTCGCGGCCGGCGACTTCACCGGGCCCGCTTCGGACCTCTTCGGAATCCAGGACCAGCTCGCCGATTCGGTCGCGAGGCAACTCCGCCTGCCGACGCCCGCGAGGCGCACGCCGCCGCCGTCCGGTCTCTCGACCGTGGAGGAGCAGGAGCGCTACTTGAAAGCGCTCGGTCACCTCCAGCGGCACGACCGGCCGGAGTCGGTGGACGCGGCGCTGTCGCTCCTCGACTCCCTCGCCGCGGAGGCGCCCGGGTCGGCGCTCGTCCAGGCGGCGCTCGCGCGCGCGAACCTGGACAAGTACACCCTGACCCGCGAGAAGGTCTGGGCGACTCGCGCCTTCGCTGCCGCCGACCGCGCCACACGGCTGGACGCGGGAGCGCCGGACGTCCACGTCACGCGCGGCCTCGTTCTCGCCCGCACCGGCCGCGGCGACGAGGCGGTCGCCGAGTTCCAGGTAGCCCTTTCCCAGGCGCCGAACAACCTGGAGGGGCTCCTCGGACTCGCAGACGCGTATGAGTCGATCGGGAAGAACGCCGAGGCGGAGGCGACCTATCGCCGCGCGCTCGCCCTGCAGCCCGACTACTGGCAGGTGCCCTACGACCTCGGTGTCTTCTACTACCGCCGCGGCCGATACGGTCCCTCTGCGGAGATGTTCCAGCGAGTCGTCGAGAAGACACCCGACAGCGTGCGCGGCTGGAACAGCCTCGGCGCCGCCTACCAGCAGGCGGACCGATTCGACGACGCGCTCGCCGCCTACCGCCGCTCCGCGCAGGTCCGGCCGAACGACGGCGCCTATTCGAACATGGGGACGCTCTTCTACTTCCTGGGGCGCTACAAGGAATCGGCGGAGGCGTTCGAGCAGGCGGTGAAGCTGACTCCCGGAAAGGCGATGTACTGGTCGAACCTCGGCGACGCCTACCGGTGGGCGCCGGGGACTCGACCCAAGGCGGCCGCGGCCTACGGGACGGCGATCGAGCGGGCCCGCGAGCAGATCCAGATCGACCCTCGCGACGCGACGGGGCGCGTGACCCTCGGTCTCGCTCTGGCGAAGAGCGGCCATCCGACCGAGGGGCTCGAGGAGATCCGCAGGGCCCTGGAGATCGAGCCCGGCAATCCCGACATGTTCGTCGCCGCGGCCGTCGCCGCGAACCTAGCCGGCAAGCCGGGCGACGCGATCGGATGGCTCCGCCAGGCGGTGCAGGGCGGAATCGGCGTGCGCCAGATCGAGGCCGAGCCGGAGCTCAAGAATCTGCGCGGCCTGGAAACCTACAAGAAGATCTTCGGAGAGCCCAAGAAGACCGCCTGAAGGTGGAGGAGAGGAGGGAAGCCATGGAGGATTTCGAGTCCCAGCGGAATTCGTGTCGTCGAAGAGGTGTCCTCGTCCCGATTCTCGCCCTGGCGCTCGGCCTGACAGCCTGTCCTAGGCCGACGAACACCCATCCGATGCTGCCCGGCTGCTATCAGGGTCAGGTCAAGCTCGTTTGCATCGACGCTCAGGGCAAGGCGGATCCCGATCCGGTCAAGGTCAAGAAGAAGACGGAGATCGTCGTCTGGATGGCGCCGGAGGGAAGCCACCTCGTGATCACTTTCCCGGAGAATCCGTTCCCGCAGCCGGTGAGCTGCCCCGGCGACCGGTATTGCGCATCGCTCCTGCCTCCCGGCGACGACGCGGCGGAGAAGCTCTACGACTACACGGCGACCGTCACGATCGCCGAGACGACCAAGACCTCCGATCCCCAGCTCGAGGTCGTGAAGAAGTAGACCCCTAGGGCGAGCGGCGGGTCAGGCCGACGACGAGGGCGACGACGGCCCCGAGCAGGATCAGGTGGATGAGTCCCGTGCCCACGTGAAAAGCGAAGAACGCGAGCAGCCAGATCACGAAGAGGACGACGAAGACCGTCCAGATCATCGGCGCGGAGTCTAGCTCGAAGTCTTAGCGGCACGAAAGCCGCCCCACCAAAGACGAAGGCCGGCGAGAAGGCCGGCCTTTTCGTCCGCGCGGCGCACGCGCACTACACGTGCGCGTGCGCCGGTTTCGGAGTCGGGGGACTCGGCTGCGCCTCCAGAAATTCCGCGACCTTGAGGAGCGAGCGGCAGATCGCGAGAGCCCTCGTCGGCGCGCTCGCCTGGATCGGATGGACCGAGACGAAGAGCGGCTGGCTCTCCTGGATCCAGCCGAAGGCGGAGCCTCCGAAGACTTCGCGCTTCTCGAAGAACCACCAGCCCCGCGTGCGCGAGAAGCGGTTGGCCAGCGCGACCGCCGCCGCCTCGTCGGTGGAGTAGCAGGGCACGGACGCGCCCGGCTGGAGCCCGAGCACGCGGCGCTCGATTTCGCGGTCGAGACTGGGCCCCGCCTCGGGCTCGAGTCCCCCGCGCCGTCCCAGGAATCGATCCGATGAGATTTTCAAGAATTTCCTCCGTAGCGATTCAGAGAGTTCGTCGTCCTTGAAATCCGCCGCAGTCGCATCCGCTCCCCTCCGCGCACCATCCCGCGCCGTCGGTCCCGACGCGATGGCGATCGCGGATGTGCTCACACATGACGCACGGTTCCCCGGGTCCGGAATCTCGGGTGAGGGGCGGCAGGGAAACTGCGTTCCCCGGCGACGTCGCGCCACAACCTTCGTCGGGGACCACAAGACCTCCGACCGCCTCTCGCCCGAGACTCCGGACCCGGCTCGTCCGCGATTCGGGTTCCACCGTCACATCCCTTCCGCGGAGAGGTGCGAAGTGCCGTACGGAGGTCGCGGTCCGCTCGTCCCGGCGCCTTTCCGGCAGCGCTTCGCCTCTGCGGCGAGGGCGACCGTCGGGCCGACGAACAGTGGCGACATCCTCCGGGGGCCCATGTACATCCTCCGTTGAAGATCGTGCTCAGAGAATAGCCAGTCGCGCGCAGGCGCCAATGGCCCGCCGGTGCGAATCGATGGCACGAAAGTGCCGCGCCGCGGTGGCGGCGCTTCAGGAAGCCAGGAGGCGGTGGTTGACCGCGAACATCGCGAGCTCGAGCCGGTTGGAGACGCCGAGCTTGTCGAAGATGTGGGTCAGGTGGTGCTTGACCGTGTCCTCCGACAGGGAGAACTTCTGGGCGATGTCCCGATTGGTGCAGCCCTCGACGATGGCGGCGACGATCTCGAGCTCCCGGCGGGTCAACCCGAAGCTGCGCTGCCGCTCGTCCGCGCCCGTCGGCAGGAGGCCGCGCAGCGCCGCGACGAGGTCCGAGACCTCCTCCCGGCCGACCCAGTACTGGCCGGACACCACAGTCCGAATGCTCTTGAAGAGGAGCTCCGTGGCGGACTCCTTCGAGACGACCCCCCGCGCGCCGATCTGAAGCGCCTCGACGATCTGCTCCTTTTCGACGGCGGCCGTCAGGAGGATCGTCCGCACCTCGAGCGAGGAGGAAGACAGCTCCCGCAGGACCTCGAGGCCCGGCAGGCGCGGCATGGCGAGGTCGAGCAGGAGGACGTCGGGCCGGAGCTGCCGGACGAGGCGGACCGCTTCCCGGCCGTCGGCTGCCTGCCCGACGACTTCGAAGTCCTTCTCCGTCTCCAGGAGACGACGCAGTCCGTCGCGCACGATCGGATGATCGTCCGCGATGACGATCCGAATGGGCTTCAAGACCCTACTCATGGGGCTCATTCGGGAACGTGATCTCGAGGCGGGCGCCGCGACCCGGCGTGGACTCGATCGCGATCAGTCCGCCGATCGAACGCACCCGCTCCTTGATGATGACCGGGCCCTTGCGGGCGGCGTCGAGCTCGGTTTGAGACATCCGCCCCGAGAAGTCGAACCCGCGGCCGTCGTCGTCCACGACGAGCCGGCCCGCGCCGTTCTCGAGCGAAAGGCGGAGGACGACGTTCGCCGCGCCGCTGTGGCGCCGGACGTTCACGAGCGCCTCCTGGGCGATTCGCGCGAGTTCCGTGCAGATGCGCGGCGGCAGCGCGATCTCCCGCAGCTCCGAGACGAAGCTCGCCGCGATTCCGGTCTCGCGGCGGAACTTGTCCACGGACTCCGCCAGGAACTCCGGGAGCTGCCTCGGGTCGAGATCGAGAGGCCTCATCTGCCGCATGAGCTCGCGCAGGTTGAGCACCTCCTGTCGGAGCATCTGCTGCACCCTTCCGAGCTCCTCGGCCATCGGAGGCGAGTCGCTCGCTCCGCGCCGGAGGACGTCCACCTGGACTTCGAGGCCGATCAGCGACTGGATCGCGCCGTCGTGCAGCTCGCGCGCGACGAGCGCGCGGTCCATCGCCTTGGCGTTCGTGGTCTCGGCTTCGAGCTCCTTCGCTCGCCGCGTGACGTGACTGAAAGGGAACGCGAGGAGGAAGAGCGCCGACATCCGGAGGAAGTAGGCGCGTCCGTCGAAGGCTCCGGAGCCGCCCGGCAGCGTCGCGACGAAAAGGTCGCCCGCGAGGAGCAGGCCGCTCACGGCCGCAGCCGTCGCGATCGCTTCGATGCGGGTCCAGCGGGCGGCCGCGGCGTAGATCGCGAGGACGGCGACGAGCATCAGGACCTCGTCGCGAAAGACGAGGAGAACCGAAGCCCAGACGACGTCGCTCGTGTGCAGGAGGCGCCGCAGCGCCGGCGTCGAATCGTGCTGGCGAAGCCAGGCCCAGACGGCGACGCCCTGCGCCGCGTAGACGCCCGAGAGCCAGGCCGGCCGCCAGTCGCCATGGGCGAACAGGAGCACGACCATGGACTCGACGAGGAGGAGAAGTCCTCCCAGACCCGCCCGTGCGACGGCGAGAGCCCTCTCGAGACGCTGCGTCTCCTCGGTCGCCGCGGCCAGCCGGATGCCGTCGGAGAGGCGGGCGGCCGAGACGGGGATGGCTCCCCCGATCGGCTCGAGATCCCGCTGCGGAACGGCTTCCCGCACCCCGGGAAGAGCCTCCACGATGACCCGCATCTGGCGCCCCGCGTCCATGGCCGCTCCCCTGCACCGCTCTCGCGATGTGAAAGCCCGCTCGAAAGTGTTCTTGGCTACCCTCTAATGGTAACCCGGCCAAGCGTCTGCGGGGCCTTCCGAAAGGAGTCCGGCGACGCGTGGGGGTGCGGCGGGACTGGTGAGCCGTGTAGGACTCGAACCTACAACCTAGAGATTAAGAGTCTCTTGCTCTACCAATTGAGCTAACGGCCCACTCGGGAGGCGGAGGATAGCGGAACCGGCCGGGACCGGCAAGCCGCAACCGCGCGAACGCCCTCTTTCCTAAAGGCATCGAAAAGATTCCCGGCGGTTCTGGCCGACACCTATGCTGCGAGCGCCCTCGATTTCGCGCGCCTGTTGGGCGCGCTCGCGAAAGGAGTCCGGTCATGGTTCACGTCGCCCTGCTCGTGCGTCTCGAAGCAAAGCCCGGAAAGGAGAAGGAGGTCGAGGCGTTCCTGCGCGGAGGCCTCTCGATCGTCGAGCAGGAGCCTGCGACGACTGCCTGGTTTGCGATCCGGATAGGGCCATCCACCTTCGGGATCTTCGACGCCTTTCCCGACGAGTCCGGGCGAAACGCTCACCTCGCGGGGCGCGTCGCCGCGGCGCTCATGGCGAAGGCGCCGGAGCTGCTCTCCTCTCCCCCTTCGATCGAGAAGGTGGACGTCCTCGCGGCGAAGCTGCCGGGCTGAGCGACCCGCGCCGCCTCGGACGCGAATCCCGCAGCGACCGAGCGGCGGTCTATCCGCCTCCGACGAGCTCGACGACTTCGAAGACGTCTCCGTCTCGAAGGAGCGTCGCCGGGTAGTCTCTCTTCGGAAGGATCTCGCGGTTCCGCTCCACGGCGACGCGCGGCAGCGACACTTCGAGACGGGCGAGCAACTCCGCGACGGAAGATCCCGCCGGGAGGAGCACCTCCTCGCCGTTGACGCGGATCCGGACCTCGGCGCTCACGCTTTCTTCACCGGGTACTTGAACTCGGTCGAGCCCACCGTCGAAACCACGCGCACGACCGCCGCGGCGTTCCCGTCTCTCATGGCGGGAACGGAGAAGGCGACCGCACAGGAACCGTCGGCCGCGGTCTTGCCCTGAAAGACGACCGCCGGCTTGCCGTTCGTCGACAGGATGCGGACCTGGACCGACGCCCCGGCGACGGGCTGCCGAGAGACCGACGATTGCGCCTTGAGTCTCATCTGCGCCGGGCGGCCGGCGAAGATTTCGCCCGGTGCCGAGACCGCCACCTCGAGCTCTTCGCGGCTCATCTCGGAGGCGAGGTAGTCGAGAATGACCTGGTCGAGCGTCCGGTCCCCCGCGGTCTGTCCCGCGGCGGCGGCGGCAGGCGCCGAGAGCGCGGTGGCGTCCGCGGCCTCCTCCGGCTCTTCGGCCGGACGCGGTGCCGGCTCTTCGACTGGGGCGCGCACCCCGCCGTTGGGCCCGTCGAATTTCCCGCGCTGGATCGACGCGATCATCGCGCGGTGCTGCTGCTCCATCAGCTCCTGGACCGCCTGATCGTCCCGGCCGCCGGCGACGAGCTCCGCGTAGGACACGCGCCTCGTCGCGAGGATCTCCCCTCCGACGTACACGAGCGACTCGACGAAGGGATTCGAGTCTCCCTTGTCCTCCGTC
>JBKPSZ010000070.1:0-12006 GCA_046735265.1 Acidobacteriota bacterium | reverse complement strand
CGACGCCGAGCGTGTAGCCGTCCCGGTCGTTGTCGGCGAGGATCGGGCCGACGTCCGTCACCGGCTGCGGCGTGTTGTCCCGGTAGTAGCCGGACCGGATCGCCCAGTTGGGGCCGATCTTCTGCTCGATCCCGAAGCGGTAGGCCCAGGAATCGTCCCAGGCCGTGACTCGGTCCAGGTCCGGAATGGCCGGATTGATGAAGTCGATGTTGAGCGCGTTGAAGTCGGACCATTGCGTCCAGTCCGCTTCGAGGCAGACCGTCGTGTTCTTCGCAATCACGAACGCCATCCCGATGTTCAGCGTCGCAGGGAACTCGATCTTCGTCGCGACCGCCTGCGGACCCTGGGGAAGGCGCGATCGCACGATCGCGTCCAGGACGCCGTTGCCCGTGAGGAGCTGGGTGAACGTCGCCGATCCGGCGTAGTCGATGGTGATCGAGCTGCGGTAGGAGGCGCCGATCGAGAACACGGGCGAGGGACGGATCATGATCCCGGCGTTCCAGCCCCAGCCGTGGTTGTCCCAGAGGTCGCTGTCGAGTTTCACGTACGCCGTGTCGACGACCGCGTTGTTGAGGGGGTCGTACGTGCCGACGTTGCGCTGGAGCTGGACGTAGGAGAGGCGATAGTCCGCCCCGGCGGCGATCGAGATCGCGGGCGTCAGCCGCCAGGAGATGACCGGGTTCAAGTCGACAGACTTGATGACCGCGTTTTCCGAGATGAACCGGCCGGGCCACGGGTTGTCGGTCGGGTTGTCCCAGCGGAAGCCGAGCCCGTACTGGGAGAAGACGCCGATTCCGAGGTTGAAGTCCTTGGTCAGAGGCACCACGCCGAAGACCGTGGGGATGAAGAACGTCGTCTTGTGCTGGTCCCCGTCCGAGCCCAACCCCGGGAACGGGTTGGCGCCGCGGAAGTCCCCCTTGATCTTCGAGATCCCCATGAATCCGACCTCGGCCGAGAAGTGCTCCTGCCAGCCGAGGCCCGCCGGGTTGTAGAAGATGGCCGTTGGATCGTCGGCCAGGGCGGAGAAGGCGAGACCCATGCCGGTCGCCTTTGCGCCTTGCGACATGATCTGGAACCCGGATGGAAAGGCGGGGGTGGCCACGAAGAGAAACAGAAGAACCAGGGAGAGCCCGAGGGGTCGGGGCCGACGATGTCTGGTCACGGTTCCTCCTGCCGAATCTTCCGAATTGCAGGATCGACGCTTCGAGTGGCCTTAGCTTACTCCGACGCCGGCGGCGCTCCGAGCAAGTTTAGACTCTGATCCCGGAAACCGACCGTGTCGAGAGAGAGCGACCGTCCGACTCAGACCGGGGAGCCCAAGGGGACAGACCGTCCCCTGAAAGCCGGGACGCTCCTCGGAGATCGCTACCGCATCGACCGCGTGCTCGGCTTCGGCGGAATGGGCGTCGTGTATCGGGCGCGCGACCTGCGACTCGACATCGACATCGCGCTGAAGCGCATCCGTCCCGACCGGATGTCGCCCGAGCGCCGGGAGACGCTCCGCCGCGAGATCATCCTCTCCCGCCGCGTCACGCACCCGAACGTCTGCCGCGTCTACGACCTCGTCGAGATCGGCGGCGAGGACTTCGTCTCGATGGAGTTCCTGTCCGGCCAGACGTTGAAGGAGATCGAAGACACGGAACGGGTGCTCCCGCTCGGGCGCGGGCTCTCGCTCGCCAAGGGGATCTGCGGAGGCCTCGCCGCCGCGCACCGGATCGGAGTGCTCCACCGGGACCTGAAGCCCGAGAACGTGATCGTCACGCAGGACGGCATTCCCCACCTGATGGATTTCGGAATCGCGGTCGAGCAGGCGCTCTACCGCGGCGAAAAGGAAGAGACGGTCCCGGGAACGCCCCAGTTCCTCGCGCCGGAGCTCCTCCGGGGCGACGACCCGTCGGTCAAGACTGACGTGTACGCCATGGGCGTCCTTCTCTACGAGATGTTCACGGGTCGCGTCCCCTTCGACGACAACGACACCGCCCGGCTCGTGCGACGCGTCCTGGCCGAGACGGCCCCCAAGGCGGAGACGCTCCGGCCGGATCTCCCGCCCGAGCTTCTCTCGATCCTCGATCGCGCGATCGTCAAGGACCCGGCCGCGCGGTTCCCCGACGCGGAGGCGCTCGCCGATGCGATCGCGCGGTTCGAGGGGCAGGTGCTCGACCGCGTCCTCGCCGAGGTCTCGGTCACGCGCGCCAAGATGATCAAGCTCATGGTGATTCTCGAGGCGAACAAGTCGCTCGCGGCGACGCACGATCCGACCGAAACGCTCCGGATCATCCTGAAGACGGCGACGTCCGAGACCAACGCCGAGCGCGGAACGATTTTCCTGCGCGAGCCGGGAAGCGACGAGCTCGTGTCCCAGATCCTGGAAGGCGGCAGCGTCCAGCCGATCCGGTTGAAGGTGGGGCGCGGCGTCGCGGGGCACGTCGCCGAGACCGGCGCGGTCGTGAACACCGCGGATGCCTACCGCGATCCGCGCTTTCACTCGAAAGTGGACGCCTCCTCGGGATTCAAGACGCAGACGATCCTGGCGGCCCCGATGCGCACTCCGGCCGGCGAGATCGTCGGGGTCGTCGAGATCCTGAACAAGCGTCACGGCGCGTTCACGAAGGAGGACGAGGAGTTCCTGATCGAGGTCGGAACCCATGCCGCGCTCGCCGTCGAAGGGGTCCGCCAGCACGAGGCCGCGGTCTCGCGAGCCCGCCGCGAGGGCGCCGAGGCGGTCATCCGCGGCGCGGCGTCGCTCCTCGCGCCGGGCGCCTGGCCCGACGCGCCCGGATTCGAGTCGGCGCCTCTGCGCTGGCGCTCGGACGAATGGAACCTGCTCTCCTACGCGGTGGACGCCGGAGCCGGACGCCTGGCCTTCCTTCTCGTCGAGGATCCGCGGGGTCCCGAGGAGTCCTTCGGATCTCTCGTGCGCGCGATCGGCGCCGGCCGGACGCATCTCACCTCCGGCTCCGCCCCGGAGATCGCGCAGCGCATCGTCGAGACGGAGCCGGGCACGCAGATCGCCGCGGCGGTGTGGGCCGATGACCGGCTGACCGTCTCGGCTTCGGGCACGGAGCTCCCCCTCCTCCTTCGCGACGGCCGTCCCCAGCCCGCACCCGTGGCCTCGGACGGGAGCGTCTTCTCGGCCCAGTTCCAAACCACCCCGGGAGATCTCCTCGTTCTCGCGTCCCGCGGACTCTCGCAGATCCGCTTCGGAACCAAGCCGATTCCGGCCGGAGAGCTCATCGTCTGGCTCGCGCGCGAGGCGCGCGAGCTCTCGATCCCCGCGGCGTTCGCCCGAATCGTCGCCGAAGGCAAGAGGACGGGCGCCTCTGCGGGAGGCAAGGACGTCCTTCTCCTCGCCGCGCGGCGCCTCGCGTGACGGTCCGACGCCGGTTCGTCCTCGTCGACGTCTTCGCAGACCGCCCGCTCGCGGGCAATCCCCTCGCGGTCTTTCCAGAGGCGCAGGGCCTCGACGCCGACGCCCTCCAGTCGCTCGCCCGGGAGATGGATCACGCCGCGACCGCGTTTCTGTTCCCGTCCGCCGTGCCGGGCGCGGCCTTTCGCCTCCGGATCTTCTCGCGCGACCGGGAGATCCCCTTCGCCGGGCATCCGGCGCTCGGGGCGCACTTCGTGCACGCGGTTGAGGCCGGAATTCCGGCAGAAACGCGGCTCCTTCGAGTCGCCCACGAGGGGGACGGCGGCGCGCTGGTCCGCGTCGAGATCGCCGTCGAAGGCGGCCGCGCCGCGATGCTTCGCCTGACGCAATCCGCTCCGGTCTCCGGGCTGCCCCTCGACTCCGATGCGGTCGCGCGCCTCGCGCAGGCCCTGGGTCTCGCCGAGGAGGAGATCCAGGCCGCCAACCAGCCGGTGCAGGTCGTTTCGACGGGCCTCCCCGTCCTGATCGTGCCGGTGGCGACCCTTTCCGGTCTGCACCGCGCGCGCCCCCGCTACGACCGCCTTCGCGAAGTGCTCGAAGGACGCGACGCCTCGGTCGTCTACGCCTTCACCAAGGAGACGATCGCCGCCCGCGCGACGGCGCACGCGCGCGCGTTCGACATCGGCGGATCGGTCGAGGTCCCGGGTGCCGGGGCCGCCGCCGGTGCTCTCTCGGCCTATCTCGTCGCCAACGCGGCAGTCACCGTCACCCCTGTGACCTCCCTCGTCATCGAGCAGGGGCACGTCTTGAACCGCCCCTCGACCCTCCGCGCCGAAGTCCGGGTGAAGGGCGCGGGGGCGGTGACGCAGGTCGTCGTGGGAGGGCGGGTGGTGCGGATCGGGGAAGGAGTTCTCGAGATCTGACCGAAGGAGTCGGGACTGTCCCTGGTCCCTAGTCCCCAGTCGAAAACGGCAGCTCTCCCGCGTCGTAGATCACCCGAGCCCCTTGCGTGCGCGCGAAGGCGGGAAGGCGGTGATCCCGAACCTCGGACTCGGAGACGATGTCTCCGACCCGCCAGCCCCGCGCGACGAGCGTGTCGGCGATCAAGCCGCGGTGGCAGCGCCAGGGAAGCGCCTCCGCGCAGAGGAGCGCGGACGGCCGCTCGCGAGCGAGTCGAAGCGCGCGCTCGAGGGCGCTTGCGAACTCCGGCGTGTCCATGAAGTCCGCGTATCCCCGGAACGCTTCGTTTCGCCAGGCGGTGTGCGGTGAATCGGGCCGCGGACGGCGGCGCCCGCCGAGGTCGGGGATCCCCGCGTAATCGATGCCCTCCGCGGCGAGGCTCGCGGCGAGCGCCGCGGCTCCGAAGTGCGGCCACTTGCGGGAGGCCGGGTACCGACGCACGTCGACGACGCGAGAGACGCCGTGGGCCCGGAGGATCGCCAGGAACTTCTCGAGCGGGTGATTCGAATGGCCGACGGTGAAGATCTCGTCCGCCATCGCGACCGCTCGTGACTTACGATTGGTGATTGAAGATTGGTGACTGAGGATTGGTGATTGAGAATTCCCACGATTGCCGGTGTTGGCAATCACCAATCACAAAATCACCAATCACCAATCGCCAGTCCCCCGGGCTAGGCGAGCACCGCGACGGCGACGGCGCCCGGTCCGCCATGCGCTCCCAGCGCCGGGCCGCACTCGGCGATCAGGACGTCGGACTCCGGATACCGCTCGCGGATCTGTCGGGCGAGGCGCTCGGCGAGCTCGGCGGCGTCGCAGTGCGCCACGGCGAAACGCCTTTCGCCGCCGCGCCCCGCGTCGGCGGCCTCGAAGAGGAGGCGCATGAGCTTCTTCCTCGCGGCCTCGAAACCCCGCGCCTTCGCGCCGGAGTACACCTTTCCTTCCGACGAGATCGTCAGGACGGGAAGCAGGCCGAGGAGCCGGGCGAACAGCCCCTTCAACGGCGACACGCGGCCTCCGCGGACGAGGTGCTCGAGTGTCGGGACCGCCACGAAGGCGCGCGTGCGGTCCGCCGCGTCGCGCGCCACCCGCTCGACCTCGTCGGCGTCCTTCCCGGCCGCCGCCGCCTCCGCGGCCGCGCGGACGACGAGCCCGAGCCCGACCGACACGTTCCGGCTGTCCACGTGGAGGAACTTCGTTTTTTCCACGCCGCGGGAGCCGACGAGCGCCGCCTGATAGGTGCCGGAGAACGCCGCGGACAGGTGGATCGAAACGATCGTGCCGGCGTGCGTCGAGACGTTGCGGTACACCTGCGTGAAGTCGGCCGGAGGAGGCTGTGAGGTCTTCGGGTTGTCCTCGGTCACCGCGAAGCGGGCGTAGAACTCGGCCGGGGTGATCGTGACCTTGTCCAGATAGTTCTCCGAGCCGAAGTACACGCGGACCGGCACCATCCCGATCGAGAGCTCCTCGAAGAGGGTCTGCGGAAGGTCGCACGTGGAGTCGGTCACGACGCCGACGCGCTGCGCCCGGTTCTGGTCGAACCGCGTCTCGTGCTGCGCCCGCATGTCCTCGACCTTCGTCTGCGCCACCTCGGCGAAGCGCGCGACGGTCTGGAACACCTTCTCGGGTTCGTTGGTGTGCACGTGCAGTCGCACGCGGGTTGCGCCGCCGGCGATCACGATCGAGTCACCGAGCAGCGCTGCCTCGCGCCGGAGCGCGTCCCGGTCGATGTCGTCCCCCTCGAGGAGCGCCTCGGTACAGAACCGGAAGAGGATCTCCTCCGGGGTCTTGTCGAAGACCGCCGCCGCGATCTCCACCGGCGGCGCCTCCGGCACCGCCCCGCGGGCCGCCTCGCGCAGGTAGCGCACGATGCCTTCGAGCAGATAGACGAATCCCTGCGCGCCCGCGTCCACGACGCCGGCCTTCCGGAGCGCCTGCATCTGGCGCGGCGTCGCCTCGAGCGCCTCCTTCGCCCGCTCGAGCGACTCGGGAAGCAGCTTCTCGAAGTCCACGACTTCCGCGGAGCGCGCCGCGACGTGGCGCGCCCAGTCGCGGATCACCGTGAGGATCGTCCCCTCGACGGGCCGCGCGATCGCCTGGTAGGCGGAGTCGGCCGCCCGGACCACCGCGCCTCCGAACTCCGCCGCCGAGACGCGAGGCCGGTCGGGCAGGCCGTCGGCGAAACCGCAGAAGAACTGCGCCAGGATCGCCCCGGAGTTGCCCCGCGCTCCTCCGACCGCTTCTTCCGCGAGCCGCCGCGACAGCTCGCGCACGTGGCGCTGCCGGGTCCGCGCGAGACCGGCGGCTGTCTTGGACAGCGTCGAAGCGAAGTTGGTGCCGGTGTCGCCGTCGGGCACCGGAAAGACGTTGATCCGATTCAGCGCTTCCGCGCGATCCGAGACGAAGCGGGCTCCCGCGATGACGGCGCGAGACAGCCGCCGCCCGTCGAGATACCCGATCGAGATCACGACTTCAAGGGGGCGGGTTCGATGGCTCGCGAGCTCTCCTGGGAGTTGGCCCGGGCCGTCCGATACTCCTGGGCGATCGCCGGCAGGCGGTCGAGGTAGAGGAGCACGACGCCGCATCCCATACAGGCCCAGGGATAGACCTTCTCGACGCCCCACTGGAAGACCCCGGTCTTCCACGGCTTCTTCCAGAAGTAGGACGTGTAGCCGGAGTTCGGGCTCCGCGACCGGAGCATTTCCCCGGAACAGAGAGGACACCGGCGCTGAAAGTCGCTCATGGCGCTTCGGGGAAGGATATCTCAGCGACCGGAATTCTCCCGGAACGGCCCGCGGCACCGCGGGTGGAAAGCACTAGACCGGCGGACGCCAACGCAGGACGAGGTTGCGAGCCGCCGCGACCTCGTCCACCCGACGGACCGGAGTCGTGTGCGGCGCGCGAAGCACGATCTCCGGGTCGTCCTCGCACTCGCGAGCGATCGAGCGCATCGCCGCGATGAAGGCATCGAGGCCGACTCTTCCCTCGGTCTCGGTGGGCTCGATCATCAGGGCGCCCGGGACGATCAGGGGGAAGTAGATCGTGGGCGGATGAAAGCCGTAGTCCATGAGCCGCTTGGCGATGTCGATCGCGTGCACGCCGTGCTCCCCCTGGCGCTTGTCGGAGAAGACGATTTCGTGCAGCGTCGGCGCGTCGTACTTCAAGTGATAGTCCCGCTGCAGCCCCGCCCGGATGTAGTTCGCGTTCAGGACGGCTCCCCGAGCCACGTCGCCGATCCGGTTCCCGTAGGCGGCGATGTAGGCGAGCGCGCGCACGAACATGCCGTAGTTGCCGAGGAACGTCCGCAGCCGGCCGATCGAGCCGGGCCGGTCGAAGTCGAGCGCGAACCGCCCGTCGGCCCGACGCTCCACGGTCGGCCGCGGGAGGAAAGGCACGAGCCTCTCGACGACCGCGACGGGTCCCGAGCCCGGCCCTCCTCCGCCATGCGGTGTCGAAAAAGTCTTGTGCAGATTCATGTGCATGACGTCGATACCCATCAACCCGGGCTTCGCGACGCCGACGAAGGAGTTGAAGTTCGCACCGTCGCAGTAGAGATATCCCCCCTTCGCGTGCACGATCTCGGCGATGTCGCGGATGCGGTCCTCGAAGATGCCGAGCGTGTTGGGGACCGTCAGCATCAGCGCGGCGACCTCCTCGGTCATCTCCTGCTGGAGCACGTCGAGGTCGAGCGTCCCGCGGGCGTTGGACTTGAGCTCCCGGACCTTGTATCCCGCGAAGTGGGCCGACGCGGGGTTGGTTCCGTGCGCCGAATCGGGGATCAGCACGGTGCGCCGCGGGTTTCCGGTCTTCGCGAGCGCCGCGCGGACCATGAGGATGCCGGCGAGCTCGCCCTGCGCGCCCGCCGAAGGCTGCAGGGTCACCCGGGCGAGGCCCGTCAGCTCGATCAACGCCTGCTCGAGACGCCAGGCGAGCTCGAGCGTCCCCTGGCAGACCTCTTCGGGCGCGAGCGGGTGCGAGGCCGCGAACCCCGGCAGCCGCGCGACTTCCTCGTTCGTGCGGGGGTTGTGCTTCATCGTGCAGGACCCGAGCGGATAGAGACCCTGTTCGATCGAGAAGTTCAGCCGCGAGAGCCGGGTGAAATGGCGCGCGACCTCGACCTCCGTGACCTCCGTCTCGCCGGGGATATCGGCGCGCGTCCGATCCTTGGGAATCACGAGCCGCTCCGGGACGTCGAGAGGTGGCAGTGAGTACCCGACCTTGCCCGCGCCGGAGCGTTCGAAGATGAGCGGCTCGTGCCGCGGCTCCGGGTGGAGGCGGTCGCCGAGAGACTCCTCGCCCTCGCGCTCTTCGATCTCGAGGCTCATGCAGCCTCACCGAGAGCGGCGACGAAGCGGTCCATCTCTTCCTTCGTATTCATCTCGGTCACCGCCGTCAGGAAGCGTCGCGGCGATCCGTCTTCGTAGCGCGAGAGGGGAACCCCGCCGAGGATCCCGCGCGCCGCGAGCCGCGACAGGAGCGACCGCGCATCCTCCGGCCCCTCGACGACGAACTCGTTGAACGTCGGGCCGCCATACGGGATCCGATATCCGGGAACGCCGGCGATCCGTTCCTTCAGGTACTCGGCCTTGGCGTGGCTCTGGAGCGCGACCTCCCGCAGACCCCGGCGTCCGAGCAGCGACATGTGGACGTTCGCTGCCAGCGCCATGAGCCCCTGGTTCGTGCAGATGTTGGACGTCGCCTTCTCGCGCCGGATGTGCTGCTCCCGGGTCGAGAGAGTCAGGCAGAAGGAGCGCCGCCCCTCGGCATCCCGCGTCTCTCCGACGAGACGCCCGGGGATCTGCCTCTGGTGGGCGGTCCGGCAGGCGAGGAATCCCAGCAGAGGCCCGCCGTTCCCCATCGGGACCCCGAGGGACTGCGCCTCACCGCAGGCGATGTCGATCCCGGCCTCCCCCGGCGGAGCGAGCAGGGCGAGCGACGCGGCTTCGGCGACGACCGCGATCGACTGCGCGCCTCGCCCGGACGCCGCGGCCGAGACGGATTTCCAGTCTTCCACGAGGCCGTAGAAGTTGGGGGATTGAAGAGCCACGGCGAAAGTCCGAGCGTCGACCGCCGCGGCGAGCGCTCGGGCTTCGGTCGCGCCGTCGGGCCCCACGGGAACCTCGGCGATCTCGAGATCCAAGTTCGCGAAGTAGGTCCGAACCGTTTCCCGATACTCCGGATGGATTCCCGCGGAGAGAACGGCGCGGCGCCGTCCTCGGGAGAGCCGCTCCGCCATCAGGAGGGCCTCCACGAGCGCCGACGCCCCCTCGTACAGGGAAGCGTTGGCGACGTCGAGCCCGGTCAAGAGGCCGATGTGCGTCTGAAACTCGAAAATGGACTGGAGCGTCCCCTGCGAGACCTCGGGCTGGTACGGCGTGTAGGACGTCAGCCATTCGGAACGATAGAGCATCTGGTCGGCGATCGCCGAAACGTAGTGGTGATAGAGGCCGGCCCCGAGGAAGAACGCCGTGTCGCGGGCTCCGGCGGTGCGGCGGGAGAGCTCGCCGAAGGACCTCCGGATCTCGATCTCGGACATCGGCGGCGGGAGATCGGGCGATCCGAGAACCTCGCGCGGAAGCGACCGGAACAGGTCCTCGACGCGCGCAACTCCGATCGCCTGGAGCATCGCCGTCCGGTCGGAGTCGGAGACCGGGAGAAACTTCATTTCTCTTCGGTTCGGACGTACTCCGCGTATTGCTCGGCGCTCATCAGGGTGCTGACCTCCTGGTCCGTGGACAGCTTGATCCGCAGGAGCCACCCGTCGCCGAACGGGTCGTCGTTGACGATGCCCGGCTCGGCGATTGCCCCCTTGTTGATCTCGACGACTTCTCCCGAGATCGGCGTGTACAGCTCGGAGACGGCTTTCACCGACTCGACCGTGCCGAATTCCTCGTTCGCGTTGAAGACGTGGCCGGTCTCGGGCAGCTCGAGATAGACGATCTCGCCCAGCTCCTTCTGCGCGTGGTCCGTGATGCCGATGGTGCCGACCTCGCCATCGATCTTCACCCACTCGTGGCTCTGCGTGTAATGGCGATCGTCCGGATTCACGCGCTCGCCTCCTTCTTCCTCCGGTAGAACGGGGTCTCGACGACGCGCGCTTTCGCGGCGCGACCCCGGATGTCGATTTCGATCTCGGTCCCGACCGACGACGCGCCCGCGGGAAGGAGCGCCAGGCCGATCGCGCGTCCGAGGGTGGGCGACAGTGTGCCCGACGTGACGATCCCCGGTCCGGCGGCCGTCCCGGCCGGGTGGCCGTGCCGCGCGATGCCGCGGTCGGTCATCTCGAATCCCGCGAGGAGGCGCGGCACCCCTTCCGCCTTCTGGCGTTCGAGAGCCTCGCGGCCCACGAAGTCCCCCTTCTCCATCCGAACGATCCAGCCGAGGTCCGCCTCCCAGGGCGTCACTGTGTCGTCGATGTCGTTTCCGTAGAGAGCCATCTTCGCCTCGAGCCTCAGCGTGTCGCGCGCCCCGAGGCCGCACGGAACGGCGCCGAGCGGGCGGCCCGCGTCGAGCAGCCCGCGGAAGACGGCAGCGGCGGAGTCCGGGTCGAGATAGATCTCGAAGCCGTCTTCGCCGGTGTAGCCGGTGCGCGAGACGAGGGCGTCGCGGCCGAGGACGCGCGCCGTCTGAAAGCCGTAGTACTTGAGATTCGTCGGGTCCGGATCGCAAAGGGGGCCGACCAGGGCGGCCGCCTTCGGGCCCTGGACCGCGATGAGCGCGTAGTCGGCGGAGCGGTCCGAGACGCGCGCGCCCGACCCGGCGCGCGCCTGCGCCCAGGCGAAGTCCTTCGGAGTGTTCGAAGCGTTGACGACGAGGAAGTAGTCGTCCTCGGCTCGGCGGTAGACGAGCAGGTCGTCGACGAACGTCCCGCGGTCCGTCAGAAACGCGGAGTACTGAATTCTCCCGTCCGAGAGCTTCGCCACGTCGTTCGAGGTGATTCTCTGAAGCGCCGCGAGGGCTTGCGGTCCGGTGACCTCGAGCTCGCCCATGTGCGAGACGTCAAAGAGACCGACGCGCTCGCGAACTGCGCGATGTTCCTCGAGAATGCCGGAGTACTGCACCGGCATCTCCCAGCCGCCGAAGTCGATCAGACGCGCGCCGAGCTCGCGGTGGACCTCGTAAAGGGGAGTTCGCTTGAGCGCAACGGCCTCGCTCGGTGCGGAAGGCATGCGGGGAGGGAAATTAGCACAAACGGCCGGCGCGTCCGGCCGCGACAGCCGGCGGCGCCGTCGGCGTTCCCGTAGAATCGCCGGAACTCCCGAGGAGGTCGTCCCGACGATGTCTCTCGCGTTGCCTGCCCTCGGCGCACTCGCCTCGCGCATCCACGAGTCGCACGGAGCCTCGCCCTGAGCCGGGACCCGGCGGAATCGGCCTCCTCGCTCGCCCGGGTGCTCCTGTCGGCCGGACAGGCGGAGCCGGCTCGCGTGCTCGCCGAGAAGAGCGAGGACGCCGTGCTGCTCGGACTGCTGTCCCTCGAGTCGCACGACTTCGAGTCCGCGAGGCGTCTGCTCGACGCGGCGCGCGGGGACAACCCCTTCGATCCGCGCACGGCGTCCGCGCGCGGAAGGCTCGCTTTCCTCGAGAGGCGTTTCGGAGACGCCGTCGCGGATCTGCTCGAGGCGGCTCTGCTCCGGCCCGACGGCCTTCCGGACGCCGGCGACGCCCGGTTCCTGAAAGCGGCG
>JBKPSZ010000069.1:0-2183 GCA_046735265.1 Acidobacteriota bacterium | reverse complement strand
GTCCCATCCAGTAGCGCGTCGTGAAGTCCCGGGCGGCGACCAGGGTCGTCCGCACCCGCTCGAGCGACGCCGCGTCCGCCCCGGCCTTCCGATACGACTCGAGAGCGCTCGGGATCATCGCGTCGAAAGCGGAAGAGAGCTCGGCTCCCATGGGGGGCTGGCCGGCGGCGGGGAGCGCGAAGAGCCCCCCCGCGAGAAGGATCGCTCCGGCCGCGACGAGACCGAGATAGGCGCGCGAAGGATCCGCGCCGCTCCGGATACGGCCCGCGAAGAGGACGGGCAGCCCCATGACCGCGACGGCGAGAGCCACGAACGCGACGGCCGCCGACGTGCCCCCCGCGGCGAGAGCGACCCCGAAGAGAATCGCCGCCGAGATCCCGGCCGCGAGCGTACCCGCGGCGAGCCCCCCGCGATGCGAAACGCGCACCAGGGGAACCGCCGCGAGCGGCAATCCGGCGGCGCCCGCGAGCGGCACCGTCAGGAAAGCGGTGAAGAAGAGCGCCGACAGGCTCGAAGCGAGCGGAATCTCGAAGCGCGGAAGGGAGGGTTTTCCACTCCCACCCGGCGTCGAAACTTCCGCCGACGCGGACTCGGCAGTCATGGCCGAGACGCGAGCCTCCGCCTAGTCCGTCGCGTACGGAAGCAACGCGACCGACCGGGCCCGTTTGATCGCCGTCTGCAGCTTGCGCTGGTGGAGCGCGCAGGCGCCGGAGATCCGGCGCGGAAGGATCTTGCCCCGCTCCGGAATGAACGACTGAAGGAGCTTGACGTCCTTCCAGTCGACGTACTCGAGCTTCTCCGCGCAGAACTTGCAGACCTTGCGCCGCCGGACGAAGAACTTCTTGCGGGCGGGCTTGCCATCCCGCCCCCCCTTCTCGCCACGGCCGCCGCGCGAGGGCATCGCGGTCATGCTTCACCCCCTTCGGTTGCGGGCGCCGCCGCCTCCGGCTCCGGAGAGGCCGGGATCGCGGGCGGCCTCGGCGGCCGCTTGGCGGCCTTGATTCGGATCCGCTCGGCCATCTTGGCGGAGCGCTTCAGCTCTTCGTCGGCGCGGACCGCGAGATGCCGGAGCACCTGCTCGGAAAGCCTCAGCCGGCGTTCGACCTCGGCGACGAGAGGCGGAAGCGCGCGAACCTGGAAGAGGTGGTAGTACGCCTCGCGCCGCCGCTCGATCGGGAAGGCGAGACGCCGCCGTCCCCACGGCTCGTCGCGCCCGATTTCGGCGCCGCCGTCGGTCAGCAGCTTTCGGTAGTCGGCCGTGACCTTCGCGGCCTCTTCTTCCGAGAGGTCGGGGGTCAACAGCACCAGAATGTCGTAAAGCCTCATCGTTTCCTCCTCATGGATGTCAATCCGGTCGGGAGGCACCGCCCGGAGAGGAAGGTTTTTCGTTCGCAAATCTCATCGCGGAATCGATCCCGTCCCGGATCCACACCCGAAGCGACTCGGCCGCGCGGGCGACCGACTCCTCGAATGTCGCGCGCTCCGACTTCGCGAAGGGCTCGAGGACGTAGTCGGCGAGATCGAGCTCCTTCGAGTAACGCTCCCCGCGCACTCCGACGCGGAGTCGCGGGAAGTCGGACGTTGCGAGCCGGCCGATGATCGAGCGCATCCCGTTGTGACCCGCGGCCGAGCCCCGGGGCCTCAACCGCAGCGTCCCGAGGGGCAGCTCGATTTCGTCGTACACGACGCAGAGCCCGTCGAGATCGATTCCGTTGCTTTGGCAAAGAGCCGTGACCGCCTCGCCCGATGCATTCATGTACGTCTGGGGAAGCGCCAGCAGCGTCGGCGTCCCCTCGATCGTTCCGCGTCCCACGCGAGAGCCCGCTTCCCGCGAGCGAATCCGAATTCCTTCCTGCGCGGCGAGCGTCTCGACGACCCGGAAACCGGCATTGTGTCGGGTTTCCTCGTACCGGTCGCCGGGATTCCCCAGGCCGATGATCGCGCGCAGGCTCTACTTCTCCTTCTTCTCCTTCTTTTCCGCCTTTTCGGGTTTCTCGGGTTTCTCGGCCTCGGCCGCTTCTTCCTCCGAGACCGCCTTGCCCTTCTTCAGGACCTCGGGCTCGGTCGGCTCGGCCGCGGCGGCTTCCGCGGCGGCGACCGGCTCGGGCTCCTTCGTTGCGTGCGTCACGTGAACGAGGACTTTCTCGCCGTCGTCCACGATCTCGACTCCCTCCACCGTCGGA
>JBKPSZ010000068.1:0-12303 GCA_046735265.1 Acidobacteriota bacterium | reverse complement strand
CGGTGTCGCGGTCGGAGTTCTGGTCGGCGTGCTCGTGCGGGTCTGCGTCGGCAAGGTCGTCGCCGTGCTCGTGGCGGTGTGAGTCGGAGTCCACGTCGCGGTGCGGGTCGCCGTCATCGTCGCAGTGGCCGTGGACGTGCGCGTCGCGGTCGCGGTGAACGTGCGCGTCGCGGTTACGGTCGCGGTCGCGGAGGACGTTCGCGTCACTGTCGCGGTGAAGGTTCGTGTCGAGGTCGAGGTGGGCGTGGGTGTCGTCGTGGCGGTGGAGGTTCCGGTCGACGTTCGTGTCGCCGTCCGCGTGGCGGTTGGAGTCGAGGTCCGCGTTCCGGTCGATGTCGCCATACCGGTCCGCGTCGGGCTCGAGGTCGGGGTGGCCGTCGAAGAACGCGTGGAGGTTCGAGTCGGCGTCGAGGTCGCGGTGCCGGTTCGCGTGGGGGTCGCCGTCGCCGCCGCGGCGCCGGTCGTCTTCACGTTGTCGAAGACTGCCTGACAGAGCATGGCGTCGTTGTGGGAAGTCACGGCGAGGCCCGCATAGACGACTGCATTCATGCTGATCGTCGTCGGCGTCCCGACCTGGACCCACGCGGTTCCGTTCGCCGACCGGTACGCCGTGAAAACGTTCCCGCTGCGGACCAGTCGGACCCAGTACGGCGCCGCGCCGGTCGAGCCGAGCGACGGCGTGGTGGCGCCCGGGGTCAGCCGCCACTGGAACCCGGACGTGCCGCGCGGCAGGATCTCCATCATCGCGTACGGGGAGCCGGCCGAAAGATCCTGCCGGATCATGACGCCCGCCTTGGCATAGGAGTTCGTATTCTGAACGGAGGCGACGCGAGCCACGATCTCGGCGTTTCCGGAAATGGTCCGGTAGACGAAGTGGAACTGATCCGACACGCCGAAGATGTCGGCTCCGGAGCCCTTCACGGTGAACGTCCCGGAAGAGACGGTGGAGCTTCCGGGGAGCGCCGGCCCTCCGACGTCGGCCTCGGACGACAGGGCATCGGAGGAGGCGAGCGGCGTTGCGGTCGCCGTCGGAGTCCGCGTCGGCGTTCCGGCTATGGCCGTTCGCGTCGGCGTGCGGGTGGCCGTCGAAGCGGAGGTCCCGGTGCGGGTCGGGGTCGGCGTCACCGAGCGATAGGACGCGGAGAAGGAGGCCGCGGCCGCCGGCGCGACGATCGTGTGCGATTGCGCACCTCCGTCGGACCAGCTCGTGAAAGCGTAGAGGCCGCCCGAGAGGCTCTGCGGCGACGCCGCGGTGACCGAGTTGGACGATCCGATGATGACCGTCCGCGAGAAGGGGGCCGCCTGGGTCGCGCTGCCGACCGAGAGCTGGAGACCCGCCGGACTCGTCGCGAACGACAGAGTCACCGTCTTCGGCTGCAGGTTGACGCTCGTCGTTGCGGAGAGGCCGTTCGAATCGGTCGCCGTCAGCTTGAGCACGAGATACGAAGGGTAGTCGTGGTCCTGTCCGGTGAACGTCCCGCTCACGACGCCGACGTAGTCCTGCACCGGATGCGTATGGCAATTCGAGGGGCAGTGCTCGATCGTGAGACTCCACGTGAGCTTCGACGCGGGGAGCGTGCCGTCCTCCGGGTCGGTCGCGGAGCCCGAGAAGGAGATCACGTCGCCGACCTTCCAGGTCAGCGTCGAGAGCGGCGCGGCGATGTGAGGCACCGGAGGGGAATTGGAGACGTTGATCACCTGCGAGGCCGTGTCGAACGCGCCTTTCGAATCGGTGACCCGGAGCCCGACGTTGTACGTCCCTTTTGTCGAGTAGGTGTAGGTCGGCTTGGCGATCGTCGAGTCGCCGTAGGTGCCGTCTCCGTTCAGGTCCCAGGAGTAGGTCAGAGGCTCGCCCGGGTTCGGGTGAGTCGATCCGCTCGCGTCGAACGCCACGGTCAGCGGGGCCTTTCCCGAAATCGGAGCGGCAACGAGCGCTGCCGTGGGCGTCATGTACTGGATCCGATGGATCTTTCCGCCATTCAGATCCGGATAGAAGAGGTCGCCACCCGGACCGGCCACGAGCTGTACCGGCGAAGGAGCGCCCGCGACGAAGGTCTGCACTTTCGTCGGATCCGGGTCGCCGCCCGTTCCGGGCAACATCGCCCAGATGCAGCGGCGCGAGTAGTCACCGAAGAAAAGCGCTCCGCGATAGCTCGACGGATACGACGTCCCGTTGTAGAAGGAGATGGCGCTGATCGAAGAACTGCCGGTCGGACACGTCTCGTTCGCGACGACTCTCGCGTTGTGGTTGTACGTCAGGACCGGAAGGGTGACGGCCGAGGGCGTCGTGTACAGGTTCTCGCAGAGGTTCAGGTTCAGGTTGTCGTAGGAGAGCTGTTTGTTCATCCCCTCGTAGCAGGGCCATCCGAAGTTGCTGAGCGGAGAGATGGTTTTCAGGCGATTGATCTCCTCCCACGTGTTCCAGCCCACGTCGCCGATCCAGATCTCGGAGGTGCCCGGGCGCGTCGTGAAGCGAAACGGATTTCGCAGCCCCGCCGCGACGACGCGTCGCGCGTTGGCGCTCGAGCTCGTGAACATCGGATTGCCCGACACCCCGGCGCCCGTCGCCGGATCGATCCGGATGAGCGTCCCCGAGAGGCCCAGGGGATCGCCCCCCGTTCGGACGTCCTGCGAGCGTAGCGCCCCGCCCTCGGCCAGAGGCGGGGTCTGCGCGCCACCGACCGGAACCGGAGGATCGCCTCCGGGATTGAGCGGGCTGCCATCCTGCCCGTAGTCCGCCCAGTTGAAGCTCGCTCCTTCACCCCCCGACGCGTAGAGATATCCGTCCGCTCCGAAGACCACGCTCCCGATCGAGTGGCTCGGGTACTGCTGGAACCAGTCATGCACCAGCACCAGCTCCGTCCCCGTCATCACCGACCCCGACGCCGTCAGCCGCGACAGCCGACCGCTCACCGTGCACCCGTCCTCCGTCCCTCCCGGCGGCGTCGGGCACGGGTCCGAATAGACCCCCGGGGTCCCCCACTTCGGCGCCGCGCCCCCGATGTTCCCGTCGTAGGCATAGAGGACGTAGACGTAGGGCTTCGTCGGAAAGGCCGGATCGAGAGCGAGTCCCAGAAGCCCTCGGTCCCAGTAGTTGTAGACGTTCGTCGAAAGATCCGCGAAGAGAGTCGGGGTCGTCGCCGTCAGGCTGGCGAAGACCTTGATCCGTCCCCCCTTCTCCGCCACGAAGACCCGCCCGTCGGGGGAGAACGCGATCGCCGTCGGCTGCGTCAGACCCGAAAAGATGACCGTGTCGCGAAATCCCGAGGGGAGGACCTGTGCGCCCGCGATAGACGGTCCGACCGCCGCGAGAAGAAGAGCGCCAAACGCCGCCGCGCGTCGCGGCTTCCAGGACATCCTTTTCGCCCCCGGGGGATCGCAGGCTCCGGTGAATCGAGTTCCGGCAGGAAACCCCGCGAGCCTACGGCGGCGGATTCGCCGGTCAAGCGCGAAAGAATGAGAAACCGGTCTGGACCGTATGGTCGAGTACGACTGAGTACGACCGGAGGCCGGAACGGAACGAGCCGCCGCCGCCGCCGCACAGGCAGGCGATGTACGATTCCTGGATACCCGGGGAGGACCTCATGAGGCGAAGCTTCCGCGCCGCGCCCGCCCTCGCGTTCCTGTTCGCCGCTCTTCCGGCCCTCGCGCAGCCGTCGCATTGCGACGCGCCGGGCACCGTGGACCCGGCCATCCTCGAGCGTCCGACCGTCCTGCGCGAGGGCGTGGGGCGGATCTCCCAGAAGGTCACGACGTCTTCGCCCGAAGCCCAGTCCTTCTCCAACCAGGGACTCGCCTACCTCCACTCCTACGTGTGGATCGAAGCGGCCCGTTCGTTCCGGCAGGCGCTGCGCGCCGATCCCGCGTGCGCGATGGCCTGGCTGGGCCTGGCGCGCGCGGAGCAGGGCATGGAGCGCCGGAAGGAGGCGCGCGAGGCGCTCGAACGAGCACGAGCGCTCGCTCCCAAGGCGGCCGACCTCGAGCGCCGATTCATCGCGCTGCGCGCCATGCAGATGGACGCCGTCGCCGCAGAGAGCCCCGAGATCGAAGCGAGCCGTCACGCGGAGTACAAGCGCGAGATCGAAGCCGCCATCGCCGCCTACCCGGACGATGCCGAGCTCTGGATCCTCCGGGGCAACGCCGAGGAGCCGGGGCCGTGGGGACGCGGACAGCGCGGCGGGGTCGGGTCGATCGCGTTCTATCGCACGGCGCTCGTCTGCTCGCCCGGGCACTTCGGCGCCGAGCACTACCTCGTCCACTCCTACGAGAACGTGGGCCGGCATCGGGAGGCGGCGGATTTCGGGAAGCGGTACGCCGAGGCCGCGCCCAGCGTCGCGCACGCCCAGCACATGTACGCGCACGTCCTGCCGCGGCTCGGGCGCTGGGAAGAGGCGCGGCAGCAGCTCGAGAAAGCCGACGCGATCGAGAAGCGCTACGCGCAGGAGGAGCGCCTGCGCCCGGGCGACGACTGGCACCATGTCCACAACCTGCAGCTCCTCGCCTTCACGTACCTTCGGCTCGGACGCATGCAGGAAACGGAGGCGACCCTGCGACGCGCCTACGAGACGCCGATCCGCATCGACGCTATGGCGTCGCAGCACGCGTCGTTGCCGGAGTTCCTGCTTCTGCGCGGACGCGTCGAGGAGGCGCTCGCGACGTCGCGCCGGATGGCCTCCGGGTCCCCGGGCGCCCGGGCGGCGGGGAACGCCGTCGAAGCCGAAACGCTCCTCGCTCTCGGGCGAACGGCGGAAGCCTCGCAGGCGTCGCGGCGCGCCGCCGCCGCTCTCGAGGAGGCCCGGAAACTTCTTTCCGGAGCCGACCGGCTCTACGTCGAGCGCATGGCCGAGCCCTTCGTGCGCATGGCTGGCGCGGAGGTCGAGCTCGCGTCGGGCGACTCCGCCGCCGCGGAAAAGACGCTCATCGGGATGGCGGACGCGATCGCTGCGGATCCGCGTTTCGACGCCTGGGGCGAGGGTCTCTTCAAGCTCGAGCGGGTCGCGGCGGCGGCTCGGCGGTTCGGCCGGCCGGAACTGGCCGCCGAGGTCGAGGCTCGGATGCGACGGATCGACCCGGACTACGCTCCCGGCTCCCGCTCGGCCCCCGTCGAAAGGGCCGCCGGAGCGGCGTCCTCGGCCGTCGACACGCGGCGATAACGCCCGGCCAAGAGCCAGGCGAGAAGGGCGAGCCCGCAGCAGAGCGCGCCCGCCGCTCGGAGCGGTGTCGTCCCGAAGTCGAGCTCGATCCGGTGCTCGCCGGGCGGCACGTCGATCACGATCGCGCCCGTGGCCGCCTCGGTCTCGAGGCGCAGGGAGCGTCCTTCGGCGGTCGCCCGCCATCCCGGAAAGGCGTACGTCCGCACGCGCATCCCCGCGCCCGCCGGCGCGAAGACCCGGAACACGCGCCGCTCCGCGCGCCACGAGACGACTTCCGTCCGACACGGCCGGTCGCAGGCGAGCCGCGGGACGGTCGGGATCTCCGAGGATCGCCGCGCTCCCTTCGGGAGAAAGAACATTTCCTTGTGCGAGAAGCGATCGACGGCGGATCGGCCTTCGGCCGCGGTCATCCTCCCGTTCACTCGGGAGACGGAGGCATCGAACGCGGCGCACAAGAGGACGAGCGCGAGGAAGAAGACGCCGGCGGCGGCCGCGAGCGCTCGCGAGAGCCGCCTGTCGGCGAGGAGCGCCGCGACAGCGGCGGCCACGGCGAACGCCGCCGCGGCGCCGAGCGGCTCCAGGAATCGCCAGGGAATGTTGACTCGCCGGAGGAAGGGGAAGAAGCGCCACACCGGCGCGGAGAGGGGCGACAGGAGAAAGAGCGAAAGCAGCCCGAAAGAGGAGACGAGAATTCGCCAGGATCTCTCCTCGCCCGACGAGACCCGATCGCCCGCTCGGCGGGCGGCCGCGGCGAGGATCGCGAGGGCGAGGAGCAGCCCCGCCGCGGCGAAGAGTCCCATCCGGTCGAACGTGCTCTTCAGTCCCTCGCTCATCCAGGACCCGGATGGCTGAAAGAGGAAGTTCGATCGGTAGAGCGGCGCGCCGTCGGAGAACGGGACGGCGACGGAGCGCATCTCCGCGACCGCCGGCAACAGGTACACGCCGGCGAGGAGGCAGCCCCAAAGGAGCCCTCCCGCGACGCGCGCCGCATCGCCGACCCGCCGCTCGAGCGCGATCCGGACGATCAGCCAGAGCGCGACGAGATACGCGAAGAGGACCCCCGTCGGAAGATTCGTCAGAACGATCAGAGCGAAGAGGAGCGGCCACGCGCGGGAGGGGCCGCTCCATCGTCCTTCGCGCGGCAGCAGCGTGTCGAGCGCCCAGGGGATGAGACAGCCGGCCGCGAAGGCGGAATACAGCCCGGCGGCGTAGATCTCGAAGAAGCGATAGGGGACGCCGGCGAAGAGGAGGCTCGCGAGCGCGCCGGCCCAAACACCCGACCGCCGCCGCGTGAAGCGGAAGATCCCGACCGCTCCGATCGCCGCGAAGGCAACGAGCGCGGCGAAGAGCCCGGTCAGCGCATCGCCGCCGAAGATCGCAGCGAGCCCTGCGGCGACGAAGTAGAGACCGGGCGGGTAGAAGAGAAGAGTCGGCTCGCCCCAGCCGTCGTGAAAGTCGGCGAGCCATCTCGGATAGAGGGCGCCCTCTCGAAAACCGCGGAGCACCTGCGCGGTCGAGCCGAGATGATCGGGCAGATCGTAGGCCTTCGGAATTCCGCCCGAGAGCGGCCCGAAGAGGATCACGACCGACGCGACCGCCGCCGCGGCCGCGAAGAGCGCCTCGCGGCGCCGCCGCTCGATCACGCCGGGCGCGCGCGGCGCGGGCGCGAAGCGTCGCCGGGAGAGCGCGTGCTAAAATTTTTCGCGTTGATCCCATCCGGCGAAGCGGACGCCGTCTCCGGCGAGACGCTCTCGATCGTCGTTCCCGCACACAATGAAGAGAAGAACCTCGAGCCACTGGCGCGGCGGCTCGAGGAGGCTCTGCGCGAGTCCCCCGTTTCGTGGCGGATCTTCTTCATCGACGACGGGAGCGAAGACGGGACCTGGGAGACGATCGTCCGGCTGAGTCGGGGCGATTCACGTGTGACCGGCGTCCGCCTGACCCGCAACTTCGGGCATCAAAACGCCTTGCTGGCCGGCCTTTCCGTCGCGCGGGGGCGAGCCGTGGTCACGATGGACGCGGACCTCCAGCACCCTCCGGAAATCGTACCACGCATGCTCGAAGCGTGGTCTCGCGGAGCGCGGGTCGTCTATACCGAGCGCGAAGACGCCGCGAGCGTGAGCTTCTTCAAGCGGATCTCTTCGAAGCTCTACTACCGGATGCTTTCGTTTCTCTCTGGCCGCCCCGTTCCGCCGGCCGCGTCGGACTTCCGGCTGCTCGACCGCGCGGTCGTCGATGAGGTCCTGCGGGTGGGTGAAACGCAGATGTTCCTGCGGGGCCTCATTCCCTGGATGGGCTTCCGATCCGCGTCCGTTCCGTACACGGCGCCCGCGCGCGCGCACGGCCGCTCGAGCTACGGAATCGCGCGAATGGCCTCGCTCGGACTGACGGGCCTGACGTCGATGTCGAGCCGTCCGCTGCGCTGGAGCGGCCTGCTCGGATGCTTCGCCGCGTTCCTGTGCCTTTGCGAGCTCGCGTTCGTTCTCTGGGCGGCGCTGATCGCGAAGTCGACCGTCCCGGGCTGGGCTTCGATCCTGATCGTCAACACGTTCTTCTTTGCCGTGCTCTTCGTCTGCCTCGGAATCCTGGGAGAGTACCTCGCGCGCATCTTCGAGAACGTGAAGTCGCGTCCCCGATTCATCGTCGACGAGACGGTGAACGGGCCCGCGAGCGGCGGCGCGCCGCCGCGTCGGTGACGGCGGGCTGTCCGCTCTGCGGTCGGCGCGGGGAGATGCGCCCGCGCTTCCCCCGGTTCTCGATCGTCGCCTGCCCCGATTGCGGACTCCTCTTCTATGACGGTCCCCCGCCCCCGTCGGATCTCTACTCGGCCGCCTACTTCGCCGGTGGGGAATACCGCGACTACGAAGAAGACAAGGCGGTCCTGCAGCGCAACTTCCGCCGCCGCATCGCGAGGCTTCGACGCTGGGCTCCCGAGGGACGCCTCCTCGAGATCGGATGCGCGCACGGATACTTCCTGGAGGTCGCGCGAGCGCACTGGACGGTCCGGGGCATCGACATCTCGGCCGACGCCGTCGCGCGAGCGCGCGCCGGCGGTCTCGACGCGGTCGCGGGGGAGTTTCTCGAGATGCCCGAGGAGCCCGGCCGGTACGATCTCGTCTGTCTCTGGGACACGATCGAGCATCTGGAACGTCCGATCGAAACGCTCGTCAAGGCCGCACGCTGGCTCGCGCCGGGCGGCACCCTCGCCCTCACGACGGGAGACGCCGGAAGCCTCCTCGCCCGTCTCCAGGGTGAGAAGTGGCGCCAGATCCACCCGCCGACGCACCTCTTCTATTTCACGCGCCCGACGCTGGCGCGCGCCTTCGCGAAGGCAGGGCTCGAGACGGTCGAGATCCGGGCGATCGGACACTCCCGCAGCTATCGCTCGATGCTCTTCGGTCTTCTCGAGCTGGGCCGGCCGAATCCGAGCCGGGCCTATCGACTGCTGACCGCCGGCGGGCGGCTCGACTTTCCCGTCTCACTCAATCTGTTCGATATCGTCCTCGCGGCCGCGCGAAAGCCCCGCGCCGTGGAAGGACTCGCCCGGGACGGCGTCAGCGCTCGCTGACCGGCCGGATCTCGCGCAGCTGATCGTCGAGCAGAACGAGCTGGACGCGCGTCCCCTCGGGATAGCGGAAGTACTGATTCCGCGTGACCGGGAAGCGATAGTGGACCGTCCGGTCCCCGTCCTCCGCCTCGAAGTCGAGGTACCACGAGCCCGAACCGGCATAGCTGCCCCCGCTCGGGGAGCCCGGAGACGCGTACTCGCGCTCGGTCACGACCGCGCTGAGAACCTTGCTTCCGCGCTCGTCAGGGCGTTTGCCCGCGGCGGCCCCGCCTTTCGACGAAGCGCACGCGACGGCCCCGGCGAGGAAGACCGCGGCCGCGATCCAGCGGAGAGGCGCTCGAGTCCTCACATCGGCGAGAACCCCCGGGCAACGCTTCCTATTTCAGCGCACGCGCACGCCGCTCTTGACCACGACGTCCACCTTCTGGAGCAGATCCACGTGCGTCAGGACGTCCCCGCGGACCGCGATCACGTCCGCATACCTGCCGGGCGCGAGCGTCCCGATGTCCTTCTCCTTCTTCAGCCACGCCGCGGGCCAACGGGTCGCGCCCGAGATCGCCTGCATCGGGGTCATTCCGAGCTTGACCCAGGTGTCGAGCTCCCGCCAGGTCGAGTCGGTGTGGAAGTTGCCCGGTACGCCCGAGTCCGTTCCGACGAGGAGCGTCACTCCGGTTTCCCGGATCTGCTTGAACTTGCCGGCGAGCGTCGGAATCCGCCGCCGTACGAGCGTGAAGTACGGGAGGCCGGGGAGATTCTTGAGCGAGTCCCGGATGTCCTTGACGATGTCGGGCGCGAGATCCTTCTGCCACCGCGGATCGTTCAAGCGCTCGGGGAAGACGTCGGCCGTGTACTGAGCGAGGTAGAGCCCTTCGATCGTCGGGCACCAGGCGAGCGACTGGTTCCGCTTCCGGATTCCCGCGAGGATGTCCTCCGGATAACCGGGCTCGGTCCCGAGACCGGTGTGCTCGAAGCAGTCGACGCCGTACTTCAAACCGATGCGGATCTCCTCTTCCCGGTGCGCGTGCGCGACGACCGGGCGCCCTCCCTTGTGCGCGGTTTCGACGACCGCCTGCACCTCCGCCTCGGTCATCTGGTCCTGGTCGATCAACTTGATGACGTCGACGCCCGCGTCAACGATTTTCTGAACTTTCGCTTTCGCGTCGGCCGGGCCGGCCACGCCCCACCGATATTCCTTCTCGTATTCGGCGTAAGGGGCGTGCTGGATGAACGGACCCGAGACGAAGAGGCGCGGGCCCGGGATCTCCCCCTTGTTGATGCGATCGCGGACCTCGAGGATGTCGTTCAGCTCCGCGCCGAGATCGCGCGCGAACGTCACTCCGCTCTCCAGCAGCTGCTTGGCCGCGGCGGGCATGATCTCCCGGCGGAAGCGGGCGCGGTATGTCGTGTCCCAGTGCTCGTAGTCTCCGTGGCCGACGATCATCAGGTGCACGTGCATGTCAGCGAGCCCGGGCAGAACGCTCATCCCGCGCGTGTCGATGGTCGGCGTCCCCTCGGGCACCGCGACGGCCGAACGCGGACCGACCGCGGCGATCCGCTCGCCCGCGATCAACACGACCCCGTCGTCGATCGGCGTGCCCTCGTAGCCGTCGATGATCCTTCCGCCGACGAGCGCGAGCGTCGGTTTGGCCGCCGGCTCGGCGGCAGCCAGGCTCGCGCAAAGCGCGACACCGAGGACGAGAGCGCAGGAGAACCGGCGCATGTTCCCTCCTTCCGAAAGGCCCGTATCCTAGCGCCGCGCGGCAGGCGGCCGGCCCATTGAACTGGAGCCGGCGACGGAATACCCTTGGCCCTCTTTTTTTCTCGATCGAGGAGGAGTCGTGCACAAGTGGCCTGGCGCGCGCGTGGTTCTGGTGGGTCTCGGGCCGATCGGAATCGAAGTGGGGAAGGCCTTGATCGGTCGCGAGGGGATCGAGATTCTCGGCGCGGCGGACCCGGCGCCCGGGCTCGCGGGCAAGTCGCTCTCCGAGGCGCTCCAGAGCCCGTCGGCGCCCGGGGCCCGGATCGACGGCGACTCGGCCGCTCTCTACGCTCGGACCGCGTCCACGCGGCAGAAGCGCGACGTCGTGCTCCTCTGCACCGGTTCCCGCCTGCACTCGGTCGTCTCGCAGATCGAGCAGGCGCTGGAGGCCGGTTTCCACGTCGTCTCGACTTGCGAGGAGCTCTCTTATCCGGAGTTGAAGCACGGGGCGCTCGCCCGCCGCGTGGACCAACTGGCGACCGCCCGCGGCGTCGCCGTTCTCGGGACCGGCGTCAACCCCGGCCTCGTCATGGATCGGCTGGCGCTCGCGGCGGCGGCGGCCTGCGTGCGCGTCGACCGCGTGAAGGTCACTCGGGTCGTGGACGCCGCCAAGCGGCGAGGCCCGCTGCGCGCCAAAGTCGGAGCCGGCCTCTCCCGCGAGGAATTCGCCACGGGTGTCGCGGCGCGCAAGCTCGGCCACGTCGGCCTCTCCGAGTCCGCCGCCATCATCGCGATGGGGCTCGGCCTGCCGATCCACGAGATCACCGAGACGATCGAGCCGGTGATCGCCGACAAGGAGACCGACGGCGTCGCGCCGGGGCGGGTGCTCGGACTCCACCAGATCGCGCTCGTCCAGGCGGGAGACGAGGTGCGGGTGTCGCTCGACCTCACGATGGCCGTCGGCGTGTCGGATCCGGCCGACTCGATCGAGATCGAAGGGGACCCGCCCGTTCGCCTGCGGGTTTCCGGAGGTTTCCACGGCGATCGCGCGACGGTCGGTTGCGTCGTCAACGCGATCCCGTTCATCGTGAACGCGACGCCGGGGCTGCACACGGTTGTGACCCTGCCGCTCTTCGGACTCTTCCCCGAAGTGGCGTAGGCCGGGGCCGGGCTCGCCGGGCCGCGCGCATCCGGGCGCGCCGTTAGACTCCGCGCGTGTACCGGCTCGAGCGCACGCAGCGCATTCCGGCGCCGATCTCCGAGGTCTTCGCCTTCTTTTCCGACCCCGCGAATCTCGGTCGGATCACGCCGCCCGGGCTGCGCTTTCGCATTCGCGGAGATCGATCCTCGCCGCTCACTGCCGGGAGCCGGATCGAATATCGGATCCGGTGGGCCGGAATTCCCATTCGCTGGGTGACCCGCATCACGGAGTGGCAACCCCCGCGGGAGTTCGAGGACGTCCAGGAGATCGGACCCTACCGCCGCTGGCGACACCGGCACCGCTTCGCGGAGGATGCCGCGGGTGTGGAGATGCAGGATCGCATCGACTACGAGATGCCTTTCGGCGCTCTCGGGCGACTGGTCCACGCTCTCCGGGTCCGTTCGCAGCTCGAGGCGATCTTCGAGTATCGGCGCACGGCGATCGGCGAGATCTTCGGCAACGACTCGCGGACGTCATGACGATCCTCCACTGGTTCCGTCGCGACCTCCGCCTCGACGACAACACGGCGCTGTCCGCGGCCGCCCGCGATTCGGACGGCGTCGTCCCGGTCTTCGTCCTCGACGATCACTACGCGCGCGACCCGAACGTGGGTCCGGCGCGCTTCCGATTCCTGCGCGAGAGCCTCGAAGATCTGGAAGCGGCGCTCGAGAAGGTCCGCGGC
>JBKPSZ010000067.1:0-3855 GCA_046735265.1 Acidobacteriota bacterium | reverse complement strand
ACTTTGCCTCCTTCCCGAAAGCAGCCTCGGGCTTCGCGGAGCTCTCGAAGAGGAAGCTTCCGATGCCGGTCCTCTCGAGCGGAGGCGACAAGGCGAACGGAGAGGCTCTGGGGCGACAGGCGAAGCTCGTTGCCTCGGATGCCACGGTGGTCATCGTGAAGAACTCAGGGCACTGGATCATGGAGGAGCAGCCGTCTCAGACCATGGACACACTCGTGAGATTCCTTCGATGAGCGCGCCGTCCCGGCGGAGGATCGTCGCGTCCGGATTCGCAGTCCTCGCGGCTTCGGTCTCCGCGTCGACGCCACTCTCCGAGATGCGCCTGACCCCCGCCGAAGTCCGCGCGAGCGCCTTCGGCGGCAGCCAGGTCGGGAGCTCCTTACTCGCCGGCGTCAAGACGAAGGTCCTTTCCGGCGACCCGTCGAAACCCGGCTTCTATTCGATCATCCTGTTCGTGCCGGCCCACACGACCATTCCCGCGCACTCCCATCGCGATGACCGCCTGGCGACCGTCGTGTCCGGCACCTGGCAGTTCGGGTACGGGAACCGCTTCGACGCATCGGCGCTCAAGTCGCTGCCTCCGGGAAGCGTTTACTCGGAGCCCGCTCACTCGAATCACTTTGCGAGGACGGGGGAAGAAGAGGTCCTGGTCGCACTCTCGGGTTACGGTCCGACGGACACGGTGTACGTCAATCCGTCGGACGACCCGGCCGGCGCGCAGAAGCATTAGGGCCGGGCGAAGGCCCTTCTCGCGGCTCGCCGACATACCGCTGGCAGGACGGCCCTTTCCGGACTGGCCGGGCGGCCTCCGCAGACGACCGGCGCGCTGGCGGTCCGTCTCGCGGCGCTGAGAAAGACGGGCCGACGGTGCCTTCGGACGCGGGGAATTCAGCGGGAGTAGTATCGGCTCAAGGTCCGAATACAGAGGAGGTGGGCAATGCTCGAAGCTCTCCAACGGGGCTGGCGATTCCTCGTCTTGCGTGGGGTATGCGCCGTAATTTTCGGGATCCTCGCCTTCGTCTGGCCCGGGGCAACGCTGGCCGCGCTCGTCATTCTCTTCGGCGCCTATGCGCTCGTGAACGGGGGTTTGACCCTCGCGCTTGCCTTCCGGGCGCCCCAGGGAACGCCGGGCAAGGGAATGCTCATACTCCTGGGCCTGCTCGGCGTCGCGGCGGGGATCCTGACTTTCATTTACCCGGGAATCACAGCCCTGTCCCTGCTCGCGGTGATCGCCTGGTGGGCGATTCTCACCGGGATCTTCGAGATCGCGGTCGCCGTGAAGCTGCGGCAGCAGCTCACGAACGAATGGCTCCTGATCTTGAGCGGCGTCCTGTCCGTCGCGTTCGGGGTTCTCCTGATCGCGAGGCCGGGGGCCGGCGCGCTGTCGGTGATCTGGCTGATCGGGGCCTACGCGCTTCTCTTCGGGATCATGCTTCTCGCGCTCGCCGTGAGACTGAAGGGAGCCATGCCCGCGACCAGCGGAGCCCGGCGGCTCGCCTGACGGCATCTCATCTCGGCGGTTTCGAAGCCGAGACTTAGCGAATCCCGGCGGATTTCGCGTTCGCGGTTAGAGCAGCCACTCGATCGGCAGAGTCGACAGGAACGACATCCAGGCACGTCGCCACATGCGCGTGCCTGGCTCCGTTTCGTGTCGCACCGATTCGTCGGTACGCCGCTCGAACCAGGACAAGCCTCCGGTATCGGACAACCGCACTTCGTAGGCGTCCGCGGGCACAGCCGTCTCGAAGACCTCCTCGATCTGCCGGGCCAGAACGGAGCTTTCGACGACGAAACCCATCTCGGTGTTCAGCTTCGCCGAGCGCGGATCGAAGTTGAACGATCCGACGAACACGCGTTTGCCATCTACCGCAAAGGTCTTCGCGTGAAGACTCGCCCCGGAGCTGCCCGCGCCGCCAGCGGTTTTCGGGGAACCGGAGCCCGAAGCGTTGCGCCGGAGCTCGAACAACCTGATCCCACTCTTCAACAGGGGCCGGCGGCTCTTCGCGTAGCCGGCGTGCACGAAGGAAACGTCGGTCGCCTCGAGCGAGTTCGTCAGAATTTGGACCCGCACACCGCGCTGTGCGAGATCGGAGAACCAAGCCACTCCCTGCGCGGTCGGAACGAAATAAGGCGAAACGAGCGCGAGCCCGGCCCGGGGATCGCCCAGGATCTCCTTCAGCTGCCGATAGACGAGGGACTCCGGAGGCGCCTGATCGAGCCCCTTGGCGGGATCGTCGCAGACGATGCGTGTCGAAGCCCAGTCGAACTCGAGCGTCCCCGCGATCAGGTTCCGAACGAGGGACGTTTCGCGGAGCGCGGCGACGTATCGGCTCGCCTCGGGGCTTCGCTCGACTCTTCGGGCTGCTTCTGAGACTTCTGCGATCCGGTCGGGTCGAACCGCCGGCAAAAGGCCTTCGACCGGATAGGAAGAGGCGCTCGCCCAATAGCGATCGAACGCGCGAGAGACCTCCTGGACGACGGGTCCCACAGCCAACAAGTCGAGATCCGCGAAGAGAACGCCGCTGGTCGCGCCGAAATACTCGTCTCCGACGTTGCGGCCGCCGACGATCGTGGCCTGGTTGTCGGCGGTGAATGACTTGTTGTGCATCCGCCGATTCAGCCGTCCGAAGTCCGTCGCGTAACCGAGAGCACGCGCGCGCCGGAAAGAGAAGGGGTTGAAGAGGCGAATCTCGATGTTCGGGTGGGTGTCGAGCGCGCCGAGGATCGCGTCGAGGCCGAGTGTGTTGTTGTCGTCGAGGAGAAGTCGGACGCGGACGCCACGGTCGGCCGCGGCGCGAAGGGATTCGAACAGGAGCGTGCCCGTCAGGTCCTTGCGCCAGATGTAGTACTGGACGTCCAGGCTGCGCTCGGCGGCTTCGGCGAGGAGCGCCCTGGCCGCAAAAGCGTCGCGCGCGTCGCGCAGGGCGTGAATTCCCGAGGAGCCGGGATGAGCCGTCACTCGCGGGGAGACGGCCTTCCCGAGACGGGTCTCTGACGTATCGGAAAGGGCGAGCGAGTGCCGTCGATTCTGAAGAGAGGGCTCGGAACCAACGCGACGCATGGGAGCCTAACCTAACGATATGTCCGCGCCCCGACTTCCAGGAATCGGCGACCGAGTGACGGACGACCGATCTTCAAACGGATTGCGGTGAGACCGCTGCAGGAGTGGTCCGCCGGAACCCTGCGGATCGGCGACCCGGCTAGGCCGACGCGACGGTCGGCTTCGTCGGCATTGTCGGCTTCGCCGTCGGGCGGGGGAGCCGGGCGTCGATCCAGGCCTGGATGTCCGCCATGACGACTTCCTTGTCGATGTCGTTCAGAAGATCGTGGAAGTGGCCCTCGTAGAGCTTCAGCGTTTTGTCCTTCGAGCCGGCCATGTCGTAGAAGCGCTGACTTCCCGCCGGCCTCGTTGCCTTATCGGCGGTGCCGTGAAGGATCAGGACGGGAAGGGTGAATTTCGGGAAGTTCTCCGTCAGGCGGTCCGCCGCCTTCAGTTGCTCTGCGGCAGTCTCCACGGGCTGGGATTCCTTTTCGATGAGCGGGTCGCTGTCCATTCTCGAAACCGCCTCGGGATCACGCGAGAAGACTTCGTTCTTCAGCGTGTAGACGTGGAGGTGCGGGGTCAAGTGACTGAGCCCTTTCAGGATGATCGCCGCCGCATTCGGCAAACCCACGTCATAGGCGAAGCTCTCGGAGATCAGGCCGGCGATCTCATTCTGGTGCTCGAAGACGTACGAAGCCGCGATGACGCCTCCGGCGCTGTGCCCGAGGACGAAGACGGGCAGGCCGGGGTTCTCGGACCGCGCCTGCCGGACGAGTCTGTCCACGTCGCCCAGGTAGTCCGAGAACTTCTCG
>JBKPSZ010000066.1:0-8602 GCA_046735265.1 Acidobacteriota bacterium | reverse complement strand
ATATGTCGCAATGAAACATATTGACGACACTGGCCGCCGGCTCGACCGAGAGCTCAAGAAGGGATCGACCGAGCTCCTGATCCTGTCCCTTCTCGAACATCGGCCGCGGCACGGCTACGACATCAGCCGGTTGATCGAGACGCGGTCGGAAGGCGTCCTGCGCTTCAACGTCGCCTCCTTCTACCCCCTGCTCTACCGTCTCGAGCAGCGCGGCCTGATCGAGGGACGGTGGGTCGAGAAAGCGGGTCAGCGCCGCCGCCGCTACTACCGGCTGACGCCGGCCGGCCGACGGATGCTTCGGGCGCGGCGCAGCGCCTGGGAGGCATTCGTTCGCGCGATGAATCGGATCACGCAGGCCGAGCATGCCTGATTGGTCGTCGACGATCCGCGAGCGCCTGGCCGGCCTTCGACTCGACCCGGCGCGCGAGGCCGGCGTCGTCGAGGAGCTCGCACAGCACGCGAGCGATCGCTACGAGGAGCTCATCGCAAAGGGGACCGACCCGCAGCGGGCGGAGGCCTCCGTTCTCGCCGAGCTCGACGCTTCGAGTCTCGTGTCGAAGCTGCGTCCGGTCCTTCCGCCCCCGCCGCCCGGCCCCGTTTCCGGGGGAGACGACTCCGGGGGACTGGCGGGGATCTGGCTGGACCTTCGCCACGGCGTGCGACGGATCCGCGTCGACCCGTCGTTCGCGGTCGTGGCCGTACTTTCGCTCGCGCTCGGCATCGGCGCGAACACCGCGATCTTTCAGCTCCTGGACGCCGTGTGCCTGCGTGCCTTGCCCGTCGAGAAGCCGCAGGAGCTCGTCAACGTCCGCATCGTGGACAACCCCCATGGACGGACGGGGAGTTTCTCGGGACGCTTCCCCCAAGTGACCGTCGGCATCTGGGAGCGCCTCGAGGCGGAGCAGCAGATGTTCTCGCAGGTCGCCGCCTGGGGGTCCGAGCGGCTGAACCTCGCCCGGGGAGGCGAGGCGCGGTGGGCTGAGACGCTCTGGGTCAGCGGCGGCTTCTTCGACATGCTTCGCGTCCGGCCTGTCGCCGGGCGGCTGTTTTCGCGGTCGGACGATCGGCCTGGCTGCGCTTCGCCCGGCGTCGTCGTCAGCGAGTCCTTCTGGCGTCGCGAGCTGGGCGGCCAGAGATCTGCTCTCGGACGCGTCCTCACGCTGAACGGCCAGCCTTTCGAGATCGTCGGCGCGACGCCGCTCGACTTCTTCGGCCTGGAAGTCGGGCGCGACTTCGACGTAGCGCTCCCGTTGTGCGCCGAAGCGTTGATCAACGCCCGGCCGAGGGTCGCGGATCCGTCGGCGTGGTGGCTGGTGGTCGTTGGACGACTGAAGCCGGACTGGACGCTGCAGCGCGCCGATGCCCATCTGAAGACGATCGCCCCGGGAATCTTCCGGGCGACTCTGCCGCCGAGCTACGACGCGGAGGACGGCAAGAATTACCTCGGCTTCAAGCTGGGCACCCGCCGGGTTTCCAACGGTTTCTCCGCCCTGCGCACCGACTACCAGAGCCCGCTGTGGCTCCTTCTCGGAATCTCCGGCCTCGTTCTCGTGATCGCCTGCGCGAATCTGGCCAACCTGATGGTCGCCCGCGCGACGGCGCGGCGGCGGGAGATCGCCATCCGGCTGGCGCTCGGTGCCTCGCGCCGGCGACTCGTGCGTCAGCTTCTGGCCGAGAGCTTCGTGCTGGCCGCGCTGGGGGCCGGCGCCGGCGCGATCCTCGCGCAGTCGCTCGGCCGCTTTCTTCTCACGTTCCTGCGCACCTATTACTCGCGGTGGTTCGTGAACCTGGCCGCCGACTGGCGGCTGTTCGGCTTCACCGCCGGCCTCGCCGGGATCACGGCACTGCTCTTCGGGCTGCTTCCGGCGATCCAGGCCGCGGGCACCCGGCCGATCGAGGCGTTGAAGTCGGGGGGACGGGGCATCGCGGGGGGTGTCACCGGTCTGACGGCGCGCCGCGCGCTCGTCGTTTGTCAGATCTCCCTATCGCTCGTCCTCCTGGTGGCCGCCTTGCTCTTCGTTCGAACCCTGCGAAACCTGCTCACGCTCGACCCCGGCTTCCGACGTGCGCAGATTCTCACCGTGTCGGCCGACTTCTGGCCGCTGCGGCTTTCGGAAGAGGCGCGGGTCCCCTTCAAGCGGGAGCTTCTCGAACGCATTCGCGCGCTCCCGGGCGTCGAGGCGGCGGCGACCGCCTGGGTCGTTCCGTCGAGCGGCGACGGCTGGAACGAGAGCATCAGCGTCGAGGGGACCGAGGTCCTTCGGCAGGTCGCCAATTTCAATCGCGTCAGCCCCGGCTACTTCCGCACGATGGACACTCCTCTTCTCGCGGGGCGGGACTTCACGGAGGCGGACCGTTCGGGATCCGAGCCCGTCGCGATCGTGACGGAGGCCTTCGTTCGCCAGTTTCTGAAGGCATCGAGCCCCCTCGGCCGGTCCTTCCGGATCGAGGGTCGGCCGGGGACCGACCGGCGCTTTCGCATCGTCGGCCTCGTGAAGGACAGCAAGTACGGTGACCTGCGCGAAGAGTTCACGCCGATCGTCTACGTGCCGGATGCCCAGGACGACGATCACTTTCAGGTCACGAACCTGCTCATCCGCTCACCGCTGCGGACGGAATCCGTCACCGCTTCGGTCAAGAGCGCTCTGGCGCAGTGGAACCCCGCAGTCGTGCTCGGGTTCCGGCCGTTCGAGCGAATGGTCCGCGAAGGGCTGGTTCGGGAGCGCCTGATGGCGAGCCTCTCGACCTTCTTCGGCTTCCTCGCCGCGCTCCTGGCGATGATCGGGCTCTATGGCGTCGTGTCGTACATGGTCGTCAAGCGGCGAAACGAGATCGGCGTCCGGGTGGCGATGGGCGCGAGCCGCCGCGACATCGTGACGATGATCCTTCGCGAGGCCGGGGCGCTCTTCGGAGCGGGGCTCGCGATCGGCGCGATCCTGGCCGTCGCCGCCGCGCATGCCGCGAAGTCGCTGTTCTTCGGTCTACGCCCGACGGATCCCGCGACCCTCGCGATGGCCGTTGTGGGGCTCGCGGCCGTCGGCGCCGCGGCGAGCATTCTGCCCGCGCGCCGGGCCGCGTCCCTCGATCCCGTGGCGGCGCTGAGGGAGGAGTAGGCGCGTCGTCGATCTGCCGACTCGGACGGACTGTCGCGCCCTCGTATTTCTCCGATCACCGCGGGCGGGACGAGCCCCGCCCCTACAGACGGAGGCCTTCGGCCGTCACTTGAGCATCATCCACAGGTACGCGTACTCCAACGCCGTGACCTGCGCGGTCTGCTTGTTGACCGCGCCGCTTCCGTGGCCCCCTTCGGTGTTCTCGAAGTAATAGACCGGATGGCCCTGGGATTCGAGCTTCGCGACCATCTTACGGGCATGGCCCGGATGAACGCGATCGTCTCGAGTATTCGTCCAGAAGAACGGCGTGGGGTACTTCGCATCCTTCTTGAGGAGGTGGTACGGCGACCAGGTCTGGATGTACGCCCAGTCCTCCGGTTTGTCCGGGTCGCCGTACTCCGCCATCCAGCTCGCGCCGGCCAGCATGTGGCTGTAACGCTTCATGTCGGCGAGCGGCACCTGCACGACGACGGCGTTGAAGAGCTCGGGGTAGAGAGCGAAGGTTCCGCCGACGAGCAGGCCCCCCTGCGAGCCGCCCATGATCCCGAGGTGTCGGGGTGAGGTGATCTTGCGCGCGATCAGGTCCTGCGCGACCGCCGAGAAATCCTCGAAGTTGTGGATGTGCTTCTCTTTGACGGCGGCCTTGTGCCAGCCGGGACCGAACTCTCCGCCGCCGCGGATGTTGGCGAGCACGTACACGCCACCGCGGGAGAGCCACGCGGCTCCGAGGACTCCGCTGTAGTTGGGGAGCTCGGAGACTTCGAAGCCGCCGTAGGCGTAGAGGAGCGTCGGCGCGGTTCCGTCGTCCTTCGTCCCCTTGGGACGCACGACGAAATACGGGATCTTCGTTCCGTCCTTCGATGTGGCTTCGAGCTGCAGAGTCGTCATCCCGGCGGCGTCGAAGAATGCCGGCATCGACTTGACCTTCGCCGGCGGGCCGCCGCTTTCGGAGAGCCACAGTGACTCGGGAGTCGTGAAGTCCTCGTAGGTGAAGAAGAAATTCTCCGATTCGTCGGTCGAGGCCGAGATGTCCGCAGTGCCGATGCCAGCCGTAGGAATCTCAGTCCGATCCCAGGCGCCGTCCTTCAGGGACAGCGCCGTGAGCCGGCTCTTCACGTTGTCGAGCGTCTGGAGGAGCACGCGATCGCGCGTGCGCTCGACGTCCGCCAGCGAAACGCGCGCGCTCGGCTCGAAGAGCACCTCCAGCCGGCGATCTCCCTTCAGAAGATCATCCACCGGCGCGGCGAGGAGGGTCCCTTCGCGATAGGTCTTGCCGCCTACGGTCCAGTCGCTTCGCAGAGAAAACAGGAACCGGCCCCGGAAGAAGACCCGCGGGGCGCAGTCCTCCGGCACGTCCAGCTTGGTCAGCCGATCGGCGACGAGAAGGAACATCTCCTGGCGGAAGAACGCCGGAGTGCGCGTGACGAGGTCGTAACGGCCGTCGCTCAGGACCTCGGTCTGTCCCGCCGATGCGACGTCCTCGGCCTTGCCCTCGAAGACGGTCTTGGCCTCGGAGAGCGGCGTGCCGCGCTTCCAGAGCTTCACGATCCGCGGATACCCGGAGGACGTCAGCGAGCCGGGGCCGTAGTCCGTGCCGACCCAAAGCGTGTCTGGATCGCGCCAGTTGACGATGGACTTCGCCTCGGGGAGGGTAAATCCGCCCGACACGAAGTCTTTCGTTTTCGTGTCGAACTCGCGCACGACCGCGGCATCGGATCCGCCGGAGGAAAGCGTGATCAGGCACCGCTCGTCGGCCGGCGGCAGGCAGTTGGCTCCGTGGAAGACCCAGGCCTTGCCTTCGGCCTTCGCGAGCGCGTCCACGTCGAGAACCGTTTCCCACTGCGGGCTCGCCGTGCGATAGGAGGCGAGCGTCGTGCGCCGCCAGATCCCGCGCTCGTGGACGTCGTCCTTCCAGAAGTTGTAGACGGCTCCGCCGTGGAACGACGGCATCGGGATCTTCTCCTTCGAGTCGAGGATCTCGAGCGTCCGCTTGTAGATGGGCTCGTACTCCGGCCGTGCCTCGAGAACCTTCGTCGATTTCGCGTTCTGTTCCTTGGCCCACGCCAGCGCCTTTTCGCCTTGCACGTCTTCGAGCCACTGAAACGGGTCGGTCTCATTCGGCACCGCCCCGAGGCCCGCCAACCCCGTCACGACGAGCACTGCCAGAGACTGCCAGCGCACACGGATCCTCCTCATCCCGTCACCTCCCGAAGGCGGAGATATTAGGCGATTCCGTGGAATGTCGGGACGAGGTTTGAGCGGGCGGCCAAGAGGACTGCGGAGCGCTTGGTTTTCGATAGGGTTCTGGTCGGAAAGCGGCGACTCAGACCTCGCCGCGAGTCCTCGAAGCGATGGCTCTTCAGAACCGCGTCGATCCGTACGGCGAGCTTTGCGCGACGGAGGCTCGCGGCGCCTGGATGGGAAATCGCGGAGTGCTGCACGACGCGTCGAAGCGTGTCGTCGCGGCCTGGCGGCTTCCGCGCTGGATCAGCTGCGTCCTGGCCTTCAAAGGTCGGCGGCGCGAAGTCTTCTCGCCAAACCGGTACAGCGAGCTCTTCTTTCTCGACGAAGCGACGTCCCTCTCCGCGGGACACCGGCCCTGCGCGGAGTGCCGGAGAGCCCGCTACGAAGAGTTCCGCGCCGCCTGGGCGTCGGCGCGAGGGCACGACCTGGCGCGCCGGTTTCTCGGGGCCGATGCCATCGATCGCGTCCTGCACGCGGAGCGGCTCGTGCACGGCGGGAGAAAGAAGACCTACTGTGCCGTTCTCTCGACACTGCCCGACGGCGCGATGGTGATACACGCCGGCGCTCCCCATCTGATTTGGAGACGAAGACTGCTTCCGTGGAGCTTCGACGGGTACGGGCCCGGAATCGACGTCGCGCCCGAGACGGAAGTCGAGGTCCTCACGCCACCGTCGATCGTCGGCGCGATTCGTGCCGGATTCGTCCCGCAAGTCGCCGGGCAGAGAATGCGAGCGGAAGAGCCGTTGTCATCGAATCTCTGAACGGAGCCGCCGCGTGAACCGCCAGGACGTTCGAACGGGTTTTGCTTACAACCGCTGGGCCAACCAGATCCTGCTGGAGGCGGCCGGCGAGCTGTCGGACGCGGAGCTCGAAAGAGATCTCGGCGGGAGCTTCGGATCGATTCGTGGGACCCTGCGGCACATCCTCTGGGGAGAGATCGGCTGGCTCCGGTACTGGAAGGAGCGATCTTTCCCGCCCGACCTCTCGACGACGGATCTTCCGGATCTGCCGTCGATCGTCGCCGGCTGGAAGCGCCACGAAGAAGGGAAGGCCGTGTTCCTCCGCGACCTGACCGAGGAGAAGCTCCGCGCGCCGTGCCCCGTCGAGGACGACGCGTACGTTCTGGGAGAGCTCATCCAGAACGTCCTGACGCACTCGACGCATCACCGCGGCCAGGTGGTCCTCATGTTGCGGCAGCTCGGCAAGACGCCTCCGGAGACGGGCTTCCGGCATTTCCTGACGGCAAATCGGAGCGAGCTGGATCGATTTTGACCGCGCCTCTCTAAAGAGATCCTCAAGACCGTTTCGCCAGGCTCGACGTCATCCGAGATCCGGCCGCCGGTGTACTCCTCCATGAAGCGGATGCAATGGCGCTTCGAGGAGGACCGATGAAAGACCCGGTAGACCGTAGGAAGTTCTTCAAGATCGCAGGCACGTCGATCGGCGTGGGCGCGCTCTTCCACGTGGCGCCGATGCTCGGCAGGACGGTCGAGGGACGTCGCCTCGCGGCGCTCCTGGGCCGGAAAAATGGCGAGTCCCCGACGCCCTTCTCATTCGTCCAGCTCTCCGACACACATGTCGGTTTCTCGGGCCCGCCCAACCCGCTCGGCGCGCAGGCCTTCGAGAAAGCGGTCGAACAGATCAACAGCCTGCGAGAGCAGCCCGAGGTCGTGCTCTTCACCGGCGATCTGACGCACGACTCGGAGAAGCCCGGCGAGCACGCCGACCGCATGCGTGCTTTCCGCGAGATCGCTGGGCGGCTGCGCGCGCCGCTCGTCAAATTCGTCCCGGGCGAGCACGACGCGGGCCTCGACGGCGGAAAGCTCTTTCGCGACGCTCTCGGTGATAGCCACTACTCCTTCGACCACCGCGGCGTCCATTTCATCGCTCTGGACAACGTCTCGCTGGCGCGCCCGAACGTCGGCCCCGACCAGCTGGCCTGGCTCGCAAAGGACCTCGCGCGCTTTCCGCACACGGCGCCGATCGTCGTTTTCACCCATCGCCCGCTCTTCGACCTGCGCCCCGACTGGGAGTGGTTCACCGGCGACGGGGACGAGGTGATGAATCGGCTCGCCCCCTACGAGAACGTGACCGTGCTCTACGGGCACATCCATCGGGAGAACACCCACGTCGAAGGGAATGCGACGCACTACGCGGCGCGATCGCTCATATATGCCTTCCCCGACCCCTCGACCGCGGCCGAGAAGAAGCCGCTTCCTTTCGATCCTCAGAAGCCGTTTGCCAACCTGGGCCTCCGAGTCGTGGAAGAAGGGAGCCCGGCGGGGCGCCCGAAGGTCGAAGACGTCGAGCTCACTCTCCGCGAATACGCCGGCACCGTCGGCATCCAGCAGCTGCTCAAGAAAGGAGCCTCGCTATGAAGAAGCATCGGATCCCTGCTCTCCTGCTCGCCCTCTCGGTTCTGTTCGGCCTCGCGTCGCACGGACGCGCGGACGAGACGCCCCGCTCGATCGACATCCACGCCAAGCGCTTCGAATTCGTCCCGTCGACGCTGACGCTCAAGAAGGGAGAGACGGTGCGGCTTCGAGTCACGAGTGACGACGTGGTCCACGGGCTCTTCCTGCGCGACCTCAAGCTCGACACCGACCTCGAACCCGGTCAGACGCAGGAGCTCACCGTCACGCCCGAAAAAGTCGGGAGCTTCACCGCCATCTGCCATCACTTCTGCGGCGCTCAGCACGGCAACATGAAACTGACGGTCGTCGTCGAGGAGTGATGCCGTGCGGACGTTTACCCAACTGATCCTCGTGCCTGCGCTCGCGGCCGCCGCGGCCGCGAGCGTCGTTGCCGCTGGGCTCCTCGACTTCTCGGCGTCGAACCCGCCGACGTGGATCGAGGAGAGGGCCGCGCGATTCGCGCTCGACCGCTCGATCGAGCGGCGTGCGCCAAGAAGGAGCAATCCCCTCGCGGGATCCCCGGCGGACGCCGCGGCGGGACTTGCGCTCCTCCGCTCGCACTGCGTCGGATGCCACGGCGCTCCGGGCGTCGATCCGACCGAGGAGGGCGCGAGCTTGAACCCGCCTGCTCCGGGTCTCGCGCTCCCGCGGGTCCAGGCGCGATCGGACGGCCAGCTCTTCTGGATCGTCTCGCGCGGCATCCGAATGACCGGCATGCCCTCGTTCTTTCCGCAGCGCAGCGAGCGCGAGATCTGGCAGCTCGTGGCCGCGCTGCGCCGGCTGCCGGGTCTCTCCGACGACGAGCGGCGCGCGATCGGAGCAGGGCGATAG
>JBKPSZ010000065.1:0-11185 GCA_046735265.1 Acidobacteriota bacterium | reverse complement strand
TGCCGGGGTTCCATCCCGACAAGTGGCTCCTGGACCTTCCGGTCTTCGAAGCTTCCCCCCCGGCCGCCGAGCCCCTGTCCGACCGCCGCCCCTCGACGCGAACGGTCGCGCGGTAGGCGAGGCGGGGACCGCCCCGAGCCGAGAGCCCGGGGCGGTCCGGGGGTGGACGCCAAGCCTTCGGTCTGCTAGATTTCGCGGTCTTTTTCGGGATCGGCGGAGGAGTCCATGATGATCGCGGCCACCCAGATTCGAGTCGGAACTCTCATCATCCACGACGGAGAGCTGTACCGGGTCCACGACATGGTTCACAAGACGCCGGGCAACCTGCGCGGGTTCGTCCAGGTCAAGATGCGGAATCTGCGCAGCGGGTCGATGGCCGATCACCGCTACGGGTCGACGGACCGGGTCGAGAAGGCCTCGCTCGACGAGCGGGAGATGGAATACCTCTACTCGGACGCCGCCGGCCATCACTTCATGGATCAGCAAAACTACGACCAGGTCACTCTTTCCGACGAAGTGATCGGCGACCAGATGAAGTATCTGCTCCCGAACACCGTGATCCACGTCGACTTCTTCGAGGGAAATCCGGTCGGAATCGAGCTCCCCAACACGGTCTCCTTGAAGGTCGTCGAGACCCAGCCCGGCATGAAGGGCGCGACGGCATCCGCCTCGTACAAGCCCGCGACTCTCGAGACCGGATTGCAGGTGATGGTTCCCCAGTTCGTCGAGGCCGGGACCGTCATCAAGATCGACACGCGCGACAACACCTATCTCGAGCGCGCGTAAATCGCGCGCGATTCACGCATGCGATGACGAGTGCGACGGTCTCGCGCGATATGGCATAACGACATACCGCTGGCACTTTTGTGCCCCTTTTTTCTTGACCTCGCTCTAACGCGGCTCCAATAATCCGGTGCGTGCATCTTCCCCGGATCTTTCAGGCAACGCTGTTGGCGTTGACGGCGAGCCTGCTCTGGACGGCACCTGCGGAATCGCGGCCGTCGTCGCACGGCAACGCCAAGGTGAGAGCGAAAGCGGGCAAGAGCGCCAGCGTTTCGACGCGCTCGAAGTCGCCGGCGCCGAGCGCCTCCGCCTCGAAGCGGACTCTTCGCGGCGGTCCGACTCGGGTCAAGAGCACCCGCAAGCGCTCGGCCAAGCGCATCATCCATCAGGACGACCAGAACCAGGTCGTGGTCGAGTGGATCCAGGCGACCCGGCCCCGGGAGCTCTTCGGACCGACGCTGCCTCCGTCGGAGGAGTTCGGCCCGTTCCTTCCTCCGTCCGACGTGTTATTCGACTTTCCGAAGGCCCCGTGCGCTTCGGAGGACGCCGTGCTCGAGGCGCGACTCCACGACGAGAACCCGGACTTCCCCGAGGCGCAGGCCTCCGACGAGTCGGTGACGGGGGAGGGGGAGGACGAAGAGGCGACCCGGACGGAGCGGCTGGTCGCGATCGCGCTCCGCCTGAGCACCTTTCTGCGGCCGAAGTCGGCCTCGGCGCGCGTGACGGCCGAGGACGTGGATCTGTCCGAGCTCCTCTCGGCCAACCTGCGGATCCCGGTCGAGGGCGTCGACGCCGAGCGACTGCGCGACACCTTCCTCGACCGCCGCGGCCGCTACAGAAAACACCTCGCGATCGACATCGGAGCGCCGCGCGGCACTCCGGTGCTCGCGACGGCGGACGGGGAAATCGTCCGGATGCGTCGGGAGAAACGCGGCGGGATCTCGATCTACCAGAAGGACCCGACCGGCAAGTACCTCTTCTTCTACTGCCACCTGAAGGGCTACGCGAAGGGTCTCGTCGAAGGAACCCGCGTCCATGCCGGCGACACGATCGGCTACGTCGGCTCGACCGGGCACGTGATCGGCGGGCCGCACCTCCACTTCTCGATCACGCGGGTGCCCGAGGACGACGACTTCCGCGAGGGCCTGGCGGTGAACCCCTACCTGCTCTTCCTGGCGGGAGTTCCGTAGAAGCCGGCGGCTAGACGCCTCTCACGTCCCCCAGCGCCAGCAGCCTCTCCAGCCACTGGTTCGTCATCTTCTCCGACACGGTGTTCTGCCGGAGGCGCGCGGCGAGGTTGTTCCAGTCCATCTCGTCCAAGAGCTGGTCCTGGTTGAAACAGGAGAACACGATCTCCTTGACCTCGCCGGTCGCGGGGTTGAGGTGTCTCTGGAGGCACTGAGCGCAGACCTCCTTCATCATGCACTGCATCGGGGAGTTGATCGATCCGACGCCGACGTGCCTCGGGTCGAGGTGGGGGGCGAGAACGCCATGGCGCGCCTTCGCGACGGCGGACATCATCCGGTCCGAGCCGATCGCGATGAGCCGGGAGGCCGATGACAGAGGGATCGCGGCCTCTCCGAGTCCTCCCGTCGCGTACGCCGCCATCGCCTCGACGATGTTCCCGACGAACGAGCGGTCCGACGGACGCCGGGCCGGAATCGGCTCTCCCCGATCCACCGAGAGGACCAGGACGTCGGAAGCTCCCTCGATCTCGTCCCGCTTGTAGAAGTCCTCGGCTTTCTTGTAGCCGGCGAAATAGATCACGCGGTTCCCGCGCGAGCGCGCCTTCTTGCCGATCGAGAAGAGAACCGCGTTGCCGAGGCCGCCGCCGCAGAGAAGGACCGTCTCGTTCTCGGGGAGCTCCGTGGCCGAGCCCGTCGGGCCCATCACGATGACCGGCTCGCCCGGTTCGAGCACGGCGCACAGGCGCGAGGAGGCGCCGATCTCCAGGGCGATCATCGAGAGCAACCCGCGCTCCCGGTCGACCCAGGCGCCCGTCAGGGCGAGGGGCTCGATGAGGAGAGGGGAGCCGGCGACCGAAGGCGCGTGGGATTCGAGATTCTGCAGGCGGAAGAACTGCCCCGGCTGGAAATTCGCAACGGCTGCCGGCGCGCGGACCACCACCTCGGTGATCGTGGGCGTCAAACGATGGACCGCGACGACGCGGGCGACCAGGAGGTCCGCCATCCGGGCGCGGAAACGGGCCCACTCCTCCGGCGGCCGGACGGGGCGATCGCCGTTCGGGAAGAGCGCCGCGGTGATGGCGCGGTATCCCTTGCGGGCGGAGCCCATGGCCTTGACGACGTTTCCGTTGAAGGCCGGGTGGTTGTCGCCGAAGAACGTGACGAACTTGCCGCCGCGCGCAAAGCCGGTGAAGAAGGCATCCTCCGCGTCCGCCGGCGCGGGCGTGAGCTCGATCGAGCCGTCGGGGAGCACCGCCGCGCGGTGCGGCCGGAAGAAGCGCCGTTTCTCGTCCATCGGGAACGTGCCCGGGAACTCCTTCTCGTAGGTGATGTTCGGGGTCGTCCCTGCCGCGACGAGGCAGGAGCGCGCGGGCAACTCCACCATCCCTCCGTCGTCGACACGTCGGAAGCGGACCGCGGTCAAGAGGCCGTCGGCGTCGGGCACCGCTTCGACCGGGTCGAGCCCCTCGACGAAGGAGATCCCCTCCTCGAGGGCCTTGATCACTTCCTCGTGGTTCAGGCGATAGGCGGGGGACTCCTCCATGGAGCGCCGGTACACGATCGAGACGCCGCCCCAGTCCCGGCAGAGCCGGGCGAAGTCGGGCTTCTCGCCCTGCTCCCGGGCGCGCTCCCTTTCATGACGGACCGCCGCGCCATGAGCGAGCAGACGATCGAGGAGCTCGCGCTCTTCGGCGTCGAACGTGGCGCGGATCGCTTTCTCGCCGCGCTCTGCGACGAGCGTCTCGTAGCGGGCGAGCGTCTTCTCGCACTGGATCGGGTAGTAGGCGAGCAATTCCGTGGCCGTATCGATCGCCGTCAGGCCGCCGCCGATGACGACGGCCGGCAGCTCGGCGTGCAGGTTGGCGAGCGCTTCCCGTTTGAACGCGCCGGTGAGCTGGAGCGCCATCAGGAAGTCGGAGGCCTTTCGCACTCCGCGGATGACGTTGTTCTTCATCGGGATGATCGTCGGGCGGCCGGCGCCCGCGGCGACCGCGACGTGGTCGAAGCCGAGGTCGAAGGCCTGCTCCGCGGTCAGGGTCCCGCCGAATCGGACGCCGCCGTGGATTGCGAGTCGGCGACGCCGGGCGAGCGTCAGATGGATCAACGTCAGGAAGTTCTTGTCCCAGCGGACCGTGATCCCGTACTCCGACACGCCGCCGAAGCCGGCGAGGGGTCTCTTGTCGAGCGGGCGGGCGACCTCGGCCCAGTCCCGGATCGGCGCGATGCCGCCACCGTCCTCTCCGGTCCAGGGGGAGGGCAGGGCCTCGATCTTCAACCCGTCGATGCCCACCACCCCGAAGCCTTCGTTGACGAGATAGTGGGCGAGCGTATACCCGGCCGGCCCGAGCCCCACGACGAGGACGTTCTTGCCGTTGTCGGGGAGGGGATGGGGCCGCGCCGGATGGAGCGGATTCCATCGGGTCAGCAGGCCGTAGATCTCCACACCCCACGGGAGAGCGAGCACGTCGGTCAAGACTCCGGTCTCGATTTGCGGGATGTTGACCGGCTCCTGCTTCTGGAAGATGCAGGCCTTCATGCAGTCGTTGCAGATCCGGTGGCCGGTCCCGGGGCACATCGGGTTGTCGAGGCAGACGAGCGCGAGCGCGCCGATCGAGTCCCCTTCGCGCCGCAGCTCGTGCATCTCGGAGATCTTCTCGTCGAGCGGGCAACCCGGCAGGGCGACGCCGAGCGGGTTCTTCTGGAACGCTCCGGTCTTTGCGTCGAGAAGGCCTTTCGAGCACGAGTCCTTCTCCCGCTCGTGGCAGATCAGGCAGTAGTGGGTCTGCCCGAGCACTTCGCGGCGGGTCATCCGGGGGTCGGTGAGCGTGAAGCCTTCCCTCCGGCGCCGCCGGTCGGCCGGCCCGACTCGAAGCTGCGGAAGCTCGGGGGAAGGCCGTTCGGTCTCGACGAGCCGGTGGTAGTCGAGGGTCTCGGGCAGATGGAACGAGACCCAGCCGGCAACGGCGGCGTTCCAGTCGGGGAAGATCATTCGCGCCCGGCACCAGAGCGCCTCGACTTCGAGGAGCGCGGTCAGGAAGGCGAGACGGCCTTCGTCGGAGTCGGCCGCCGGACGGGGAAGCTCCGGCGTCGCGGAGGCGAGCGATCGGGCGGCGAGCTCCCCGGCGCGGCGGCGCGCGGCCGGATCCACTTGGGCCGCCTTCTTCTGGCGGAGGACGGCGAGAAAGGCGCTTTCGAGGTCGAGGAGCTCGAGGCCCACCGTCGCCGTGGAAAGCTCCGGGTCCCGGTCCCAGGCGAGCTCCGCGAAGAGCTCGCGCTCGATGGCGATTCCCGCGTCGCGGAGCTTCGACCGACCGGCCTCGTCCGCGGGAGGATTCGTCTTTGCGGCGCGCCGCTGGAGGAAATCGCGCCGGAATCGGAAGAGAGCGGCCTGCGGCCCGGCGTCGGCCGCCTGGGCGCGCCATTCCCGCTCGATGCCGAAGAGGCGCGCCACGAAGCGGGAGAGGGATCGACCGCCCTCGACGAGGAGACGCGAGCGGGAGAGGGGATCGAGAGAGGCGGGGTCAGCCCGGTAGGCGTCGAGCCGGGCCGCGAGCTCGGGCTCAACGTGGGCGAGCTCGTCGCGAAAGGCGCGGTCCAATTCGGCGAGCCTCCGCTCGTCGTGGAGGTCCTGGTATCGGAAGCCCTCGACGCCGAGAGGGAAGTCCCTCTCGGCGGTCCGAGGTGGAACGGCCGCAGTCTCCAAACCGATTGCATTCTAACGCGGACCGGCGCGGGCCCGGACCGTTCCGCGCTCGCGGGATCTTCGGGACGCGAGCTCGACGGCGCGTCCCCGAAGCCTCCACTCTCGATAAGATTTCATCGGGACATGCCGGGATGCCGGCGCTGCCGAACGGCCGGAGGAACCTCACGATGCCTACACTGAAGAACACGAAGACACACGAGAACCTGACGCGCGCCTTCGCGAGCGAATCGCAGGCGAATCGCCGCTACCTTTACTTCGCACGCCGTGCGGACATCGAGGGATACCCCGACGTCGGCGGCCTCTTCCGCGACACGGCGGAAGCCGAGACGGGCCACGCCTTCGGGCACATGGACTTCCTGAAGGAGGTCGGAGATCCCGCCACCGGCTTTCCCATGGGGAACACCGATGCGAACCTGAAGAGCGCCGTGGAAGGCGAGACCTACGAGTACACGCAGATGTACCCGGGCTTCGCGAAGACCGCCCGCGAGGAGGGGTTCTCGGAGATCGCCGAGTGGTTCGAGACCCTCGCGCGCGCCGAGAAATCGCACGCCGGGCGCTTCCAGAAGGGTCTCGACAACCTGGGGAAGTTCTAGGGCGCACCGGGAAGGCGACGGAGGGCCGGCGAGGCCGGCTCCCGCAACCCGAACTCCGATGTTCGATCCGAGCGCTCACGACTTCTTCGATCCCGCGGCGGCCGAGGCGGAACTGCGCCGCGTTTTCGACATCTGCCACACCTGCCGGCGCTGCTACGACCTCTGCCCCTCGTTCGACGTCCTCTTCCGGGCTCTCGACCGGCCGGAGGTGGACGGCGAGGCGGACCGGCTGCCGGCGGAAGATCTGCGCCAGTTCTCCGACCTCTGCTACGAGTGCCGGCTCTGCATCCCGCACTGCCCGTACTACCCGCCCCACCGCTGGCAGGTGGACATCCCGCGAGCCGTGCTTCGGGATCGCGCCGCGCGGGTCCGGCACCAGGGCGGGCCGCGTCTGCGCGAGCGCGTCCTCTCGTCGGCCGACGCCGTCGGACGGCTCTCCTCGGCGGCGGCGCCGCTCGTCAACTCCTTGAATGAGAGCCCCGCCGCCCGCTGGCTCCTCGAGAAGACGCTCGGGGTTCATCGCGACCGGCTCCTCCCCACGTACTCGAGCGAGACCTTCGCAGTCTGGTGGGAGCGGCGGGGGGGATCGACGTCTCCGCTCGAGCGTGCCCCGATCGCCGACCGCGTCGCGTTCTTCACGACCTGCTCTCTCAACTACAACGCGCCGGACGTGGCCCGCGCCGCCGTCGCGGTGCTCGAGCGGAGCGGCTGCGATGTCGCCGTTCCGGCCCAACGGTGCTGCGGAATGCCGTACCTCGAGAGCGGCGACGTGGACTCGGCCCGCGAATGCCGCCGGGGGAACGTGGACGCGTTCCTGCCGTTCGTCCGCGCGGGTTACACGATCGTGTCTCCTGGACCTACCTGTAGCCTGACCCTGAAGAAGGAGTACCCGATCCTCGACTCCGAGGAGGGCGCCAGCGCCGTGGCCGGCGCGACGATGGACCTGTCGGAGTTCCTCATGCGACGCCACGCCCAGGGACGTCTTCCCCTCGACTTCGTCCGGGGCCCGGGAAGGGTCTTCTATCAGGTGCCCTGCCACTTGAAGGTCCAGGACATCGGGTTCAAGTCGAGGGATCTGCTCTCCCTCATTCCCGGCGCCGAGGTCGTCGCCGTCGAGGCCTGCTCCGGCCACGACGGCACGTGGAGCATGAAAAAGGAGTACTTCCCTCTATCGATGGAGATCGGGGCCCCGCTCTTCGAAAAAATTCGCGCCGAGAAATCCGACGCCGTCGCGACCGACTGCCCGCTCGCCGGGCTCCAGATCCGCCAGGGCACGGGGCGGACCGCGAAGCATCCCATTCAGATCCTGGCCGAGGCGTATGGGCTGAGTCTTGGAGATTGATCAGGATTGAAGATTGATCACGATCGACGATTGATGATTCTCAATCACCAATCACGAATCACCAATCATCAATCAACAATCACCAATCACATGCACCCTCTCGTTTTCGCAGACATCAAGAACCTCCACGAATACGAGCTCGAGCGCCCCGAGTTCCGGGCGCTCGTCATCGAGACGAAGAAGCGGCGCCGTGTCCCGCTCGGTCCCCTGATGACCCTCGTCTTCGAGAACCGCAACACCGTCCGCTTCCAGGTCCAGGAGATGGTCCGCGTCGAGCGGATCGTCCGCCCCGACAGGGTTCAGGAGGAGCTGGACGTCTACAACGAGCTGCTGCCCGGCGCCGGCGAGATCGCGGCAACGCTCTTCATCGAGGTGACCGAGGCGGACCGGGTCCGGCCGGTTCTCGACTCCTTCATCGGTCTGGACGAGCCGGGCAAGCTCGTGCTGAAAGTGGGCGAGCGCGTGTTCCCCGCCTCCTTCGAGGACCGGCAGAGCCGCGAAGACCGGATCTCCGCCGTTCACTACATCCGCTTCGCTCTCGGTGAGGAGGGGCGTCGCGCCCTCGCGGGCGGCGAGCCCGCGCGGGTCGAGGTGCGTCATGGCGGTTACCACGCAATCGCACCGCTGCCGATTGGAACGGTCCGGGAGCTCGAGGGGGACCTCGCGGGCTAGCGGCCGCCGGCGCGGCGCGGCCGACACCGCGGAGGGCGGGCGATAATCTCGATGTGCCCCCGAGCGAATCCAAGGCGTTCCGCCGCGTCCTCTTTCACGCGCGGGCGGACGGTGATCTGTCCCGGTTCCTCGCCGGCGAGCCGGTCGAGACCCGCGCGCTCGGCCTCCAGCCGATGCTTCTCTCCGACGACGAAGTGGGGGTCGTCCTCGTGGAGGCGTCGTCGGGCTCGGCCCTCTCCGAGCCGCCGCCCGAGCTCGGCGCCGGGGCCGACCGCCTGGGCGTCCTCCTTTTGGGGGAGGAGATGCGGTCGGCCGACCCGTTCTGGTCGGCCCGGATCTTCTTTTCGCTGCCCGGCGGCGCGGCCGACGTTCACGTCGCGCGCGCGATCCTCGGGCTCTTCCGGATCCTCGAGGATCGGGTCGGCTCCGCGCGGGCGCGCGTGGCGCTTTCCGAGCGAACGGTCGAGGCCCGGGCGCTCGTGGACGTCGGCATCGCTCTGTCGGCGGAGCGCGATCCCGACCGGCTCCTCGAGCTCGTCCTGACGCAGGCCCGCGCGCTGACGCAGGCGGACGCCGGAAGCCTCTACCTGGTCGAACCCTCCGGGTCCCGCGATCAGCTGCGCTTCGCGCTCGCGCAGAACGACTCGGTGCGGTTCGACTTCCGGCAGACGACCCTGCCTCTCAACGACACGTCGATCGCCGGGTACGTCGCGCGCACGGGGGAGCCGGTGAACCTTCCCGACGCATCGCGCCTGCCGGCCGGCGCGCCGTACCGCTTCGACGACGAGTTCGACCGCCGTCACGGCTACGCGACTCGCTCGCTGCTGACGGTTCCGATGCGCACGCCGGCGGGACGCACCATCGGCGTGCTCCAGCTCATCAATCGCAAGGTGCGAGTCGCGCCCTCGGTCGGGATCACCGCGGTGATCCGGGTCGAGGTGGTTCCCTTCACGGAGAAGGGCCTCGACCTGGCGCGCTCGCTCGCCGCCCAGGCCGCGGTCGCCGTCGAGAACCGGCGGCTGACCGAACGCGTGCGCCGGCTCTTCGAGGACTTCGTCGCGGCGAGCGTCACGGCGATCGAGCAGCGCGACCCGACCACCGCGGGCCACTCGGAGCGCGTCGCGACGTTGACGGTCGCGCTCGCCGAGCTCGCGGATCGCGCCGACTCCGGCGCCTACACCTCTTTCCGCATCGGGCGGGAGGAGTTGAAGGAGCTGCGCTACGCCGCCGTCCTGCACGATTTCGGGAAGGTCGCGGTGCGCGAGGAGGTCCTGGTCAAAGCGCGCAAGCTGCCCCCGCGCCTGCGCGACGTCGTGCGCGGCCGCGTGGATCAGGCGATCCTCGCGGCGGCGGCGCACGTCTGGGAGCGCGCGGCGCGGCGCGGGCTCGACGAGCGGAGCGTGGCCGAGGAGCTCGCGCGGCGTTTCGCGGAGCTCGAGCGCGTCTGGGAAGTCGTCTGCCGGGCCGACGAGCCGAGCGTGCTTCCGGAGGAGGCGGGCGCGGAGGTCGCGCGTCTTTCGGAGGCCTCGTATCGGGACGCGTCCGGGCGGATGCGACCGATCGTCGAGCCCGAAGAGATCGCGCTCCTTTCGATTCCGCAGGGCAGCCTCTCCGCGCCGGAGCGCCTCGAGATCGAGTCGCACGTCGCGCAGACTTACCGATTCCTGTCGAAGATCCCATGGACGGAAGACCTCGCGCGCGTGCCCGACTGGGCGTACGCCCATCACGAAAAGCTCGACGGCTCGGGATATCCGCGCGGGCTCGCCGGGCCGGGCATCGCGCCGCCCGTTCGGATGATGACGATCTCCGACATCTACGATGCACTGGCCGCGCGCGATCGTCCGTACAAGAAAGCGATGCCGAGCGACCGCGCGATCGACATCCTCCGAAATCAGGCGCGAGCCGGTCTGATCGACTCGGATCTCCTCGACCTCTTCGTCACGGGGCGCGTCTACGAACGGATCGCGCCGGCCGGACGTCGCGGCGATCCGGGTTAAACTTCCCGGTACTCGATTGGTCTCCCGTGAGCTGATGTCGGTGGCGCAGTTCGCCCTGCTCATCCAGGCGGCGGGGACGCTTCTGCTCGTCCTGCTCTTTCTGCTGCTCTATCGCAAGATCCGCCGGCGTCCTTTCCTCGACTGGATCGCCTCCTTCGCGTTCCTCTTCGCCGGGCTGGCCCTCCAGATCGCGCTTCGCTGGCGGCCGAACGAGGTGTCCCGCCTCGGGCTCGCGACGAATCTCTGTCTCCTCGCGCACGTTTTCTTCCTGCTCCGCGGCACCCGGCGATTCCGGAATCCCGCGTCCCGGGTCGGAGCGCTCGATCTCCTCTGGCTCGCGCCCACTGCGGCTCTCGCCTGGTGGGCCGCCTCGATCGAGCCGACGCTCGCGGCCGGAGCGCCGCTCGCGCTCGTCCGCTCCTCGACCTACGTCCTCTGCGCGATTCTCTTCGCCGTCACCCCGGGATTGGCGGCCGGGCGGATCTTCCTCTCGATCTCCTTTCTGCTCTGGGGCGCGGAGCGCGCCGTGTGGGGCCTCGGGCTCCTGCGGTTCTCGACGCTCGCCGAGATGCCCGCATGGCTCCAGTATCTCGGCTTCGCCGGGATGTTCCTGGAGATGATGATCGCGGTCGGCATCATCGTTCTCCTCTTCGAGGCCACGCAGGGACGGCTCGCCTCCGAGATGGAGGCGCTCGTGCGCTCGGAGCGCGAGTTGAAGGAGATGGGGGTGCGCGACCCTCTCACGGGCCTCTACAACCGTCACCACTTCAACGACGTCATTCGCCGGGAGCTCGCGAGCCTGCGTCGCTACGGGACGGAGCTGTCCGTGCTCGTGGTCGACGTGGACCGGTTCAAGCAGATCAACGACCAGAAGGGACACCAGATCGGCGACGAGGTGCTTCGTTTCG
>JBKPSZ010000064.1:0-5358 GCA_046735265.1 Acidobacteriota bacterium | reverse complement strand
GGTCTCTCCTTCCAGAAGCTCCTGGACGACGTAGGGCGCCCCGTCGTGCTGCCCGATGTCGTAGACGGCGGTGATGTTGGGATGGTTCAGGACACCGGCGGCCTTCGCTTCCTGTTCGAAGCGGCGAAGGCGGTCGGCGTCGGCGGAAAAGGAGGAGGGGAGGACCTTGATTGCCACGTCGCGGCCGAGGCGCGGGTCCTTCGCGCGGTACACCTCACCCATCCCGCCCGCGCCGATGGCGGAGAGGATCTCGTAGGGACCGAGGCGCGAGCCGGGTGTCAGGGGCATCGGGGTGGGGGGATTCTATGGCGTCATCGTAGGGGCGGGGTTTATCCCCGCCTGCGGTCGTTACGCGCTCGGCGGATGCGGGCGGCCGCGAGGGCCGCCCCTACACCGGCTGAGGCGAATGTTTCGCGCAGGCGCCTTCCGCGGTAGGGGCGGGGCTCGTCCCCGCCCGCGGTGATCGGAGAACGACATTGCGTGCGCCGTCACCGACCGTGCGGGCGGCCACAAGGACCGCCCCTACATCGGTCACGGTGAAACGTCGCACGCCGGCGTTGGAATGGCGCCCTTCGGGGGTAGGGGCGGGGTTCATCCCCGCCCGCGGTGAGTGAGCGATGTGGCGTTTCAACGCCGGACGCGTGAATCGCCCATTATGGCGTTTGTCGCGCGGGCGGCCGCGAGGGCCGGCCCTACATCGGGACGCGCCGATGAAACGCGTCGGCGGTTGGACCGCGGGCGGCCGCGAGGGCCGTCCTGCCCGACGGCGGTGCTTCACCGGTTTGACCCTCCCGCCGCGGGCGGATAGCATCGCCGGCATTCCGACTGAGAGCGGCTCGTCCATGATCGGGCAGACGGTCACGCATTACCGCGTGACGTCGAAGCTCGGCGCCGGTGGCATGGGCGTGGTCTACGAAGCCGAGGACACGCGCCTCGGCCGCCGCGTGGCGCTGAAATTCCTCCCGGCCGCTCTGGCGCAGGACGTGTCTTCGCTCCAGCGCTTCCAGCGCGAGGCCCGGGCGGCGTCGGCGCTGAATCACCCGAGCATCTGCACCGTCCACGCGATCGAGGAGCACGAATCGCAGCACTTCATCGTGATGGAGCTTCTCGAGGGGCAGACGCTCGCCGCGAGGCTCGCGGCGGGCCCTCTCGAGCTCGAGCAGCTGCTCGACCTCGCCATCCAGATCGCGGACGCGCTCGAATCGGCGCACGGCAAGGGGATCGTGCACCGGGATCTCAAGCCCGCCAACATCTTCGTTAACTCGCGGGGGCAGGCGAAGATCCTCGACTTCGGGCTGGCCAAGATCGGGACTCCGCGGGAGGTTCCCGAGGACACCGGCGGCGTCACGATGGCCCGCGCCGACGAGCTGACGAAGGCCGGATCGACGATGGGCACCGTGTCCTACATGTCCCCCGAGCAGGCCCGCGGGCAGCTCACCGACGCGCGCACGGATCTCTTCTCCCTCGGCGCGGTGATCTTCGAGATGGCCACCGGCGCCCGCCCGTTTCCCGGAGAGAGCTCGGCGGTCGTCTTCGAAGGGATCCTCAACCGCGAGCCCCCGGCCGTCAACGTGATGAATCCCCGGCTGCCGACCGAGCTGAACCGCATTATCGGCCGCGCCCTGGAGAAGGATCGGAATCTCCGTTACCAGACCGCGGGCGACATGAAGGCCGACATGCTCCGGTTGAAGCGCGACCTCGATTCGGGAGCCGGCCGCGCGCCGGCGTCGAGCGATGCGAGCCGGGAGCCGGCCCGAACGGCGGAGAAGTCCGTCGCGGTTCTGTATCTCGAGAACCTGAGCGGCGTCAAAGAGGACGAGTACCTCCGCGACGGCGTGACCGAGGACATCATCACGGAGCTCTCGAAGATCAAGGGCCTGAAGATCTTCTCGCGTCCGACGGTGCTCGCGTATCGGGACAAGCAGGTCACGCCGGCGCAGATCGGACAGCAGCTCCGCGCCGCGTACGTCCTCGGCGGAAGCCTCCGCCGCGCCGGATCGCGGCTGCGCATCAACGCGCAGCTCGTGGACACGCACACGGACTTTCCGGTCTGGTCCGAGCGGTACGACCGGGAGATGCAGGACGTCTTCGAGCTGCAGGACGAGATCGCGCGCAAGATCGCCGAGGCTCTGCGGATCACCTTGACGCGTCAGGAAGAGGAAGCTCTGGCGGCCAAACCGACCGAGAACCTCCAGGCGTACGACCTGTACCTTCGCGGCAAGAGCTATGCGCGCCGGCTCACGCGACAGGATCTGGAATTCGCCCTCCAAATGTTCGAGAACGCGGTGTCGGTCGATCCCGGTTTCGCCCTCGCCCATGCGGCGATCGCCAACGCCTGCGCCCAGTACCACTACCACTACGAGCGCGAGAAGAAGTGGCTCGACCGGGCCGTCGCGGCCAGCCAGCGCGCCAGCGCCCTGAGCAAGAGCACTCCGGAGGTCCTCGTCGCCGAGGGTTGGATCCTGTACGCCGAGGAGAAGTACGACCAGGCCAGCCGTTGCGTGCGCCAGGCCATCGACCGGAAAGCCGACTGCGAGGGCGCCTACTACCTGCTCGGCCGGACGCTCTTCGCCGCCGGCCACTACCAGGAAGTGTTGGACCTGGCCGAAGACGGCATCGCCGCCTCGGGAGAGGACTACAACGTCTACGTCCCGATCATCAACGCGCTCGGCGCCCTGGGAAAGGCCGACGCGCGGCGGGCCTTCATCCAGCGGCGAACCCAGCTCTTCGAGTCGCACTTGAAGAAGATCCCGGAAGACGCCCGCGCGCGGGTTCTCCTGGCCAACGATTACGCGGAAGTCGGCCGATCCGAAGATGCGAAGCGGGAAGTTTCGCTGGCGATGGCTCTGCGCCCGAACGAGGCGACGGTCCTCTACAACGCCGCCTGCCTCTTCTGTCACCTCGACCGGAAAGCCGACGCGATGGACGCTCTGAAGAAAGCCTGGGAGGCCGGCTTCAAGGACCCGAGCTGGACGCGCCGTGATCCCGACCTCGAGATGCTGCACGGCGATCCGGAATTCGAGCGGCTGTACCCGGCGTCGGAATAAGCGGGCGGGGGCGCGCCCTCGCCCTGCCGTCTGAGACGCGGGCGAGGGGCCAGTCTGGCGTGAATTGCGCGCTCCGGGTGGAGGGGCGGGGCTCGTCCCCTCCCGCGGTGCGCGTCGTCGTGATTCGGGATCCGGGGTCGCGGCGGGGCTCGCCCCCGCCCGCGGTCGTTACGCGTGGGCGGATGCGGGCGGCCGCGAGGGCCGCCCCTGCATCGGTCCGCGGTCGTTTCATGCCGGCAGAACGCGGGCGGCCGCACACCGAGCGCTCGAAGAGCGCGACAAGCGCCGGGTTCGCCCGGCGCTAACGGCCGCCCCTACACAGGCCACGGCGAACATCGCACGGCGGTGTTGGAATGACGCCCTTCGGGGGTAGGGGCGGGGTTCATCCCCGCCCGCGTGAATCTGGCCGCGACGCAAATCGAACGGCGGGCGGCCGCGAGGGCCGCCCCTACATCGGCCCCCGGTTGTTTCACGGCGGCGGATGCGGGCGGCCGCGAGGGCCGTCCCTAACATCCGCCTGGCTTCAGTCCTCGTCGAGATATTCCTGGGGCACGTCGTCCATGGGAACTTCTCGGGTGCGGACTTCGCCCGGTCTGCGATCCCCCTCCTCGACGCCGCTGATCACGCCGGCCTCGAAGGCCTGTCCCTCTTCGAGGAGCTCCTCGACGCTCTCGGAGTCCGCATCCTCGAGTCGCGACAGGCCTTCCATGTCTCCCGACTGGATGCCGGACTCGGCCTCCCTCGCACGGGCATCCGAGAGAGACACGAAGCTCAGTTCCTCTTCACCGCGGCGTGGCCGGACGAACTTCGGCGGCCACTTTGCCGCCGTTGCTTTCGGCTCCGCGGGTTTCGCTTCGCGCACCGTCTTGCTCGCGGCGGATCGGGGCTTCGCCGTCCGATTGGCCTTCGCGGAGCGCTTCGGTTTCGTCGAGCGCTTTGCCTTGCGGCTCCTCACGCCTTCGCGCGAGTGACGCATGATCGGCTTCCGCTTGGTCTTGCCGACTTTCTTCGGGGCCGGCCGGCTTCGTTTCTTCATGGTCGTCTCCCCCGCGCGGGATCGTAACGCCTTCGGAGGACCCGGAGCGGACCCCAAGTTTCTCCCGCGGGGAGAGGGAGCGGCGCTCCTCACCCCACCTCCCGCCGGGAGAGGGGGAGAAAGGCCGAGGCGGGAGCCGGCGGCGGGCATCATTGAGTCCTTCCACGAGATACAGCTCCGATGTGACCGCTCGCGACGCCGCGGAAGCGTAGGAGCGACCGTCCGGCTGATCTGGATCGAGCTGATCCCGAAGACTCCCGCTCGATTCGACGGGCCGAGCTCCTTCCCAGAGCTCCCGACGACCCGTCGCAAGCTCGATCCGGTAAACATGGCTTGGCGGTGGCTCCTCCTCGAGATCCCTCGCTATCGCTCGGGATGACAGGCTTGAGGGGTGGTCCGTACAGCGTGACCGCTCGCCCCTTCACGCCGGCCGTTTCCCTCGCGGACGGGGGCGAGGGGAAACTGCAGGAGAAAAAAAGAGGCCCCTTTCGGGGCCTCACGAACGAGCGCTAAAAAGCGCCCGCGATCTTAGGTGCGGAGGTATGAGGAGGCCATCTCGTAGGTCTCCACCTTCGGCGTTCCTTCGATCAGGCCCTTGAGCTTGTCCAGTACCGACGGATACGTCGCGGTCTGGTAGGTCTCGGCGCTCTTGCGGTCATCCCAGAGGCTGATGCCGAGGGTACCGGCCGGGTTGCTGAGCGTGACTTCCTGCTGGAAGCCGGCCTGCTTACGAAGCACCGGAACGACTTCCTTCTCGAACAGGGTATTGAACTCCTGCTCCTTCCCCTTCTTGATCTGGAAATGGACGTTGCGTGCGAATCTCATGACACTGTCTCCTGGGTCCTTGAGGTGGGTGGTCTTCACCGGGAAGTTCCCGACACCGAAGGAAGAGCGGCGACGTCAAGGTTTCGGAACCGCAGGACCTTTGAAGAGAATTGAGCGTATCACGAGCGCGCCTCCTGAAACGGGCGCGCGAAAACTATTCTTTCACCGAAAGCCTCTTGTGTGCAGGAGGAGCGCAGTTTCGAAAGTCGTCCCACAAATCGGACGCCCGCCTCTTCGATGGTGCTGCGTCCGTCAGGACAGAAGCCGGTATTCCGCGTGGTGCAGATACCCGCCGAGCTCGCGGAGCGATTCCGGGTCGCGCGCCGCGCGCTCGAGAAGGACATTGATCTCGAGATCGTTGAGGACTCGCGGGCGAATCATCCTCGTTGCGCTCCCGACTACGCCGTGAGGCGGATGCGCGGCGCCGCGAGGAGAGTCAGCTTCGAAGCG
>JBKPSZ010000063.1:0-3805 GCA_046735265.1 Acidobacteriota bacterium | reverse complement strand
GAAGAAGCCGGTCGACAGCGAACCCGAGCAGCACGAGGCCCGCCAGGACGAGGATCCAGACCACGCGGCGATCCTAGCGCCGAAACCTTTCGGTCCGCCGGACGTCACGGGAAGCGGAGGAAACGGGAGGAAAACCATGCTCAGCAAGCCCCTGCGGATCGTTCTGGTTGCCTTCGTCCTTCTGCTGCCGATGACCGCCTCGGTCCGGGCGGGCGACGATCCGGAAGACGAGCAAGTCATCGTCATGCCGGAAATGAATTCCGATTTCGACCTCGCCGATCTCGACGACGTCGTCGTCCGGGTGGACCGGGACCACGGCGGCGGATACCTCGGCGTGCGCCTGATCGACCTGACGCCCGAGCTGCGCGAATATTTCGGAGTTCCCCGGGACGCGGGGGTCCTCGTCGCCTCCGTCGAGGCCGACAGCCCGGCGGGAAAGGCCGGAATCCAGGCGGGAGACGTCGTGACGGCGGCCGACGGAGGCCGAGTGGACTCTCCTCGGGACCTTTCCCGCGCGGTGCGCCGGAAGAAGGCGGGAGATCAGGTCCAGCTCGACGTCTCGCGCGACCGGGCGAAGAGGCAGGTTTCCGTGATCGTCGCCGAGCGCCCGGTTCGGGAGATCCGGGTGGGCGAGCTTGGGCCCGGAATGCGGAAGCACGCCTGGGCCTGGAAGCAGAAGGACTTCGACAAGAGGCTCCTGCCGCTCGAAGGCATGGGCGACGTCCAGCAGCGGCTCGATGAGCTCGAGAAGCGGATGAAGGATCTCGAGAAGAAGCTCACGAAATAGGCATTCCGCCGAGCGCCCGGCGGGAAGATACCGCCGGGCACACTCACGGCTTCGCGTCCGGAGCGGCGCTCCGCCGCACGACTTCCGTGTCGATCGCGCCGAGGCGCGAGTCCGGCGGGGCCGGCCGCCCGCGTCCACGGGTGACGTAGAACGCCGCCGCCGTCCAGGTCGGGACGAGGTCGAGCCCGGGCACGATTTCGGCGACGAAGGACGGGAGGAAGGCCCAGTGCCATCCGACGAGCCAGGTCATCGCGCCCGCCACCGCCAGGTCGAGGGCGTTGCTCCAGGGAGACGCGACGCCGGGCAGGAAGAGCGGAAAAGCGACGATCTGCAGGAAATCGGCGGCGACCGCGATCCCCCGCGCGATCCAGACCCGCGTGGCTCCGAGCTCCGCCGCCGTCACGGAAAGAGCCTAGCAGCCGCCGGCCTTCCCCGGCGCCCCCCGGCGGAGCCGGCGATTCAGCGCTGGAGATTCGTCTTCAGGAACTCGACCGCGGCGCGCACGATCTCCCGCGATCGCGGGTCCCCCGGGTCGTTGTCGAAGCCGTGCTCTCCGCCGGGTTGATTGAAGAAGGCGAGATCCACGTTCTTCGCCACCGCCTCGGAAACGAACCGGTCGAGCCCCGGCTGGAGGTCCGGAATGCTGTCCCGGCCGGCGCGCGCGACGAAGATGGGCGGAAGCGCGCCGCGGGCGTCCGCGAGAGCGACCGCGGGGGAAAAGCGCCGAATCGCCTCCGCGTCCAGGAACTTGCGGTGGAGCGCCGAGCCCGAGAGATCCAGGAAGGCGTAGAAGGCGACGAGGCAGCGGACGTACGGCGCCGGCTCGCGGATGGCCGCGGCGAGGAGCGAGCCTCCCGCGGAGTAGGCCGCGAGCGCGATCCGGTCGGGGTCGACGCCGTATTCCGCGGCGTGACTTCGAACGAAAGCCACGGCGTCGCGCAGGTCCGCTGCGGCCACGTCGAGAGCGGGATCGGGAAAGCCGACCCGGTGATTGAAAGTCACCCCGACGAGACCCGAAGCGGCGACGAGGCGTCCCCAGGATCGATAGATGCCCCACTCCTTCGGGCGCACCGGAAACTCCGGGCCGACGCCGCCGTGGAGGAAGAGCACCGCGGGATCCCTCGAGCCCCCGCGCGCCGACGGCGGCGAGTAGACGTCCATCGCGAGCGAGAGCGATCCGTCGGTCTTGTAGACCAGGTCCTTGCGAACGGACACGGCATCCATTCCGGGCACGGCGTAGACCACCGGACGGTGGACGCGCTCGAGAAAGGCGGCCGTCTCCTTGTCGAACGCGGGCTTCTCGGGCGGCGCGAGCGAGACGGCGAGCAGCGCCGCGGCGCAAGCGCTCGCGGACCGTCTTCGCGCGAGTCCTCGAGGGATCTCTCTCAGGATTTTCTCGCCGGCGCGAACGCGGCCATGAGTCCGAGGCCGATGTAGATCCCTCCGGTGACGTAGCGCTGGCGGCGCGCGATTCGCGGGCTCCGGCGCAGCCATCCGGCGGCGCTCCCCGCCGCGAGGGCCCATCCGCTGTCGCTCACGACTCCGAGCGCCGCGAAGAGCAGACCGAGACTCGCGATCTGAGGCGTCATGGAGCGCGCCGGATCCACGAACTGCGGAAGAAACGCGAGGAAGAAGAGCGCGGTCTTCGGGTTCAGAACGTTGACGAGCACTCCTTCCGCGAAGATCCGGCGCATCGACGCGCGCGGCCGCGACGGGAGGGCCTCCTCGGGGCCGGCCTTGACGAGCAGCCGGCGCACGCCGAGGAAGATCAAGTAGAGCGCGCCGACGTATTTCACCGTCGAGAAAGCGACGGCGGAGGAGACGAGGAGCGCCGAGAGGCCGAGCGCCGCCGCGGCCACATGCACGAGCGTCCCGAGACCGATCCCGAGGGCCGAGAGAAGGCCGGCGCGCCGCCCCTGCTCGCCGCTTCGCGCCACGATGTAGAGAACGGCGGGACCGGGGGTCAGGAGGAGCGCCGCCGCCGCGGCGAAGAAGAGCGCCAGCCTGGGAGTATCGGGAAACACGCGAACCTCCTTTTCGCTACGCTTTCTCTCGGCGCGCGCCGGAGCCCGCGGCGGGGGAGGCGGATGCGCCGGAGAGGAGTCGAGGACCCATGACGGCCCCGGCCGCGATCAAGCCGACCATTCCCAAGGATCTCCTCGACCGCGTCGACATCCGCGTCGGAACCATCCGGAGCGTCTCGGACGTGCCCGCGTCGAAGAAGCTCGTTCGGCTCGTCGTCGACATCGGCGGGCGCGAGATCCGCGTCCACGCGGGCCTCCGCGGCGAGCGCGAGAACCCGCGAGAGCTCGAGGGCCGGCAAGCCCTTTTCGTCGTCAATCTCGAACCTCGCCCGATGGCGGGCGAGGTCTCCGAGGGGATGCTCTTCGACATCGGATACGGGGACGGAATCCGGCCGGTGCTCGCGGTTCCCGAAGCCCCGGTTCCGAACGGATCTCGGGCCGGATGAGCGGGAAACCCGGCATCGGGCGACCGCCTCCTAGTTGATGTCCTTCCCCGACTCGAGCTTGTCCACCAGCCCCTGGACATACTTCTTCTGCGAATCGGGGCACCGGCGAAGGGCCTCCTTCATCTCGGCGGACGCTTCCTTGTAGCTTCCCTGCGCCGACAGGCCGCGGGCGAGCCCCGCGTGCACGAACCACGCGTTTGGGTTCTGCTTCGCGTTGCGCTGGAACACCTGCACCGCCTCCGCGGTCTTCTTCTGAGCGAGGAGCTGCCGGGCGTAGTTGTGGAGCTCGAGCGCGTTCGCCTTCGTCAGGGCTTCCTTCATCGTGGCGTCGGCCTCGGTGGTCTTTCCCGTGGCCGCGAGCAGCTTCGACTTCGTCTCGAGGTTGGCGAAGCGCTCTTCCGCCTGGATCGAGGTGTCGATCCACTTCAACCCCTCGTCGTAATTCGTCTTGTTCTCGAGGCACCAGGTCGCGGCGTCGTTGTAGCCCTGCCAGGTGAACCCGGGCACCTGTCTCTTATACACATCTGACGCTGCCGACGAGTTGACCT
>JBKPSZ010000062.1:0-19870 GCA_046735265.1 Acidobacteriota bacterium | reverse complement strand
GTGTACAAGCAGCTGGAGGGAGGCCGGAAGGGCGAGTACGTCTCACCGGTCAAAGACACGGGACGCACGAGCCGATTCGGCGCGTTTCGTTGGGAAGGCGACGTGCCGTCCGGGACAGAGGCGCAGTTCGCGTTCCGATCCGGAGAATCGCAGACGCCCGACTCCACCTGGAGCCGCTGGTCCGCCTGGGGCGACGCCGCCGATACCCGACAGGTCGCGGCGCCTCCCGGGCGCTATCTCCAGTGGAAGCTCCGGCTCGAGGCGGACGGCAAGTCGCAACCGGTTATCCGGCGCGTCGAGACGGCGTACCGGAATCGAAACGCCGCTCCCGACGTCGAAAGCGTCTCCGCCATGGCGCCCGCGGAGGTACTGGCCCGCGCGGCGTCCGGCAGCACGAACGTCTTCGAAACCCAGGCGCCCGACGAGAAGGGCATCTTCACCGGCCTCGAAGAGTCGAAGGCGGAAGGGGGACCGCGGAAGCTCCTGCGGAAGGGGTATCGCACGCTTACCTGGAGAGCGAGCGATCGCGACGGCGACTCGCTGACCTACGAGATCCGCGTGCGGCCGGTGGGGTCGGATCGCTGGATGCTCCTCCGCAAGGGGATCAAGGAGACGTTCTACGCGTTCGACACGACGTCGCTGCCCGACGGAGAGTACGTGTTTCGCCTGATCGCGTCGGACGCCGAGGCCAACGCGGACGACCCGAAGTCGGCCGAGAAGGACACGCCGCCCGTGCGGATCGACAACACGCCGCCGGCCATCCGCCGGCTCTCGCTGACGCCCGGAACACTCCGTTTCGAGGCGTCCGACGCCGCATCGCCGATCCTCGACGCCGAGTACAGCGTCGACGCGAAGGAGTGGGTCCACCTCGAGCCGGAAGACGGGCTCGCGGACTCACCGACCGAGGTCTACACGGCGCGCTTCGAAAACGCCCCGCGCGGCGCCTACGTGCTCGTCCGGGTCACCGACGCGTCGCGGAACGTCGCATCGGCGAGCTTCGTCCTCCCCTAGGAGTCTCCCTCCGCGCCGCGCGCGCCCGGCCGTCCGTCCGGTTCCTTCATAATCGCAGCGTGAGGCGGGCCGCGGTCTTCCTGGCGGGGGTGCTTCTTTGCGCCTGTCGCGGGGAGGCTCCCGCGCCGCAGGGCCGCGCTGCGTCATCCGGGTCTTCCGTTCTCTATCGCCGACTCTTCGGCGAGCCCGCCACCTTGAACGCCGTGCTCCAGACCGACGTGCCGGAGCAGCTCGTGCTCCAGTACATCTCCCGCAATCTCGTCGATCTCGACTCGAAGCTCGCGATCCGGCCGGGGCTCGCGGAGAAACTGGAGATCTCGCCCGACGGGCGGACGTGCACGATCCACCTGCGCCCCGACGCGGTCTGGGAGGACGGCAATCCGATCACTCCGGCCGACGGCGTCTTCACCCTGCGGCGAATCGTCGACACCCCGTCCCCACTCTACAAGCCGTTCTTCGAGGACCTGGAGGCCGTGGAGGTCGCCGGGCCGCACGCGTTTCGGGCGAGCTTCCGGTCTCCTTACGCCTACCGCGCCATGGCTTTCGTCCTGCCGCTCCTCCCCGAGCACCGGTTCGCCGGCGTCGCCTTCGAAAAGGCGCCGGCGAATCGGGCGCCGCTGGCGAACGGCCCCTACCGGCTCGCCTCCTGGAAAGCGCAGGAGTCGATCGCGCTCGAGCGGAATCCCAGGTACTGGGGGGAGCCCGGTCACTTCGATCGCATCCTCTTCCGGATCCTGCCGGACAACTCGGTCGCCTATCGCGCGCTCGTCCGCGGAGATCTCGACGAGAGCATCCTCGACGCCGGGTTGAAGGAGCGCGCGTCGGGAGACGCGGAATTCGCCTCCTGCTGCCGCCTGCTCGAGTTCTTCGACCTCGACTTCAACTACGTTGCGCTGAACACGCGTCTCCCGTTCTTCCAGGACGCCCGCGTCCGCCGGGCGCTGACGATGCTGCTCGATCGGCAGGCGATCGTGAAGAACCTCTACCGCGGTTCGGCGCGCGTCATCTCCGGACCGTGGTCGCCGGAGTCGCCCGCCTATGACGCTTCCGTGGCCCCGTTGCCGTACGACCCCGCGGAGGCGGCACGGCTGCTGGACGAGGCGGGGTGGCACGTTTCGGGCACGGACGGGATCCGGCGGAAGGCGGGCCGCCGCTTCGAATTCGAGCTTCTCGTTTCCGCCGGGAGTGCCATCGGCCGCCAGATCGACGAGACGTTCGCCGCCGAGCTCGCCTCGGCCGGGATCCAGGCCCGGGTGCGACCGATCGAGTGGGCGAGTCTCGTCGAGCGCCTCGACTCCGGGTCCTTCGAGGCGGCGAGCCTGGCTTCGAGCGGCGAAGACCCCAATCCCGATCCCTACTCCTACTGGCATTCCTCGCAGTGGCCGCCGCGAGGCTTGAACAGCGGCTATTACCGGAACCCGGAAGCGGACCGTCTCATGGACGAGGCGCGCGCCGAGATGGACGAGGCGCGCCGGATGGCGATCTACCACCGCCTCCATCGGATTCTTCGCGATGACGCCCCGGCGATCTTCCTCTTCAACTCGACGAAGAAGTACGGGCTGCGGCGGCGCCTCACGGGTGTGGAGACCTCGCCCCTGGGCCTCTTTTCGATCTGGCCCGGGCCGATCGGGTGGAGCGCGACCGCCGCGCCCGCGGGGACGCGGTGATCCGCTACGCGCTTCGGCGCCTCCTGCTCGCGGGGCCGACGCTGGCCGGCATCGTCGTCCTCGTGTTCTTCCTGCTGCATCTGGCGCCGGGCAGCCCCATGAGCGCGCTCGGAGCCGACTCCGGAAGGCGCGTCTCGGCACGGGCGGCCGAGGAAATGCGGCATCGGTACGGCCTCGACCGGCCGTTGCCGGAGCGCTTCGTCTCGTGGGTCGGGCGCGTCGTCCGCCTCGATCTCGGGGAATCCTTCGTGGATCGCCGGCCGGTCACGGCGCGGATCCGCGAGGCGCTCCCCTTCACTCTGCTCTTGAACGGGCTCGCGCTCCTCCTGACGCTCGCGATCGCCATCCCGCTCGGGGTCGTCGCCGGAGGACGGCCCGAGGGTGTCCTCGACCGGACTTCGGGCGTGCTCCTCTTCGCTCTCTATTCGCTGCCGACCTTCTGGGCGGCGCTTCTCGCCCAAACGCTCTTCTCGGTGAAGCTCAAGTGGCTGCCGCTGTACGGCGTCTCGGGCGATTTTCCCGCCTCGGGCTGGGCGGGCCTCGCCGACCGGGTCTCTCACCTCGCGCTGCCGGTCGCGTGTCTGACCTACGGCTCTCTGGCGTTCTTCGCGCGCCTCGTGCGATCCGGCGTCGCCGAGGCGAGACGGCAGGACTTCGTGCTGGCGGCCCGGGCCCGGGGCGCCTCGCGCCGGCGCGCCCTCTGGGCCCACGCGTTCCGAAACGCGCTGCTGCCCCTGATCACGCTCCTCGGGCTCCTCCTTCCGGGGCTCCTCTCGGGGAGCGTCATCGTCGAAAAGATCTTCGCGTGGCCCGGCGTGGGGAGGCTCTACTTCGATTCGATTCTGGCCCGCGACTACCCGGTCGTCCTCGGGCTTTCGCTCCTCGCCGCGGTGGCGACGCTCGCGGCCACGCTCGCCGCCGACTTCGCCTACGCCCTGGCCGATCCGCGCGTCCGGGACGGCACGGAGTCGCCGTGAAAACGGAATCTCCGATCAACCCGGCACTCGCCGCCCGCCGCCGGCTGCCGGGAAGCGCCGTTGCGGCGCTCGTCGTCGTCGGCCTCCTCTGGGCCGTCGCCGCGGCTTCACCGCTCTTCTTCGAACGCGCCGCGAAGATCCGGCTGGAGGAGCGCCTCCGGCCGCCGGCCGCGAACCACCCGTTCGGGACGGACGACCTCGGGCGGGATCTCTTCGCGCGCGTGATCGTCGCGACGCCGATCTCGCTCACGATCGGCCTGACCGCGGCCGCCGTCTCGCTCTGCGTCGGTTTCTCCGTGGGAGGGATCGCCGGCTACTTCGGCGGCGCGATCGATCTCGTCCTGTCGCGTTTGATCGAGGTCTTCCTCTGCTTTCCGGTTCTCTTTCTTCTCATGGCGCTGGCGGCGTTCCTGCCGCCGACACCCGTCGCGGTCGTCCTCGCGATCGGACTCACGACCTGGCCGGGAGATGCGCGTTACGCGCGCGCCGAGGTCCTGAAAGTGAAGGACCTCGATTGGACGCGAGCGGCGCGCGCCGCTGGCGCCTCGACGCCTCGCATTCTCATCCGGCACCTTCTTCCGAGCGTGCTCCCGCCGCTCCTCGTCTCGGCGGCCTTCGGCGTGGCCTGGGCGATCCTCGCCGAGGCGGCGCTCTCGTTTCTCGGCGTCGGGCTGCCCGCCACGACCGTCTCCTGGGGCGGGATCCTCGCGACCGCTCCGAGCTACATCGACGAGGCGTGGTGGCTGGCGCTCTTTCCCGGCCTCGCGCTCTTCCTGACCGTCGCCGCCTACAACCTCCTGGCGGAAGGGTTCCGGGCCGCGGCGCTCGAACGGAGGGGCTGAGGGGCGGACGACGGCGCGGGCACCGGGAGGAGCGCCGCCTATAATCGGGCGGCCGGCGGCGGAGCGCGGCCGAACGCGGAGGACTCGATGCCGGAACGTGTGGCGCTGTACCCGGGCTCCTTCGATCCGCCGACCAACGGCCACTTGGACATCCTCTCGCGCGCCCGCCGGCTCGCCGACCGCGTCATCGTCGCCATTCTCGAGAACGACGCGAAGACGCCGCTCTTCTCGGTGGCCGAACGGATCGAGATGATCCGGGAGATCGCGGCGGGGGATCCCGCGATCGACGTGCGCTCCTTCCAGGGTCTCCTCGTGGACTTCGCGCGCGAGTCGGGAGCTTCCCTGATCGTCCGCGGGCTGCGCGCGATCTCGGACTACGAGTACGAGCTGCAGATGGCGCTGATGAACCGGAGGCTCGCACCAGCCGTCGAGACCGTCTTCCTCATGGCCAAGGAGGAATACTCGTACGTCTCGAGCCGGCTCGTGAAGGAAGTGGCGCGGCTCTCGGGAGACGTCACGGGTCTCCTGCCCGAAACGGTGCGGCGGCGTCTCGTTGCGCGTTTCTGACTCGGGCCACCGCTCGCCATGAGGACGGTCGACATCGCGGTTCGCGTCCGTTACGCGGAGACCGATCAAATGGGGATCGTCTACCACTCCCACTACGCGGTCTGGTTCGAAATCGGGCGCACCGAGTTCTGCCGGGCCGCCGGGATGCCCTATCGGGACCTCGAAGAGTCGGGGTTACGGATCCCCGTCATCGGGCTCCAGTGCAAGTATCGGCGTCCCGCGCGGTACGACGACGAGCTCACGATCCGAACGAGCCTTCCGGAGCTCTCGGCGCGCGGCCTGGCGTTCGCCTACGACGTCCTCGGCCGGACGGGCGAGCGCATGGCCGACGGCGCCACGCGCCACATCTTCGCGGACATGGAGGGCCGCCCCCGGCGCGCTCCCGCGCCGGTCGTCGAAGCGCTCGAGCGGTTTCGATCTGAGATCGGGGCCGCCTGACTCAGCGTCCGACGGAATATCGAGCGATCGTCCAGAGGATCTTGGTACCGGCGCGAACCGTCCCGGAGATCGTGCCGGTGATCTTCGAGACGCCGACGCGACGCCGGTAGGAGACGGGGACCTCAGCGACTTCGAGTCCTTCGCGCAGCGCCTTGACCTGCATCTCGACGGTCCAGCCGTAGGCGGGATCGCGCATTCCGAGACTCCGGTAGCTCTCCCAGCGGATCGCCCGGAACGGGCCCAAGTCCGAGTACCGGTGGCCGTAGAGGAGCCGGATCAGGAAACAGGCGAGCGCGTTGCCGAAGCGGGCCTGCGGGAGGATCGCTCCCGGCTCCGCCCGACCGAGCCGGCGCGAACCGATGACGAGATCGGCGCCCCGGTCGATCGCCTTGAGAAGGAGCGGAAGCTCCTCGGGGTGGTCGGAGTAGTCCCCGTCGAGGAAGACGAGAATCCGCGGAGGCGTCGCTTCGAGAGCGGCGACCCCTGCGAGGCAGGCGCTCCCGTAACCGCGCCGGGGCTCGCGGACGAGGCGCACCGGCAGACCCCGCGCGATCTCCGAGGTGCCGTCGGTCGAGCCGTTGTCCACGACGACGATCTCGGAGACGGCTCCTTTCGGAATGTCGGCGACGACGAGCGGAAGCGAGGCCCGCTCGTTCAAGACGGGGATGACGACGGCGACGCCGACTTCAGGAGTCACGGGATCGGCCGCGCCGGGAGTCGCTTCGGGGACAACGAGACCGCGAGGCCCGTCAGGATCAGAAGAGCCGCCGCCGCGGTGCGGAGAGTCAGGCGTTCTCCGAGGACCGTCACGGCGAGAGCGGAAGCGATGAGCGGCTGAACGAAGACGTAGAAGGCGACCCGGGAGGCGTGCGTGCGGGCGAGGGCCCAGGAATTCCAGAAATAGGGGAGCACGGTGCAGAAGAGCACGACCGCGGCGAGGCTCGCCCACCCGACGGGCGTCACGACGGCGGGGGAGAAGCGGCGCAGGGCCGGCATGGCGGCAGCCACGATCGGAAGCGCGCCGTACGTGAAGACCCCGGAGACGACGGTCAAGACGCGGTAGTGCGCGAGGATCGGCCGGGAAAGGACGAGGTAGAAAGCGTAAGAGATGCCGTTGGCGACGAGCAGGAGATCGCCTCGGAAGTAGTCGTCCCGCCAGTCGAAATGCTCCGCCTTCAAGAGGAGCAGGACGCCGGCTCCCGCGACGAGAATCGCTGCCCCGGCCCGCGCCGTGAAACGTTCGTGACCGAGCAGGGCCGCCGCGCAGAGGGTGTAGACCGGAATCATCGCGGTCAGGATCGTCGTGTTGATCGCGCTCGTCAGCGAGAGACCGAGGATGAAGAGGACCTGATTGAACGACACGCCGAGGAGCGCGTAGAGGAGCATCGGCCCGCGGTGGCCGGGCGCGAGCCGCTCGCCTCCGGCGACTCGGCGCAGGAGGAGGAGCAGAGCCGATGCGGCGACGACTCGAAATGCGGCGAACACCATCGCGGGGATCGTCGCCAGCGCGAGCTTGCCGAAGATCGGGAAGAGCGCGAAGCCCGACTGGGCGCCGAGAAGCGCCAGGTGGACCCGCCAGGGGTCCCGGCCATGTCCCGCCTCCGTCACGAGAACGGCAGCGCGCAAACGACCGCCACCCGCGAGTCGTCGGAAGGCGCGGTGACGCGCGCGCCATCGGCGACGTCCCGGAAGACGAGGCCCAGCCCGATCGGGCCGAAACGCGGAGAGGAAACAGACGAGGTGACGCGAATGAGCTCCTGCGAAGGCTTCTCCGGGTTCGGAAACACGCCGCCCGCCTCGACGGGCCCGTCCGGAAAGCGAAGGCCCGCGAGCCGGCGGTTCACACGGCCGTAGGTCCGGATTCGTGCGACGACTTCCTGGCCGACGTAGCACCCCTTGTTCCCGGCGAGCGCGTCGGAGAGACCCGCCTCCTGCGGAAGGAGGCCGGGCGTCGCATCCCGCCCGAAGCTCGGCCGGCCCGCTTCCACGCGCAGGATTTCGGCGTCCGACGGCGAAAGAGGAACCGATCGTCGGCGGCTGAGAGTTTCGGCGATGGCATTCCGCGATCCGCCGGGCGCAAGCATCTCGGAGGAGAGCTCCCCCCACGGAGGCAGGCGCCGGGCGTCGGGCGGCGGCTCGACGCGCGCGCCCTCCGGCCCGTAGAGGCTGACGACCGTCCACTCCGGTGTCGCGTCGCGCACGGTCACTTTCTGGAACGCGGCGTAGCGGGCCAGGTGGGCGCGCGCGGACTCGGCCGAGAGCGACTCGACGACGAGCAGGAGCGCGTCGTCCACCGCGACGAGACGGCCGAAGTAGAGGAGCTTCCCTTGCGAGGTGAGCCCGGCAGCGAGGCGGGACATCCCCGAGCGCAAATCCAGGACTTCCTGCGTGAGCTGCCCCTGGAGAAAGGCGGCGCGGTCGGGGCCCTCGACCGCGAGAACGGACAGGTCGCGGAAGAAGTGCGCGAGCGAAGGGAGTCGCCCTTCGCCAGGAGCGCTACCTCCGGGCGGTCCGGGCACGCAGCCTCACCTCGGGCGCCCCGGCGGATCGGGTCGACGGCCCTCGGCAGCGGCGGGCGGCCCGACGGGAGGCGAGGCGACCCGGGATCGAACGGACCTGATCGGGATGCTCCTAGGGCGTGATCTCCGCCCGAATGTGCGCTTTCGGTGCGTCGGCGATGTCGATCGTCTTCATCCGGGTCGAGACGCGGATGTCGTCGTCGTCCTTGTGGGCGTCCACCGTGTCGCTGCGGTCGCTCGACTTGATCACCTTGCCCGACTTGTCGAGGACTTCGACCCAGAGGCGAATCTTGCATTTGTGGTCGCCGCGGTTCTCGACGTTGAACTCCCACCAGACCCAGGAATGATCGTTGGGGTCCTCGTGGCGCGCCTTCTCGACGTCCTCCTCGTCCGGGAAGTTGCGCAGCTCGAGGCTCGTCACCGAGCAGCGGTCCGCGGTCCAGTTCAAACGCGCGACGCCCGTCTTGGGAATCGGGATCGTCTTGTCGAAGCTCTGTTGCGCGGCGACCGGCGCGGCGAGGCCCGCGGCGGCCAGGACCAGGGAGAGCGAGCGAATCCTCATTTGGCGGTTTCCTCCCGGCGGTATTATGATGCGGTGGAAGAGACGGACGACCGCCCCGACCTTCACGTCATCGACATCTTCATGATGTCGGTCAAGTGCGGAAACTGCGACACTTACCAGACCGTCGTGGGGTACGCCAAGAAGGGCGATCGCAACGTCTATACCTACGAATGTGAGAATGACATCTGCGATCCGAACGTCACCCGCACGCTGATCGAAGTCCCGCGCCACCTGGACAACTCGACCCGGCGGGCGGAGGAGCTGCCCTATTACACCCAGGACGAGGAGACGGGATAGCGGTCGCGGTGCCGCGCCCGACGCTCGGCGTCCATGAGCCCCTGGCGGAGCGCCCGATCCCCCGGGCGGGAGCCGATAGCCTGACCCCCGACGCTCTCCTCGACAAGCTGCGCGCCCGGCTCGCGGCCTCGCCCGCCCTGTCGCATCTCGGTCTCCGGCTCGAGAGCCTGGCGCCGGATGCGTGCGTTCTGGCGCTCCCGTACCGGCCCGAGATCACGAACGGGTCGGGAACGGTGCACGGAGGAGTGCTCGCCACGCTCGCCGACACGGCGGTCGCTTTCGCGCTCTCGACGAACTTCGAAGGCAAGATGGGGTTCGCCACCGCGGACCTGACGATCCACTTTCTCGCCCGCGCCCGGTCCGATGTGGCCGCGCGGGCGAGAATTTTGAAGAAAGGCAGGCGCGTGAACGTCGGAGAAGTCGACATCACGGACGCGTCGGGACGGCTGGTGGCCCGGGCCCACGCGACTTTCGTGCTGACGACATCCTCGTTCGCCTACGCGCCGGAAGGAAAAGAAAAAGCATGACCGACGACACCATCCCGTTCCCCGCTGCGGAGAACGGAGAAACCGAGAAGAAGGGGAGGCGGCGACGCGGCGGAAGCCGACACCGCAAGAACCGCGGCGAAGAGCCGCGCCCCGAGACCCCGATCCCGCCGCCGCCGCCGGCCGCGCCGGTTATCGCGAGCGCGCCGGCGCCAGCGCCGATGGGCGTCAACCCCGCTCCGCCGGCCCGTTCCACCGTCGACCAGCGCCTCTCGCTCTTCATCGACTTCGAGAACATCGCCCTCGGGGTGCGGGACGCGCAGTACAAGAAGTTCGACATCAACCTGGTGCTTCAAAGGCTGATCGAAAAGGGCCGGATCGTCTACAAGAAGGCGTACGCCGACTGGACCCGGTACCAGGAGTACAAGCGGGAGTTTCACGAGGCGGCGATCGAGCTGATCGACATCCCTCAGCGCGGTTACACGGGAAAGAACTCGGCCGACATCCGCATGGTCGTGGACGCCATGGACCTGGCGGCGTCCAAGTCGCACATCACGACGTTCGTGATCTGCTCGGGGGACTCCGACTTCTCGCCGCTCGTCTCGAAGCTGAAGGAGAACGACAAGGCGGTGATCGGGATGGGAGTGAAGAACTCGACGTCCGACCTGCTCCTGTCCAACTGCGACGAGTTCATCTTCTATGAGGACCTCGTGCGGGAGACGAGGGCGCTCCCCTCGATCGACAACCTGCCGGAGAAGAAGCGAGAGCTCTTCCGCCTCATGCTCGAATCGATGCAGGCGCTCCAGCGCGAGGGCTACGACGTGATCTGGGGCTCGATGATCAAGCAGACGATGCAGCGCAAGCAGCCGTACTTCAACGAGTCGTACTACGGGTACCGCTCCTTCTCGGAGCTTCTCGAAGACGCGGAGCGACAGAAGCTGATCTCGATGAAGAAGGATGCGAAGAGCGGCGGCTACATCGTAAGTTTGTAGGGGCTGGCCCTGTCCCTGCGACTCACGTCGCCGCAATGCCTTGAAAACTCTCTTCTGGCGCCGGGCGGGAGGATGTCGACGGCGGGCGGGCGAGCCTTGCCCGCCGCCGCTTAGCGCAAGAGGACGACGCTGTCTGGGGTTCCTCCCTCGGGGCCGGAGACGGTGACGGGAAGATCGAGCTTCAGGAAGTCGGCCGCGCCCGAGAGATCCCAAATGAGGTCCCGAAATCCGCGGAGCGAGGCCCCGGGCTCGGGGTGGATGACGCGCGACAGCTGGTCGGTTCCGCGTGCAGGAGCGTAGGCGGGCGAGAAGAACACGTACGAGAGGAACCCCGACTCGTTGATTCCGGCCTGGATCAGGTAGTCGGTCTCGAGGGACTCGACGAGGAGATACCGTGCGGGCTCCGAGCCCCTCCCGGCGCCCTCGATCGGTTTCCAGAGGCGGGGCCGCACGGGAATCCAGCCGGGCAGCTCCAGGAAGTCGAGCGACAGGGCGACCCCGCTCCCCGGCGAACCCGAGGCGAGCGCGGAGGCGGCCTCCGACAGCCGGCGCGCGCCGTCGGGGGCCGTGCGATATCCCGCTCCGGCGCCACCCTGGCCCGGGTCGGTCAGGACGAGTCGCGCCGCTTCGATTCCACCCTCCCGGTCGCTGTCGAGCGAGATCTCCTTCAAGACGGGTCGGGGCGGATTACCTCCGAGTGACTTGGAAATCGACGCGTGCCACCGGCCGGAGAGATCGATCGACGCCACCGTGGGCACGCGCGCGGCGGGGGGAGGCGAAGCCTGCGATTCGCCGCCACGGCGCGCGAGCCACAAGGCCGCGATCAGGGCCGCGGCGGCGACCGCCGCCGCCCACCACCGGGGGCGCGAGTCGCGCCGCGGCTCGACCGGCGCAGGCGCGGGCGGGGCAGACGACGGTGCTGGCGCGAATGCACTCGACGCGAGGGGAGCGGAAGCGGAGGGCGCGGGCGATGCCTCGGAGACTCCGGGCACGGGAAGCGCCGCGCCGCAGCGCCGGCACCGATCCCCCGGCATCTGGCTGAAGTGGCAGCGCGGACAGATGACCCAGGACACGCCGGCAGTGTACCGTCATCGGCGCCGGCCGGAGGCGACTTCGTCCGCGGAACCGACCGCGCCCGGTCAGATCTCTCGGAAGAAGAAACGGTCGAGAACCGCCAGGCGCTTGCGGTCGAAGTCGGGCTCCATCAGCCAGAGGGCGGCGACGATCGAGGACGCGAGCGAGTTGCCGTCCTGCGGCGTGAAGCAGAACCCCACGACCTCCCGGTCGCCGCTGACTGCGAGCGTCGGCGCGGCCACCACGGCCTGCGACAGGATGCGCCCGTAATAGCCGTGGTCCCGACCGAAGGAAAAGATCTGGTTGGAGGAGCACTTTTCGGTCAAGGCGAGCCGCCGATTCGCCCGGAGCCTCTCGAGCGCCCACTCCCGCGTGGCCGGCCGGGGGAACTGGAGATTGAACCAGAGGGAGTGCATGTACTGGGTGTTGAGCTTCATCGCCGAAGAGAAGAGTTTCGGCTTCCAGCCGATGGTTTCGAGAAGGCGCGACGCGTCGCGGGCGTGATGTGTCCCGTGCGTCGGGTCGTCGTGTTTCCCGGCAGACGGGGCGGGGGCGAATCCGGAATCCTGTGAAACGTCGTTGGCGCGTCGCATGCACACGAACCGCCCCTGCTCGAGCGCGAGCTTCCCGTCTTCCCCCTCGCCGAGCGTTTTCACGAGCGCGGAGATGTTATGGGTGTTGCACGAGACGATTTGGAGGAACCGGTCCTGCCCCGGCACGAGCGCCTCGTCGTTGATGCCCATGGCGTAAGGTTTCCCGAAGCCGAATTCGCTGCCCTGCGCGAGGTACCCCTTCGGGCCCGAGAGCTTCTCGTACACCTTCTTGTTCTCGTTGCCCGCCGGCGTGCAGTCGATGACCACGGTCGCTCTCTCGAGCGCCTCCTGCGCCTCGAAGGAGACCGGGTTTCCGAGGGCTTCGAAGTCTTCCTTCTTGTCGTGATCCACCGCGAGCCGGGCCCCGCGTCGCAGCAGGTGATTCACCTTCGCCCGCTCGGTCGTCATCGGGGTCCGCTTGTGAAACGTAACCTCATCGACGCCGAGATGTTTGGAGAAGTCGGTGAAGAGCCCGATCAGGGGCTCGCCGATCGTGCCGGTGCCGACGACGTGGACGATCTTCTTCATGTCGATCTCCTGGACCCGATTTTCCCGGGGCGGGAAGGATACGATGAGTGCCGGATTTCTCCAACGCGGGAGGCGCTTTGCCGGGAGAGCTTCGGACGCTGACGTTCGCGGGCCCGGCCGGTCCGCTCGAAGGCCTCTGGAAGGAGGCCGAAGGCCGCCCGCTCGGCTCGGCGGTGTTCGCCCATCCCCACCCTCTGCACGCGGGCACCCTCCACAACAAAGTCGTCTATCGGGCGACCCGGGCGCTGACGCGCGCCGGATACGGCACCCTGCGATTCAACTTCCGTGGGGTCGGGCTCTCGGCCGGCGCCTTCGACGAGGGCCGGGGCGAGTCGGACGATTTTCGGGCGGCGATGGCGGAAGCCGAGGCCCGGGGGGGACTGCCACTCGTGGCGGGAGGTTTCTCTTTCGGCGCGGCGGTCGCGCTCCGAGGGATCCGGGCCGATCCGCGCGTCGTCGCCTACGTCGGAGCCGGGCTTCCGCTCGCGACCTCCTCCGCCCGGGACCTGCCGCGACCGTCGGTTCCGGCGCTCTTTCTCGTCGGGAGCGACGACACCTTCGGTCCGCCGGCGCTCCTGCGGCGATTCGTCGGCGATTCCGCGCGGATCGCCGAGATCCCCGGCGCGGACCATTTCTTCGCCGACCGCCTGGATCGGCTCGAGGAAGCGATCGCCACTTTTCTCGCCGAGCTTTCCGTTCCGGCGCCGTCGCCGTGAGCGATCCCCCGGGTCCGCTCACCGAATCCGCGCGGCGCGACCTCCTCGCGCTCGCCCGGGGATCGCTCGATGCGCATTTCCAGGGGGCGTCACCGCCGAGGCTCGCGTCGGATCGCGCGGAGACCTTCGGCGAGCCCCGAGGACTCTTCGTCACCCTCAAGATCGACTCGAATCTCCGCGGCTGTATCGGAACGCTCTCGCCGGAGGGGGACCTGACGCGCGTCATCGCCGAATACGCGCTCCGGGCGGCGTTCGACGACCCGCGCTTTCCGCCGCTGTCGGAGGCGGAGCTGCCCCTCTGCCGAATCGAGATCTCCGTTCTCACCGCTCCCCGGCCGGTCGAGGACGTCGCCGAAATCGTGGTGGGACGCGACGGTCTGATCGTCGAAGGCCGTGGGCATCGGGGGCTGCTCTTGCCGCAGGTCGCAGTCGAGTGGAATTTCGACGCTTCCCGGTTCCTCCGGGAGACGTGCCGGAAGGCGGGCCTTCCGCCCGACGCCTGGCGTGAGCCGGAAGTTCGGGTCTGGACTTTTCAGGCCGAAGTCTTCGGAGAGCCGGAGGAGGCGGCCGCGAGCCGCGAGGAGTAGAGGAGCAGCGCCGCCGCGACGGCGGCGTTCAAGGAATCGACCGGCGGGCGCATCGGAATCGTGAGCTTCCGATCGAGGTAGCGATATGCGCCGGCGGGCAGCCCGCTTCCCTCGGAGCCGACGACGAGCACCGAAGCCGCCGGCGGCGGCGCGGTGAAAGGGTCCTCTCCGCCGACAGGGACCGCGCCGCAGAGGACGCGGCCCGATTGCCGCGCGTCGCGCGCGAACGGCTCGAACGAGACGCGGCCCGAAACCGGGATCCGCAGCACGCTGCCAGCGCTCGCGCGCACGGCGCGCGGATGAAAGAAGTCCGCGGATCCGGCCGCGCCGACGACCCCGGCGCAGCCCGTCGCTTCGGCGACGCGTACGACGGCGCCGAGGTTCCCCGGATCCTGCAGACCGAAGAGGAAGACGACCGGTCCCTCCCGCTGCAGGATCTCGTCCACCGCGACGTCCCGGCGGCGCGCCACGGCGAGAAGATGCTGCGGAGTTCGTGCGTCCGCGAGTCGTTCCAGGACGGCGCGCGCGACGAGCTTCGGACGGGCGGCCGTCGCCGCCGCGAGCCGGCCGGGACGAACGCTCTCGTCGTGGAGGACGTGCTCGAGCTCCATCCCCGCCGCAACCGCCTCGAGGATCGGCTTTTCTCCTTCGAGGAGGAAGTGCGTATGGGTTTCGAGCGAGCGGACGATTTCGCGGATCAGGGGATTCGACGGAGACTCGATGGCCGCCATCGACCCCATGCTATAACCCGCCGCGATGAAGCGACGGAAGACGGATCTGCTCGCCGTCTTGCCGGTGAGCGGAGCTTCCGGCTCTCCGCTGACCGCCCTCTGGACCTTCCCGGCGATGATCGGCTCGGCTTTCCTCGTCGCCTGGGGCGCCGAGGCGGCCGAGTTCCTGATGTCGCAGGGGCTCGCGCTCGCGGTCCTGGCGCTCATCCAGACGGCGCCCGAGTTCGCTGTCGAAGCCGTGATCGCGTGGAAAGCGGGGAAGGATCCCTCGATGGTTCATCTCGCGATCGCGAACTTCACGGGGAGCCTTCGCCTCCTGACGGGGCTCGGCTGGCCGATGATCTATGCCGTGGCGACTTTCTACTCCCGCCGGCGGATGGGCCGCCCTCTCGGGACGCTGCGCCTCGGAGACGATCATGCGGTCGAGGTCATCGGCCTGCTTCCGCCTCTCGCCTACTTCGTCCTCGTCTGGGCCAAGGGAAATCTCTCCCTCGTCGACGCCGCGGTCCTGGCCCTGACCTACTTCGCCTACCTCGCCGTTCTCCTGCGCATCCCGCCGCGCGGGGAGTCGCACGAAGAGGACGAGCAGATCCCCGCGGTCTCGAGGTGGGCGCTCTCGTTTCAGGGGGCGCGCCGATGGGGCGCCGTCCTCCTGCTGCTCGGGGGAGGGGGGATCGTCATCTACTTCGTGGCCGAGCCCTTCCTCGCTTCGATGCTCGCTCTGGCCGCCTCGCTCGGGATGTCCCAGTTCGTCTTCATCCAGTGGGTGGCGCCGTTCCTTTCCGAGTTCCCGGAAAAGACGTCGGCCTTCGCCTGGGCGCGGCGCGTCACACGGGCGCCCGTGGCGCTCATGAACATGGTCTCCTCCAACATCAATCAGTGGGGGATCCTTTCGGGGCTCCTCGCCGTGATCTACTGCTGGAGCCACGGATCGACGGAACCCCTTCCGTTCGATGCCTTCCAGAGAAGCGAGATCCTCCTGACGATCCTGCAGGCCTTCCTGGGCTGGCTCTTTCTCGCGTCGATGGATCTGGCGGCGTACGAAGCCGTGGGCTTGTTCGCGCTCTGGCTCATCCAGTTCCTCGTCCCCTCCTCGCGCCACGCGATGCTCTTCGTGTACGGCGCCTGGATCGTCGTGGAAGTCGGGCTCGTCGTGACGGGCCGCAAGACGCTCGCCGCCTTCGGCGCATTCGGCCGCGCCTGGAGGGGCCGTTGACGAAGGCTCCGCCGCTCGCTCGTCGGGCCTCGTCGATCGCGCCTTCCTCGACCATCGCGGTCGCGAAAGCGGCGCGGTCGCTCGCCGCTTCGGGCGTCGACGTGGTGGACTTCGGGTTGGGCGAGCCCGACTTTCCGACGCCGGGCTTCGTCGCGGAGGCGGGAGCGCAGGCGATCCGGTCGGGCCGCACGAAGTACACGGACGTCGCCGGCGATCCGGAGCTGCGCGACGCGATCGCGTCGAAGTACAGGCAGGAGCAGGGAGCGGAGCTTTCCCGCGAGAACGTCCTCGTCACTGCGGGGGCGAAGCAGGCCGTCTTCAATGTCTGTCAGGCGCTCTTTCAGGAAGGGGACGAGGTCGCGCTCTTTGCCCCGTACTGGGTCTCGTTTCCCGAGATCGTGCGGCTGGCGGGGGCGGAGCCTCTGTCGGTCGCGACGGATTTTGATTCCGGCTGGCAGCCGACGGCGGAAAGGCTCGCCCGGAGCGCCTCCGCCCGCACGCGCGGTGTGATCGTCAACTCTCCGTGCAACCCGACCGGAGCGGTGATTCCGCGCGAGGAGCTGGTTCGGATCCTCGAGTGGTGCGGCCGGCACGACGCGTGGATGATCTTCGACGAGACGTACGATCGATTCCTCTTCGACGGAAGACGGCACGTCTCGGCGGTGGCTTTCCCCGAGCACAGGGACCGCGTCGTCGTGACCGGCGCGGCGTCGAAGACGTACGCGATGACCGGGTGGCGTCTGGGCTGGGCGGCGGCCCCACGGGAAGTCGTCGCGGCGATGACGTCGTATCAGAGCCACTCGACCTCCAACGCCTCTTCGATCTCGCAGGCAGCGGTCCTGGCAGCGCTGCGGGATCCCGAGAGAACGGAGCGCTCGGTCTCCGAAATGCTCGAGCACTACGAGCGCCGCCGCCGGGCGATGGTCGAGGGACTGCGGAAGGTGCCCGGGCTTCGCGTGAATTCGCCCGAGGGGGCGTTCTACGCCTTCGCCGAAGCCTCCGCGCTCTGTCGCGCGCGCGGGATCCCGGGATCCGCGGTCCTCTGCGAACGGCTCCTCGCCGAAGCCCACGTGGCGGCCGTTCCCGGCGATGCGTTCGGGGTGGACGCGGGCGTGCGTTTCTCCTTCGCGACACCCATCGAGCGCGTCGAGGAGGGAATGCGCCGACTGGCGGCCTGGGCCGCCGGGACCTGATTCCGGCGCGCGGGGAGTCCCGGGATGAGCCGCCTCGCCCTTCTCACCGGAGCGACCGGGTTCCTCGGAGGGCACGTGGCTCCGGCTCTCGTCGCGGAGGGCTATCGCGTTCGCGTCCTCGCGCGGTCGGATCCGTCGCGATCGCCGCTCCTCCCCGGGGTTCCGTTCGACGTCGTGCGCGGAGATCTCTCCGACACGGCGGCGATGGAGGAGGCGGCGCGCGGATGCGACGTCGTCGTTCACGTGGCGGGCCTGACGAAAGCCCGCGCGCTCGAGGAATACCGGGAGGTCAACGCCCGCGGGACGCAACGGCTCGTCGAGGCGGCGGCACGCTCTGCGCCGGGAGCGACGTTCCTCCTCGTCTCGAGTCAGGCGGCCGCGGGACCGGCGCGAAACGGCCGCCCGGTCGCAGCCTCCGATCCGGCCCGTCCCGTGTCCTGGTACGGGATTTCGAAGCGCGAAGGGGAGGAGGCCGTGAGCCTCGGCTGGAAGGGGCGCTGGATCGTCCTGCGACCCGGCGTGATCTACGGTCCCGGCGATCCGGGGCTTCTGACGTACTTTCGCGCCGCGGCGTCTGGAATCCTCCCGGTTCCCGGGTCGAAGCGCCGCATCCAGATCGGACCCGCCGACTGGACCGCCCTCGCCGTGGCGCGGGCCGCGGGTCGACCGGATCTCTCCGGGCGCACGGAGTTCCTCTGCCCGCCGGAGCCCCTGGCGATCGGTGAGCTCGCGCGGCAACTGGCGAATCTCGCGCCGCGCCGGCCGATTCTCCTTCCCGTGCCGGATGTCCTGGTTCGGGCGGCCGGGCTCGCCGAAACGCTTCGGGAGGCGATCGAAAAGAGGTCCCGCCCGTTCAACGCCGACAAGGCCCGGGAACTCCTTGCGGGAGAGTGGCTTTGCACGCCGGGGCTCCTGGCGGAGCTTCATCTTCCGTCCCCCAAACCCCTGGCGGAGGGCCTCCGAGAGGCCTGGGACTGGTACCGAAGGCAGGGGTGGTTGAATTTGTAAAATTTGCTAAGATCGCAGAAGTTCGCTGGATTCATGGGTGGGGAGGCAGAATGAGTAAATCCGCTGCCGCGGCAGCAAGGAGGGGAGTCCTGCGGTCATCCCCCTTCTTCGAGAAGTGCGAGAAGTTCGACGACGCGGGTCGCATCCAGCGGGCCGGCCTGTACTCGTTTTTCCGCGTCGTGGAATCCGCGCAGGAACCCGAGGTCACGATCGGCGGCCGCCGGCTCCTGATGCTCGGATCGAACAACTACCTCGGCTTGACCAACGATCCCCGCGTCAAGGAAGCGGCGATCGAGGCGATCCGCAAGTACGGGTCAGGCTGCGCCGGCAGCCGCTTCTTAAACGGCACGCTGGATCTTCACGTGCGGCTCGAGGAACGGCTGGCGGAGTTCATGCGCCAGGAAGCGGCCGTCGTCTTCGCGACGGGTTTCCAGGTGAACCTCGGAGCAATCTCGTGTCTCGTCGGGAAGGGGGACACGGTCTATCTCGACAAGCAGGACCACGCCTGCATCATCGACGGCGCCCGCCTCTCCTTCGGCGAGATCTGCAAGTTCCGCCACAACGACGTGGCCGACCTGCGACGCCAGATGCGGAACGACACCGACGCCAAGGGCCGCTTCATCGTCGTGGACGGGGTCTTCTCGATGGAGGGCGACATCGCTCCGCTCCCGGAGATCGTCGCCGTCGCCCGGGAGTTCGACGCCGCGTTGATGGTGGACGACGCGCATGGCGTCGGCGTGATGGGGAAAACCGGCCGCGGGACGGCCGAGCATTTCGGCCTGGAGCAGGAAGTCGATCTCGTGATGGGGACCTTCTCGAAGTCCATGGCTTCGGTCGGCGGCTTCATCACCGGAGACGCCGTGGTCATCGACTACATCAAGCACCGCGCCCGTTCGATGATCTTCTCCGCGGCGCCACCGCCCGCGTCCGTCGCGGCGGCCCTGGCGACCGTCGAGATCATGGACGGCGAGCCGGAGCGGCGTGAGCGCCTCTGGGCCAACACGCGTTTCTTCGCGGAGGGCCTGCGGTCGCTCGGCTTCGACACCGGCGATTCCTCGACGCCCGTCGTCCCGGTCGTGGTGGGGGAGGACGTCGCGGCTCTCCGCATGGTCCAGCGGCTCCACGAAGAAGGCATCTTCGTCAACTGTGTGCTCTCGCCGGCGACGCCTCCCGGCCGGGCCCTGATCCGCACCTCGTTGATGGCGACGCATACGCGCGAGCAGCTGTCCCGCGCGCTCGAGGTGATCGGAAGAGTCGGCCGCGAGGTCGGCGTCCTCCAGCCGGCGACCGTCTGATCCGGTTCGCCCGCGTCGAGAAAGCGCCCCGGATTCGCAACGCCCCGCGCCGCGCATCGTGACTTCCCCCGTCCGGTTGCATCGAATCGGCCGGACGAAGGCGGACCTGCGCCGGTTCTTCGACGTCGCCGACCGCGTGAATCGCGGCGACCCGAACTGGGTTCCTCCGCTTCGCGACGATCTGGCCAAGGCGTTCTCGCTCGAGAATCCCTTCTTCCGGCACGCGGAGATGCAGCTCTTCGTGGCGGAACGGGACGGAGAAGACGTCGGGCGGATTGCGGCGATCCTCGACCGCGCGCACAACGAGTTCCACGTCGAGAAGACCGCTTTCTTCGGCTGGTTCGAGTCGGTGGACGACTCCGAGGTCTCGCAGCTCCTCTTCGACGCGGCGGCGCTCTGGGCGCGCGAGCGCAAGATGGCGGTCCTGCGCGGGCCGGCGAATCCCTCCTTGAACGACGAGGCGGGGCTGCTCGTCGACGGCTTCGGCTCGCCTCCCGTCCTCATGATGACGTACAACCCGCCGTACTACGCGGCGCTCTGCGAGGGAGCGGGTTTCCGGAAGGTCAAGGACC
>JBKPSZ010000061.1:0-15897 GCA_046735265.1 Acidobacteriota bacterium | reverse complement strand
GTCCCGACCGTTCCCGCCGCGGCTCCGGCCGCCGGGGCGGCGAGCGCGCGACCCGCCCTCTTCAAGGACAGCCGTCAGTCGCTCGCGATCGCACGGGCGCAGGGGCGCAAGGACGTCTCCGTGCTCCTGGCCGCGAAGCCGGGCGCGGCCTCCTCGGTCGCCGCGGAGGCGAAACGTCTCGGAGGCGACGTGCGCTACCGCGACGACGAAGTCGGTTATCTGCGCGTGCGCGTCCCGATCGACCGGGCCACCGAGCTCGCCGAATCCCGTTCGGTCGAATCGGCGACGCTCGACTACGACGACACGTTTCCCAACCGCCTGCTGCCGGGGCGAAGCGCTTTGCCGGGCCCCGGCCCCGAGGCGAAGCCCGAGACGCCGCCGACGCCCGGCTGGCCGCCAACGCTGACGGACTATCCGCTAGCGCACCCCTACTCCCCGCTTTCGGACCTCGCGGCGTCCGAGATGCGCGGCGCGCATCCGACGTGGGACGGGCGCGGCGTGACGATCGCCGTTCTCGACGGGAACTTCGACGTCCTCCTGCCCGAGTTCCAGACCGCGTACACGCTCGACGGCAAGTCGGTGCCGAAAGTCGCCGACTACTTGAACGTCACCGATCCACGCGACGACGGCGACATCAACCCTCAGTGGGTCGACATGAAGCAGGTCGTCACGTCGAGCGGAAGGGCGGTGTCCTTCGGCGGCAAGACGTTCCAGGTCCCCCGCGAGGGCACCTATCGCATCGGCTTCTTCAGCGAGCGCCGGTTCGACATGGACTCGAACGCCTCCTACATCGACCAAGACATCGACCGCAACGGAAACCCGAAGGGGGACGACGGTCTCTTCGGCGTGCTGTGGGACGAGAAGTCGAACGACGTCTGGGTCGACACGAACCGCGACTCGAGCTTCACCGACGAGAAGGCGATGACGGACTACGTCCGCCGTCCCGAATTCGGGATCTTCGGGAAGGACGATCCGGCGACTCCCTACCGTGACACCGTGGCGTTCGCGGTCCAGACCGACAAGAAGAACAAGTTCGTCTCGATCAACGTCGGGATCTATCAGCACTGCACGACCATTCTGGGCTCGGTCGTCGGAAATCGAGAGCCGAAGGGGCGGCTTCAGGGTGTCGCGCCGGGCGCCCGCGTCGTTTCGATCTTCTACGGTGTGAGCAACGCGCACGGGCTGATCGAAGGATTGATCGCCGCCTTCCGGCATCCGCAGGTCGACTTGATCGTCCTCGAGCAGTCGGTCGCGATCGCCTCGATCCCGTACCTGCTGGCGGACGGGACGCACCCGATCAGCGTCGTGGCGCAGCGTCTGATCGACCGATACAAGAAGCTGATGTTCGTGCCGGGCGACAACGCGCCGGCTTTCGGGTTCGTGGCGGAAGACGGTCTCGCGCCCGGCGCCGTGAGCGTCGGCGGTTATCAGAGCAAGGAGAGCTACCGCGTCAACAATGGTTTCGTCCCCGAGCACGACGACAACCTGCACTGGGGGGCGCTGTCGCACGGGCCGAGCGGCAACGGGGGATTGAAGCCCGATCTCCTGGCGCCGAGCGGCCAGATGGGGACCGAAGTCGGTTATCGCAACGGCGCGGGCCAGAAGGGCCTCTACACACTGCCGCCCGGCTACTCGGTGGACGGCGGGACGTCGACGGCGACTCCGATGGCGGCGGGCGCGGCGGCGCTCGTCGTCAGCGCCGCCAAGCAGACCGGCGTTCCGTACGACGCCGTGCGGCTGAAGGCCGCGCTGACGGGAAGCGCGCGCCACATCCAGAACCTCGCCGCCCACGAACAGGGCAACGGCCTGATCCAGGTCGGGCCTGCGTACGAACTGCTCCGGAAGCTTCAGTCGAATCCTCCGCTCGTGATCACGAGCCGGGCCCCGGTCAAGACGAAGCTCTCCGGACTCCTGCGGACGCCGGACGTCGGCATCGGCATCTACGAACGCGAGGGGTGGAAGTCCGGAGACCAGGGGGAGAGGACGATCACGCTCACGCGCGAGTCGGGCCCCGCCTCTCCCATGACGTTCGCGATTACCTGGCTCGGAAACGACGGGACTTTCGAGAGCCCCGATTCCGTGGTCCTCCCGCTCCGGTCGCCGGTCGCTCTGCCCGTCCGGATCACGGCGAAGGGGGAAGGCGCGCACACGGCGATGCTGACGCTCGACCACCCCGACGTTCCGGGCCATGCCTATCGCATGCTCCACTCGATCGTCGTGCCGTACCTTCTCAAGCCGGAAGGGGCGTACACGGTCCAGGCGGAGGTGACGCCGCCCCTGCCCGGCGACCTGCCGTTCTTCGTGGACGTGCCGCCTGGCACCGCGGCGCTCTCCTTCTCCGCCTCGTCCCCGGCGATCTATCCGACGGTGATCGGTCCCGACAAGGACTCGCAGTACGTCTGCGCCTTCGACGCGCACTTCGAGAAGTCCCCGAAGTGCGCGGTCACGAATCCCCAGCCGGGCGTCTGGGAAATCAACCTGTCGAACAGCCGCGTCGCTCGAAACTTCGACCCGGAGGCGTCTTTTCCGCTGAAAGCGACTCCCGTCACCGTGACGGCCACCGCCGTCGGCCTGGACGTCGAGTTCGCGGGGGACCGGTCGGCGCTCGAGGCGGGGCGCGCGCAGAGCGCCTCGATTTCGGTGAAGAACCGGCTCGGCAAGGTGGTCGCCGCGGCGAGCACCGTCGATCTTGGCAGCGCCCGCCGCGAGCGCGCCACGATTGCCGCGGGTCAGCAGCAGGTCCACGAGATCGTCGTGCCGAAGGGAGCGTCGTCACTCCTCGCCCGCGTCGGCAACGTCGCGAGCGAGCGCGCGGACCTGGACGTCTACCTGATGGACTGCACGGAGCCGGAGAAGCCCGCGGAGAAGCCGGCTGAGAAGGAGAAGGAGAAGGAGAAGGGGACCAAGTCTCCGATGCGTCCGCCGGCGCCCTGCGCGGTCGTTGCGAAGGCGGCTGACGTCGGCCCGGGCGGCGAAGTCGAGGCCATCAATCCCAAGGCGGGCCGGTGGGTGGTCGTCGTGGATGCGTTCGCGGCGCCGGGCGGTCCCGTCGAGTACGAGTACACGGACTTCCTCTCGCAACCGGGTCTCGGCGCTGTCGCGGTCGCCGACCTGCCCGCGGAGCGCGCGCCGTCGGCGGCCTGGTCGGCCAAAGCGGCGGCCTGGGCCGCCGCGGTTCCGGATCCGCCGCGCGAGCTCGCCGCCCGCGTGGTTGCGACGTCGCCCGACGTCACGAAGCAGCTCGGTCCGTTCGGCACCGGAGAGACGGCGCGGATTCCGCTCGGATCGGCCGAAGTCTGGTTCCCGCGTGCCGCCGCCGCGGGGGGAGGTCGGCGATGATCGGACGGTCGTCGGTTCCTTCGCGTGCTTAGTCCCCTCGAGCCCGCAGAGTCCGTCCCGGCGGGGAGCGAGAACCGCCGCCGGGACCGACGGCTCTTCCACGAGCACTCGCGCGCCCCATACGAGACCACCCTGACCAAACCGGGAGGAACGCCATGAGAATCCGAACCGGTCTGCTCGCCCTCGCCGCCGCCGCCGCCGTCCCGGTCGCGCCGGCGTCTCCGGACGCCGCCACCGCGCCGCGGATCGTCATCGGGCCGAACATCCTCGCCTCGCGCGACGGCGACATCGCGCACTGCGAGACGATGGTCTCGGCGAACCCGAGGAACCCCAAGAACCTGCTCGGAGCCTCGATCGTGATGGGCCGGCCGGACGGAAGCCCGCTCAACAAACCGTACGTTTCGTTCGACGGCGGGTCGAGCTGGACCGACGTGACTCTGCCCGAGGAGCTCGCGGACGGGGGCGGCGATCCGCAGACCGGATTCGGGATCGGCGGGACTGCCTACTTCCTCGGCCTCTCCGAGGGCATGAACTTCTATCGGTCGGAAGACGGCGGAAAGACCTGGAGCAAAGCCATCCCGCTCGGGAAGGGCCACGACCACGAAATGCTCGTGACCGACTACACGAGCGGCCCTTTCGCGGGACGCGTGTACATCACCGACGAGACCGACGAGAAGGGCTCGAAGGAAATCGAAGACCTGATCATGCGCCGTCGCGTCGTCCTCTTCCGCTCGACCGACGACGGGCGCTCGTTCATTGGACCGGTCGAGGTCGCCAAAGGGGACGGCCGGGGGCTCGCCGCCTACAACCCGCTCGTGCTCTCCGACGGAGCGCTCTTCATCCCGATGATGGAGTACCCCAACTACGCCAAGGAGAAGGAGGCCTCCAGCTGGAAGGCCATCTTCTCGATCTCGACCGACGGCGGGGTCACGTTCTCCCCGAAGCGGCCGATCGCCGACGTCTACTTCGGCGGCGTGAAGGCGATGCGGGACCAGCAGAAGAGCGGGCGAATCGACGGCATCTCGGGTCCCGTCTTCGGTGTCGATCCCGGAGGCAAGTTCCGCGACCGGATCTACGCCGCGTGGACCTACCTCGACGGCGGGCGGTTCCGGCTTCTCCTGAGCAGCTCCTCCGATCGGGGCGCGACGTGGAGCAAGCCGCATCCCGTAGACGCTTCGGCGTCCGCCGACGCCTCGGAGTACCTGCCGGTCGTCGCCGTCAATCCCGACGGCGTCGTGGGCGTCTTCTTTTTGAGCACCGAGGGCTTCCCGAAGCGCGATCAGTCGAACGCCTACTTCGCCGCGTCGCTCGACGGCGGCGAGACGTTCCAGCCGAAGGTGCGCGTTTCGAGCCAGGTCTCCAAACCGCTCGGAGCGGGGAATCTGCGCCCGGGACCGATGGTCCGCAAGGACCGCGGGTTCGTCGTCATCTATACGCTCTCCGGCATCTCGCGCTGGGCTCAGGGGGGCGACTACCTCGGAATGACCGCGGACTCCGACGGGGTCTTCCACCCGTTCTGGCCCGACGGGCGAACCGGGGCTTATCAGCTGTCCACCGCGCGGATCCGGGTGGCGACCGAGCCGCCCGCCAAGCCGCCGGCGATCGAGGCGGCGGTCGTTTCGGACCGCGTCACGCTGTCCTTCGATCCGACCCAGTACGACATGGCGACGCGCGAGGTGCGGATGCCGGTCCGGCTGAAGAACGAGTCGAAGGAAACGCTCTATCCGCCGTTCACCGTCGAAATCAAAGAGGTCGCTCACCCTTACACGATCAAGTCCGGCGAGCCCGTCAACGCGCCGACGTTCCTGAATTCCGCCAACGGCAAGCGGGGCATCGGCGCCACTTACGACTACTCGAAGGCGCTCGGGGGCCTCGACGCGCTCGAGCCCGATCAGGTCACCGACGCGATCGTCTGGCGCCTCCAGGCCGAATCGGCGGTCCAGACCGACTTCTACCTCGGAACGGAGATCCGCGGGAACGTCGCGAAAAAGGAGGAGAAGAAGTGAACATCCACCCGCGAGTCGCGTCGGCTCTCCTTCTGCTCGCGGCAGCGGCGGCCGCCGGCGCGGCGGAGGCGCCGAGGATCGTCGTCGGACCCAACATGCTCGCCTCGCGGGACGGAGATTTTCCGCACGTCGAGCTCGTCGTCGCCGCGAACCCGAAAAACGCGAAGAACCTGGTGGGCGGCGCGATCACCTACACGCGACCGGAGGGGGGCACCGCGAACCGGGCGTACGCGACGCTCGACGGCGGGACGACCTGGAAGGCGACGGAGTTCCCCGAGCAGGTCCAGTGGGGGAGCGCCGATCCGTACGCGGCCTTCACGCCAAACGGCACGGCGATCTTCAGCGGGCTCGCGTTCATCAAGGACGACTCGGGACGCACGCGCGCCGGCCTCTACGTGTACCGCTCGGAAGACGGGGGGATGACGTGGGGGAAGGCGGCCGACCTCGGCTACTCCTACGACCACGAACAGATCATCGTCGACCACACGACGGGCAAGTACGCGGGACGCATCTACATCGGCGTCCTCTACGGCCCGTATCCGCAGTACGTCATCGGGATCTTCCGCTCGGAGGACGACGGCAAGACCTGGATCGGGCCGGTCGATGCGGCCAATGGCGGCGGAACCATTGGCTTGAACGAAGTCAGTCCGATGGTGCTCTCCGACGGAACGCTCGTCCTTCCCTATGTGGACTTCGACTTCCTGCCCGACAAGGTCAAGACCACGGGCAAGGCCTCGAGCAACGCCTGGATGGTGCTCTCGAACGACGGAGGGATCTCTTTCGGCAAGCCTCGCAAGATCCAGACGATGTGGTTCGACTTCGACGACAAGGTCGGGAAGCAGTACGGCGGGATGCCTTCGCTCGCCGCGGACTATCGGTCCAAGGAATATCGGGATCGGATGTACGCGGCGTGGCCCGACGCCCGTCACGGCCGGACGCGCGTGCTCTTTACGCGCTCCGAGGACCGGGGGATTACCTGGTCTCCGCCGGTGGTCCTGGACCCGAGCGCTCCCGAAGACGCCTATCAGTACCAGCCCGTCGTCGCCGTCAACAAGGACGGGATCGTCGGCGTGACCTTCTTCGACACGCGCGGCGCCCGGGACGGCTCGCAGTATCACCAGTACTTCACGGCGTCGGTGGACGGAGGCAAGACCTTCCTTCCTCCGGTGCAGGTTTCCTCGGCCGCTTCGAGTCCGGGCGGGGCCGGGAACATGACGTTCGGCGTGCTGGCGGGACGCCACAAGGAGACTCCCTACCTGGCCCTCGTCTCCGCCGCGAGCCGTTGGAAGAGCGGAGGCGACTACATGGGGCTGGCCGCCGACAAGGACGGCGTCTTCCATCCCTTCTGGTCCGACGCCCGGAGCGGAACGTTTCAGATCTACACCACCAGCATTTCGGTCGTGCTGCCCCCGAAGGAGAAGCCCGGCGGTCCCGCGGCCGCCGCGGCGGCTTCGGCCTCCGCGCCCGCCAAGTCTTCTGCGCCGCGCGTGAAGACCTCGCTCGATTCGATGGTGGAGCTCGTGTTCGATCCCTCGCGATACGACGGCGCCGCGAAGGAGGCGGAGATCCCGATCCGCCTGACGAACATGTCGAAGCAGCCGATCTACCCGCCGATCACGCTCGAGATCGTCGGGTTCGACCTGGATGATCCCGACATCTTCAAGTACCCGTACCCGCCCACCTATGTCGTGAACGCCGAAAACGGGAAGCGGGGCGAGGGGGCGAGCTTCGACTTCTCCAAGGCGCTCGGCAACCTCGAGGCGCTGGCACCCGGCGCCCAGACTTCACCGGTCGTTCTGAAGCTCCAGTTCACGGATCCGTCCGAGGTGGCCCCGATCCGCTACCGGATCGAGGGAATGGTCGAGGGGGGCAAGTGAGCCGCGATTCGACGCGCGGCGTTTTCGAATACGGAGGAAGCATGAGCATGCGGACACTCGGCGGGCGACTTCTCGCGGCCGCGATCGCGGCGGCCGTTCTCCTTCTCGCGGCGGAGGGCACGGTCTCGGGCGCCGACGCCTCCGCGCCGAAAGTCACCGTCGGTCCGAACATCCTCGTGTCGCGCGACGGCGACGTGCCGCACGTCGAGCTGATGGTCGCGACGAGCCCGAGGACGGTCAAGGATCTCCTCGGGGCGGCGATCACCGCGACGCGGCCCTCGGGCGGCTGGGCCTGCCGGGCGTACTCCTCGACCGACGGCGGCGCGACCTGGAAGGCGTCCGAGTTTCCCGAGCAGGTCCAGTGGGGCGGAGGCGACCCTCAGACGGCTTTCACGATTCAGGGGACGGCGCTCTTCGTGGCCCTGACGATGAACAAGAGCGACATCGGACGGGACTGCGCGAGCATGCACGTCTGGCGCTCGGAAAACGGCGGCGAAACCTGGCTTCCCTCGACCGAGATCCCCTGCAGCCCCTCGTGGGACCACGAGCAGATCATCGTGGACACGACGAAGGGGCGTTACGCCGGACGGATCTACATCGGCGTGCTCTACGACTATCCGGTCTACCGCGTCGGCGTCTTCCGCTCGGACGACGACGGCCGCACCTGGGTCGGCCCTTCGGAAGCGGCCAACGGCGGCGGAACGATCGGCATCAACGACGTCACCCCGATGGTGCTCTCCGACGGGACGCTGATCGTCCCCTACGGCGACTTCGACTTCCTCCCCGAAAAGCGCAAGTCGAAAGGGATGGGGTCGTCCAACTTCTGGACCGTGGCGTCCACGGACGGCGGGGTGACGTTCTCCCCACCGCGAAAGGCCGTGACGCAGAACTACAACCGGGACGACAAGGAGAGCAAGCTCGCCGGGTTCGGCAAATTCGCGGCGGACACGGAAGGCTCGAAGTTCCGCGACCGGATGTACGTGGCCTGGGAGGACGCGCGTTTCGGCAAGTACCGGATCCTCTCCTCTTATTCGGCCGACCGAGGCAAGACGTGGTCGGCCCCGAAGGCGGTCGATGGGAGCGCCCCCGCCGCCGCGAGTCAGTGGCAGCCGGCGATCGCGGTCAACAAGGAGGGGGTCTTGGCCGTGACGTGGTTCGACGCGCGGACCGCCGGCGACTCCAGGGCCTACCACCAGCTCATGGCGATCTCCGTCGACGGCGGCGAGACCTTCCTGCCCCCGGTGACGGTTTCCTCCGAGGTCTCGCACCCCGATGGTCCGGGCAACTCGCAGCTCGCGCCGATGATCTGGAGCCACGAGGGGCAGATCAGTCTGTCGCTCATCTCCGCGGGGTCGCGCTGGGGATCGGGCGGGGACTACATGGGGCTCGCCGCCGACAAGGCCGGCGTCTTTCACCCCTTCTGGGCCGACGCCCGCTCGGGCACGTTCCAGATCTACACCGCCTCCGTTCGCGTCGAGCTGCCGAAGGAAGCGGCGAAGAAGGAGGGAGCCGCCGGCGCCGCCGCGGCGCCCGCGCCGGCTCCGAAGAAGCCGGAGTTCGTCGAGTCTCCGCTGAACGACCTGGTGGAGTTCATCTTCGACCCGACCCGCTACGACGCGGCGAAGAAACAGGTCGAGATTCCGGTGCGATTGAAGAACAAGTCGACCCAGCCGATCTCGGCCCCGATCCGACTCGAGATCGTCGGTTTCGGCTTCCCCGAGTACGAGAGCGAGGACGACAAGAAACAGAACGCGGAGAACGCTCCCTCCGCCTTGAACACGTCCAACGGCAAGGCGAAGGAGGGGGCCGTCTTCGATCTCGGCGGCACGGTCGCGGGAGCCGACGCCCTGCAACCGGGAGCGCTGACTAATCCGTTCGTCATCCGGCTGCAGCTGGTCGATCCGGAAAAGATGCCGGGCATCCGGCTGAAAGCGACGGGCATGGTGCCGGCGGGCCCGGTCTCGAAGACGAATAGCGACTCGGGCGGCGCCGGGCGGAAGAACCCGTATGCGAAGGAGCACGAGCCGGAAGAACCGGACGGCGATCGTTGAAGGAGGCGTTTGCGATGAAGAGGCTTTTGGCATTCACGCCCGTTTTCGCCGTCGTCGCCGCGGGTGCTGCGGCGCAAACGCCGGCGCCGCTCCCCCTCGATCTGGCGTTCTCGAAGAAGACGCTCCGGTCGTGGAGCGATCGTCCGGTGTTGAGCCGCGACGGCTCGGTCCTGGCCTTCGAAATCTTCATTCCGCCGCAGCGCAGCCCCGAGAGCGAGATGGCCGAGGGCGTCCGCTTCCTTCCGGGCGGCACACCGGGGGCGCAGGTGGGGACCCGCGTCTTCGTCGTTTCCACGAGGGGCGGCGACGCACGGTCGGTCTGTCCGGAAAAGGGGAACTGCTGGAGACCTTCGCTCTCGCCCGACGGTAAACGCGTGGCGTTCATCTCGGACGCGGGCGGATCGCCGCAGCTCTGGGTCGCCGACGTCGCGGGAGGTACCCCGCGGCGCGTCTCCGAAGACATCATCAAAGCGAAGCACTGGCCCGGCGACGAGGCGGCCTGGAGTCCCGACGGCCGAGAGGTCTTCGTGCCGCTCCGGCCCAAGAGTCAGCCGTCGTTCGGGGAGTCGCCCGCGGAGGCGAAGCCGGCGGCACCGACGGGGGCGCCCCTCGCGAAAGCGACGGTGACCGTGTATCAAACCTCCTCGGAGGCCGAGGCGCCGGCGGGCGCGGCCGCGACCCCTTCGGCCATGATGGAGCACTTCCTGCGCGAAAACGTCGCGACGATCGCCGCGTTGGACGTCGCGTCGGGAAAGTCCCGAATCGTGGCGTCGGCCGACGGAGACGTGAAGCCGAGCTGCGCGCGCCTGTCGCCCGACGGCAAGTGGGTCTCGTTCCTGACCGTCTTCAAGATGAAGGGGGAGACGGCCTCGGAGACCTTCTACGACCTCGCGGTCGTGCCGGCCGCGGGCGGAAAGCCGGTCGTTCTCGCCGCCGATCTCGAAGTGCCGCAGAACGACTACTTCGAGTCCTCCTATCGCTGGATTCCCGGAACGACGCGCATCGCCTACTGGAAGGAAAAGAAGATCTGGCTGGTCGACGCCGCCGCGCCGGGCAAGGCGAAGCCGGTCGCCGAATCGCTCGGCAAGATCGACGAAGCGCCGCTCCTCTTGGCGGCGGACGGAAAGAGCCTCCTCGTCGGACTGCTGGATGAGGGGGAGAAGATCTACTACTCGCTCCCTCCCAAGGCGCTCGCGCTGGTGCCGCTCGACGGCTCCGCCCCGACGACGATCCCGACGGTCGGGACTCCGATCGAGGCGGACCGCGACACGCTGTGGCAGCCGGAGCCGGGCCGCTTCGCGGTCGTCGCCAACGACGACGTGACCGGCGAGCGTTCCGTTCTCGGCGTCTCGGCCCGCGGCGGCGCTCCGACGACTCTCTGGAAGGGGCGCGGGCGCTTCGAGGCGGCCGGCGCGGCCCCGGGCGGAGTCGTGGCCCGATTCGAGTCGCTCGACGTGCCGCCCGATTTCTACTTGTTCGATTCCTCCTTCGCCTCGAAGAAACGTCTGACCCGCGTCGAGCCGCGGCTCGACGCGGTCGCGGTCGGGCCGGCCGAGATGTATTCGTCGCCGATCCCGGGCTTCGACGGCCGCCTGCAGAGCGTTCTGACCGGAGTCTTCCTCCCCCCGGGCAAGAAGCGGGGCGACTCGCTCCCGTCGATCGTCTACTTCTACTCGGGTTCGAAGATGTCCAACACCGCCCAGCAGTGGGGAGGCGGCGCTCCGAACTCGATCCCGGTGCAGGTCTTCGCGACGCGCGGCTACGCCGTGCTCATGGTGGACGTGCCTCTCGGGCCCGAGGGCAAAGGGGGCAATCCCATTCAGGAGATGGGCGACGCCATCCTCGCGCAGGTCTATCGCGCGGCGGATCGCGGCTATACCGACATCGAGCGCGTCGCGATCATGGGTCAGTCGTACGGCGGATATTCGACCGCCGCGATGATCACGCAGACGAATCTCTTCCGGGCAGCGATCTCCTTGGACGGCCTCTTCGATCTGCCCGGCGCCTACGCGCGCATGGGGCCCGGGGGGAGCACCTTCAACTTCGTCTGGTCCGAGACGGGTCAGGGCCGCATGGGCACGCACCCCTGGGCGGACCTGCGCCGATACCTCGCCAACTCTCCGTACTACCAGGCCGACAAGATCCGCACGCCGCTTCTCCTGATCCACGGAAAGAAGGACGAGACGTGCCCGGTCGAGGGCGCCGAGAGGATGTACAACGCGTTGAAGCGGCTCCAGCGCACGTCCGAGCTCGCGATCTACGACGGCGAGGGCCACGTGCCGGGCGACTGGTCTCTCGCAAACGCGGTCGACGCCGCGCAGCGGATGATCGACTGGCTCGGCAAGTACATGGCGCCGCAGAAGACGGCGAGCCGGTGAACGGTCTCCGATTTGCCGCCGTGGCCGCGGCCGCCCTCTCGAGCGCGATCGCGGCCGCGCTGCCCGAGCCGAAGCCGGCTCTCGCCTCGGCCGCGACGATCGAGCCCGGAAAGACGGTGACGATCTCCACCGACGCGCCCTCGGATCCGCACGGAGAGTCCTTTCTCGCGATCAACCCGAAGAACCCGGCGAACATGCTCGCCGCCTCCTGCCGCATTTCGAAAGGGAAGGCGGGATCGTCGGCCTACGTCAGCCACGACGGCGGCCGGACCTGGACGCGCGTCGTTCTTCCCGAAGGCGCGGCCAAAGTCGCGACGGGCTGGGACGCGATCGCATATTTCGACGGAGCGGGCAACGCGTTCTACGGCGCCAACGACGGCGCCGGGCTCTGGATCACGCGCTCGAGCGACGAGGGTAAGAGCTGGAGCGACGCGACGTTGATCGCGGGCGCCGAGGGCTTCGACCGCCAGTACATGGGCTTCGACCGGACGGGTCGCTTCAAGGGACGCATCTATGCCGGCGCCTCCGTCGAGACCCTGGGGCTCGACGGCAAGTCCCGGTCCGCCCTCGCCGTGGCGTACTCCGACGACGGTGGAAAGACCTTCGGGCAGCCCACGATCGTGACGAGCACGCCCGACGAAAGGATCTTCACCTTCGTGAACATGATCGTGACGCCCGAGGGCACGGTCATCCTGCCGTTCACGACGATGCCCGAGCGGGTGATGCCGGATTGGACGCTCTGGGATTCGCACGACGAGATCAAGTCGCTCCCGGACTACGACCTGTCGCTGCGCCTCGCGACATCCAACGACGGGGGAAAGAGCTATTCGATCTCTCCCCGCGTCGCCCGCTTCCACGTCTCCGGAGACCGATTCCGCGCGATGAACGCCCAGGGAAACGGCAACTCGGCCATCGACCTTTCCGACGGCCCGTTTCGCGGCCGGATCTACGCGGTGGGCTTGGACAACGCCGGAGACCGCACGGACGTTCGGGTCGTCCACTCCTCCGACGGAGGGAAGACCTGGTCGAAGCCGGCCACGGTCAACGACAACAAGACATCCGCCGTTCACGCCAACCCGACGATCGCCGTCAACAACCGGGGGGTGGTGGGCGTGGTCTGGAACGACCGCCGCGCGCAGAAGAACGAGTGCTACGACCTGTTCTTCTCCGCTTCGCTCGACGGGGGCGAGACGTTCGTCCCGAACGTCACGCCGGGCGGGAAGGCGACCTGCTCGATGTCGACGGGCAACTGGGCTCCGAACGCGGAAGTCTCCGCCTATCCGAAGACGGAGGACGGGCAGTCGGTTGAGGGGCAGGGCTTCAACGTGTTGATGATCTCGACGCGCTTTCCCGGGGGCGGCGACACTCAAGGGCTCGACAGCGACGGAAACGGGGTCTTCCACGCGGCGTGGATCGACGGGTCATCCGGAGTGATGCTCCTCGCGACGACGCCCTTCTCTGTCGCGGGCGCGGTCGTCGCCGCTCCGAAGAACGAGCGCGACGTCAGCACGCAGGTCAAGCTCGTTTCGGAGAACTGCGCGTTCGACTGGAAGGCGAACGCCTTCGGCTGCGAGATGCACCTCGTGAACAAGTCGCCGCTTCCCGTGACGGGACCCTTCGCCGTCGAGCTCCAGAACATGATGGTGAACCTGACCGACTTCCGGGTCGAGAACGCCGACAACCAGCGTCCCGGGGAGGGCGCCCGGTGGACGTTCTCCGCCCCCGCCGGTTCGAACGAGCTCTCGCCGGGGGCGCAGACCGCCGCGCGTCCGTTCCGCTGGAGATTCACGGGGATTCCGGAAAAGCCGGAATACCCGTTCATGATGTTCAAAGTCGTCGTCCCGAACGCCGCTGCGGAGAACCGCGGTTCTTCCGCCGGTTCGAACTGAGGAGGGGAGTCGTGAAACCTCGTCTCGCATCCTGCTCGTTCGTTTCGTTTCTCGCTCTCGTGGGCGTCGGAGTCCTCGCCGCCCCCGTGACCGGCCAGACGGCCGCCCGGCTTCGAGAGCCTCTGCCGCTCGAGACCGCCGCCGACGCGCTCGGCCACAACGGCCGCTCGCCGATTGCGTTGTCTCCCGACGGGCTGTGGCTCGCGCACACCGTCGAGACCGTGGACAACGTCCCCCGAGCCACGCATCAGTACTCGGCGACCGGCTTCCCCTTCGCCGAAGGCGACTCGCGGATGCAGGCGACGATCACCAACATGAAGACGGGCGAGAGCATCATCCTCGGGAGCCCGAAGAGCTCGAGCTGGGCCGGCGTGTGGTCGCCGGACGGGTCGCGCGTGGCCTTCTACTCGGACGAGGGGGGAGAGCCGGGCCTCTGGATCTGGTCGATGGCGTCTCGAAAGGCCGAGCGGTTCCCGGGGATCCTCGCGCGACCCTTCTTCGGCTACGAGATCGTCCGCTGGAGCTCCGACGGGCGCCGTCTCCTCTGCAAGATCGTTCCGGCGGGAATGTCGCTCGCCGAGATCACCGCTCTCGGCACGAGCCTCGAAGAGAAGCGGAAGTTCGACAAGGCCGGTCCGGACAAGGCCTCGGTCATCGTCAAGACGTCCGAGCCGCCCGATAAGAACAAACCCGCCGGTGAGACGAAGCCGAAGACGATGGGGGACGTCGCCTGGGGAATCGCAGATCTCGCTCTGCTCGACCTGGAGAGCCACAAGGTGACGCGGCTCGTCGAGCGGCAGTCGATCCGGTTCTACGGTTTTTCGCCGGACGAGAAGAGCGTCGCCTGCACGGTCTTGAAGGGATGGCAGGCGAACAGCCAGCAGCCGACCTACGACTTCGACGTGATCGATCTCGCGACGAACGCGCGGCGGACCATCGCGACCGAAGCCACCCTCGGTTACGGCATTGAATGGAACTGGACGCCCGACGGGAAGAACATCGCCTACATCCCGAGCGGCATCTCCGGCAAGAAGACGGCGGGGCCGATCGTCGTCGTTCCCGTCGCAGGCGGAGAAGCGCGGACCCTCAAGGCGGAAGGCGTCCCGAGCTTCGATCCGGGAGAAGGGGAGTACGCGCCGGTCATGGACGAAAAAGGCACGAACTTCTACGCCGTCGGGGAGGGGGAGCTCTGGCGGGTGGACCCGGCGACCGGGAAAGGCGCGGCCGTCGGCAAGATCCCGGGCTGGAAGATCGTCTCCCTCGTTGCCCCGTTCGGTCGCGGAACGCTCCTGACCGGGGATGGACGCACCGTCTGGGTCCTCGCCCGCCTGAAAGGAACGGACCCGAACGCGAGCGGCGACTTCGCCGCTCTCCAGGACGGCGGGAAGGCCGGAATCTTCGCGGTGGACATCGTCGCCGGCACTTCGCGGCCGATCCTCCAGGAAAGCAAGAGCTACATGGCGATCTTCAACCTCGACGGGAGCCCGAAAACGGGCGACGTCGTCTTCGCCGCGACCGATCAGCAGCATCTGCACGACCTGTGGGCCGTGAACGCGCGCGACGGAAAGGCGCGCCAGGTGACCCGTCTGAATTCCGGCATGGAACGCTACGAGCTCGGGCAGGCGCGTCTCCTCGAGTGGCGCAGCATGACCGGCCAGCCCCTGAAGGGCGCGCTCCTGCTTCCGCCCGGGTACCAGCCGGGGCAGCGCCTGCCGCTCATCGTCTTCGTCTACGGCGGCGACTACGGGTCGCGGTACTTGAACCGCTTCGGGTTCTGGGGTCTCGCCACCTTCAACTGCCACGTTTTCGCGACGCGCGGCTACGCCGTGCTCGCGCCGGACGCGCCGATCCGCGACGGGATGCCGATGGAAGACCTGATGGGCACGGTCATGCCGGGCGTCAACGCCGCGATCGACCAGGGGTACGCGGATCCCGACCGGCTCGCCGTCATGGGTCAGAGCTACGGCTCCTACTGCACGCTCGCGCTCATCACCCAGACGAATCGTTTCAAGGCGGCCATCATCACGGCGGCCGTCCTGCACCCGGATCTCTTCGCCGACTACCTCGGCTCCGAGGGCTCGATCGGGTACTACGAAAAGGGGCAGGGGAACATGCACGGGACGATCTGGGAGCAGCGGGACCGCTACTTCCGCAACTCTCCGCTCTTCCTGTTCGACCGGATCGAGACGCCGGTGCTGATCGGCCAGGGACAGAACGACGGACGGCTGATCGCGTCCGACGCGATCTTCATGAGCCTCCAGCGGCTCGGCAAGAAAGCCGAGTATCGCCTTTACGAAGGGGAAGGGCACGTGATCACGCAGCGGCCCAATGCTGTCTCTTATACACATCTGACGCTG
>JBKPSZ010000060.1:0-5493 GCA_046735265.1 Acidobacteriota bacterium | reverse complement strand
TTGAAGCGGTCGGCGGGCGAGAGCGGACCGGCCCAGCAGTGCGGCTGTCGGGGGCCGTAGGTGATCGAGCCGCCCCACGACGGGCTGCGCGTCGTCGTGAGGAACTCCTCGAGCTTGTAGACCGCGTTGTTCAGATAATAGGTGTCCATGTCGCCGGTCCAGATGTGGATCTTCCCGGCGAGAGACGCTCCGATCTCCTCCCAGCGGCGCGCGAGGTACGCGGTCAGGTCCGTGTGGTCCTTCCACCACTCGGCCACCTTGCGGTCGATCGCCCCGGTCGCCGGATCGAAGAGCGGCTGGAAATAGCCGTCGGCGCCGATCGGGCCGTAAACCGCCTGCCAGCAGTCCCAATCCTCGCCGGAGCGGCCCCGCGTGCCCATGGCGCGCTCGTAGTCGAGCTGCTGCTTCATCGTCGAGAGAACGAGGCCGTCGGCGGCGCGTTCGCCCGGGATCGGAACCTGGATCCATCCGGTCTGCCGGTGCCAGGCGTTGTCCCACTCGTAGATGTTGACCATCTCGAAGTAGTGGAAGTCCACCGGATCGGGACAGTAGGAAAACGTCCCGCCGAAGAACTCGGGATGGAAGATCTGGAGCGCCAGCGACTCCCAGCCGCCCGTCGAGCCTCCCGAAAGGATCCGGGCCCAGGGTTTCGCGATCGCCCGGAAATGCGACTCGATGTAGGGAATCAGCTCCTGCGTGATGGCCTGGCCGTACGGGCCGGTGTTGGGGGAGTCGATCGCGTAGGAGTCGTCGTAATACGGCGTCGGGTGCTGGAAGGTGACGTAGAGCATCCGGGGAAATCCGTCCGAGATCCACGCCTTCGCAAACTCCTGGCGGAGATGGGCGCGCTCCTTTTCCCGTTCGGTCGCGTCGGGCTTCGGCGCCGCCTCCTCTCCAAACCCGCCGGGCGCGCCCGTCGAGAAGTGACCCTGCTCGTAGAGCACCGGGTAGGAGACCTGCGGGTTCTGGCCGTACCCCTTCGGGAGCAGGATCGTCGCTCCGATCAGGATCGATTGTCCCCAGAACTTCGAGAGGAGCGGGCTCTCGAACCGGACGTGCTTGACGTCCTCGGTGTCCGGGGGCACCGGAATCGGCGGGATCTTGCGATCGAGCGAGATCCGGACGGTCTGCGCGATGCGAGGGTCGAGATGCACCTTCCGCGGCTCGCTCACGAGGTTGCTCGGCGAGACGGTCAGATCCTGCCCCTCCCACTGGTCCATGTGCATCTTCAAGACGTGGCCGTCGGCGCGGCGGAACGTCGTGTAGACGTTCAAGAGCCCCTGGACCCAGTAGTCCCCGGGCGGCAGGTCCGCGAGACGCTCCAGTGGGTACCCGTCGGAGCGATCGTCGATCACGGCGCTTCGACCCGGTGCCAGATTCTCGACGTCCTCTCCGAAGAAAGGGACGGAGCGATACTGGCCGCCCGACTTGCCGAACTGAAAACGTGGCTCGGTCGCCCCGTCGCGCGTGACGATGACGAAGACACGGCCGTCGGCCGGCTCCGCGCGGACCGCGACGGGAAAGGAGAGCTCGAACCGGAGCCGCGCGGCCGGCGCCGGGGAAGCCGGACGGGCCGTCGCCCGCTCGGCCACAAGCCCGATGGCGAGAGCCGCCGCGGCCAGTCGCAACGACGCGCGGAAGAGCTGGATCCCTCGCTCCGCTCGGGATGACGAAGCGCGCGAGGGCGCGCGCAGGGAATACTCCGCTGCCGAGTCCGGGATCCGTCGCTCCGTTCGGGATGACGAAGCGCGCGAGGGCGCGCGCTTCGTCACTTGACGCCGATCAGATCCACTTCGAAGAGAAGAGTTGCGTTCGGCGGAATGAGCCCCCCGGCGCCGCGCGCGCCGTAACCGAGCTGCGGCGGAACGAGGAGCAGCCGCTTGCCGCCCACCTTCATCGTCGCGACGCCCTGGTCCCACCCCTTGATCACGCGCCCCATGCCGAGGCCGAACTCGAACGGCGTCCCGCGGTCGAGCGAGCTGTCGAACTTCTTCCCCTTTTGGCCGCCTTCCCAGAGCCAGCCGGTGTAGTTGACGACGCAGGTCTGGCCGTTCTTCGGAGTCGGCCCGTCTCCTTCCTTCAGGTCCTGATACTTCAGACCCGTCGGCGTCGACTCCCACTTGTATTCCATTTTTCCCTCGTCCTTCTTCTCGTCGGCCGAGGCGAACGGCGCGGCGAGCGCCAGAACGGCCCCCGCGGCCAACAGCGCGGCGATCTTCCTCATGATCTCTCCTTTCGCCGGATCCTCGATCCGGGCGCCGGAGTTTACCCGACTGGTCTGAGAGACGTCGAGGACGGAGGCGCGCGACGGCGGGCTCTCTAGCCTTCCACGTTCGCCGGAGGAGGCGACGCCTTCTTCGAGGCGGCCCGCGGCGGTGTGGGCCGCTTGCCCGCGGGGCGCGATTTCTTGCGGCCCGCCTCGATCGATCGGTTCGAGCGGGCCGAGGAGCGCACCGGCGGCGGATCGGGCTTGCGGTCGGGCGGCGCGAAGACGGGAGCGGACGGCGCCGTGTCTGCCATCTCCGAGTCCGGAAGGGCCGCGAACGCGAGGCTCGCGGAGGAGACGAGAGCCGCCAGAGCCAGGGATGCGATTCGTCGGGCGTTTTTCATCGCTCCTCCGATGGTTTTCAGCTCGTCCGCAGAGCGATCATGGGATCGACCGCCGTGATCCGCCGGGCCGGGAGAAAGCTCGCCGCCGCTGCGACGCCCGCGAGCGCCAGGGACATCGCGAGGAACGTCGGCGGATCGGTGGCGTTGACCTCGAAGAGGAGCCGCGACATCGCTCCCGCGATCAGGTGCGCGCCGATGAATCCGAACGCCAGCCCGACTGCGACCGTGACCATCGCCTGCCGCAGGACCATGCGAACGACCTGACGCGGGTCGGCGCCGAGCGCGAGACGGATCCCGAACTCCTGGGTCCGCTCGCCGACGGAGAACGCGACCACACCGGCGATGCCCGCGGAGGTGATTGCGAGCGCCACGATCGCGAAAAGCGCCAGGAGAATCGAAGTCAGCCGCGGGGAGGCGAGAGAGCTCTCGCGCACCTGCTCGAGCGTCCGGAAACGGTCGACGGCCTGCTCCGGATCGATTCCGTGCACCGCGTCGCGCACGAGCCGCGACATCGACATTGGGTTCGACGAGGTCCGCAGGAGCAGCGTCGAGGAGAGCGGCGGAAACTGCGGGGAAGCGAGGTAGACCTGGTCCGTCGGGCGCTGGTCGAGGCCGTACTGGCGCACGTCGCCGACGACGCCGACGATCTCGATCCAGTTCTGCCCGTCGTCGACGGAGACCCGCTTGCCGATCGGATCGACCGGCCCCCAGACGTGCCGGGCCATCGTCCGGTTGATCACCGCCACGCGGGGGGAGCCCGGCCTGTCGGACTCGGCGAGGCCGCGCCCGGACAGGACCGGAACGCCGATCGTCTCGAAGTAGCCGGAGGAGACCAGCTGGAAGTCGGCCTGGGGCTGTGCCTCGGGTCTCGGGACGGGCTGCCCCTCGATGCGGTAGCTCCCGTTCTGCGGTCCCCCTTCGTTCAGCGGGAAAGTGCTGGCGATTGCCGCCGAGATCACGCCCGGCTGCCCCGAGATCCGGTCGAGAAGGCGCTTCTGGAAGGGCCGCCGCGGATCGATGCTGCGGTACTTGGAGAAATTCAGGTCGAGACGGGCCATCAGGACGTGCTCGGTCCGGAACCCGGGATCGACCTGGGCGAGCTTCCAGAGGCTGCGGAGCATCAGGCCCGCGCCGATCAGGAGCATGAAGGAGACGGCCACCTGAACGGCGATGAGAGCGCTGCGCAGGCGGTGCCGCGCGAGGCCGCCGGTCGTGCGGTCGCCCCCGTCGTGGAGCGCCGCGACGAGATTCCCGCGCGAAGAGAGAGAGGGAAGGAGTCCGAAGGCGATTCCGGTCACGAGCGAGATGGCGAGGGCGAAGAGAAGGACAGGACCGTCGATGCGGATCTCGGTCGCCCGCGCCGTGAAGCGCGCTGCGAAAGAGACCAGCAGATCCAGCGTCACGAAGGCCACGCCGACGCCGAGGAGCCCGCCGCCGAGCGACAGGACGAGGCTCTCCGTCAGCATCTGTCGGACGAGGCGCGCCCGGCCCGCGCCGAGCGCGGTCCGGAGAGCCATCTCCCGCTGGCGCCGGAGCAGCCGCGCCAGGGTCAGGTTCGCCACGTTGGCGCACGCGAGAAGGAGGACCAGGCCGACGGTCGCGAGAAGAACGAGAAACGTCGGACGCGCCCGTTGCGTCAGCTCGGTCTTCAAGGGCACGGCGGTCACGGCGGCGCGGGCTTCCGGCGCCGGGTAGGCGTCCGGGTACTGGCGCCCGAGCCGGGAGAGGACGGTCGCGAGATCGGCGTTCAAGCCGGCGAGCGAGACGCCAGACTTCTCGCGTGCGAAGAGGAGGAGCATGCGCGCGTTCCGGTTGCTGGAAGCGGCCGCGCTTCCGCGGAAGGGGCACGCCGAAGCCGGCATGAAAACGTCGTTCTCGTCGGGATAGGCCGGCATCGGCGGAAGAACGCCGACGACCGTGTGGATCCGGTCGTTCATCTTGAAGGTTCGGCCGACCACTTTCGGATCCCCGCCGTGCTTGCGCTTCCAGTAGTCGTAGGAGAGGAGGAGCACCGGCTCGGCGCCGGGTGCGTCCTCTCCCCGCCGGAACGACCGGCCGAGGATCGGCTCGACTCCGAGCACGCCGAAGAAGTTCGCCGACACGACACCCGTCTGGACGCGCTCGGGCTCCGGCTCCCGGAGCAGGATGAACCACATCGAGTGGTACTCGGCGACTCCCTCCAGGGATTGCGTCTGCGTTGTGAAGTCGGAGACCTCCGGAGGCGAGAAGCCGATGTCCGAGAGGTTCGACGCGCGGACGTCCGCCCGCAGGCGCACGAGGCGCTCGCCGCCGCCGTACGGGAGCGACTGGAGGAAAACGCCGTGCACGATCGAGAAGACCGCCACGTTGGCCCCGATTCCGAGGGCGAGGGTCGCGAGCGCCGCGGCCGCGTAGCCCGGATTGCGCTTCAGCCCCCGCAGGGCGAAGCGGACGTCCTGCCGCAGGGTCTCGAGGGGCGTGACCCCCCGGGCGTCGCGGCACTCTTCCTTGTATTTCTCGACTCCGCCGAAGCGGCGCAGGGCCTCGGAGCGCGCCGTTTCGCGATCGAGGCCGCGCCGCTCGAGCTTCTGGATCTCCATCTCGAGGTGGAAGCGCATCTCCTCGTCCATCTGACGCTCGAGCGCCCGGCGGCGGAAAAGAGCGGCCCACGCGGCGCGCAGGCGGCTCATGACTCGTTCGCCTCGAGCACCCGCGAGACCGCGGCGGCGAAGCGCTCCCAGCTCTGCGTCTCCTCGGCGAGCTGCCGGCGGCCGCCCCGCGTCAGCTCGTAGAAGCGGGCGCGGCGATTGTTCTCGGAGCTGCCCCACTCCGAGCGGATCCAGCCCTTCGCCTCGAGGCGGTAAAGAGCGGGGTAGAGCGAACCCTGATTGACCTGGAGGACGT
>JBKPSZ010000059.1:0-7853 GCA_046735265.1 Acidobacteriota bacterium | reverse complement strand
TCGAGAGCGCTGCGCGCGGCCGCGGGCAGAGCGGCGGCAGGAGCGGGCGGAGGCGCAGCCGCAGCCGCCGGGGCCGCAGCCGCCGGAGCGGGCGGAGCCGAAGCGGGTGGAGCGTTTCCGGATGGAGCGGACGCCGGGGGCGCTGAGGACGGCGCTGCCGCGGTCTTCTGCTGGACGTCGGCCAGCCGCTTTTCGTTCACTTTGTCGAGCGTCTTGCCGACCGGTCCTGGGTTCATCAGCTCGTCGCGACCGCGCTGGGGGTCCACGTTGATCTGAGCGCGGATCTCCCCGACGTCCCAGGAGGGGTCGAACTTGGTCTTGTCGTAGATCCACGTCTGCACCACCGGCGCTGGACCGGTTTCCTGCTGAAGCTGGGAGAGACCCGTGCCCGCGCCCGAGTCCGGGCTCGTACTGTCCGCCGAGCCGGGTGTACGGGCCTCGGTGACACGCGTCGGGCTCCCCAGGACGATGAAGATCCTCCCGCGGGCGGATTCGGAGCCCTTTTGGGAGCGCAACTTGAATTGCTGGTCCGCGGCCGAGATGCGCCGGGCAACTTCCTGGTGAAAGGCGTCGCCGCCGCGCTTGGTCCAATAGTCCGCGATGAACTTCTCGGCGTCGGCGTCCGTGGTGATCTTCGCCCAATCCGCCTTCTCCGCCGGGGTCAGAAAGACCGCTTCGGGCGACTTCGCCCAGTCCTTGTATTTGGAGAGCTGCCCGAGCGCGGCGAGGGCGCCGCCGAAGATCAGGGCGGCCGATAGGAATCTCTTCACGGGACCTCCTCTTTCGAGACCGCGCATTCTAGCCCTCGAAGGAGCAAAAAGCGCGCCGAACAGGTCGCCGGAGCTTGCTCGGGGATCTGGCGGGACGCCAGCCTCGGGGAGTGCCTCTTGGCGAAAAGAGAAGGCGTCCCGCCACCGGCCGGCCGCTCGCCCAAAGCGGCTCGACGGCCGGCCTGATCCCCTCGCCGCGCTCCGGCTCCCGGGTATCAGGTCCCGATCAAGCCGCGGCGACGGCTCAGCGCTTGCCTCGTTCCAGGATCGCCGGAGGGGCGGGCGCCGAGGATGCCTTCGGGATGGGCGCGAGAGCGAGCCGACGATCGATCTGGCCGCGGCGCGTCCCCATTTCTTCACGAACGACGGTGAGGAGATCCTGGACCTCCCCCTGGATGTGCTCCATCCGCTCCTTCATGTGGAGGATGACTTCGACCCCGGCGAGATTCACGCCGAGATCGCGAGTCAGGGTGAGGATGATCTCGAGCCGCTCGATCGTGGTCGCGTCGTAGAGGCGGGTGTTTCCCTCGGTCCGAGCAGGCCGGAGCAGCCCCTCGCGTTCGTACAGACGAAGGGTCTGCGGATGGATCCCGAACTTCTCGGCGATCGCGCCGATCCGATAGACGCCGGGCCGCCGGGAGGTCATCGCCCCTTCTTCGATTCGACCGCGATGGCCTGGCTCCGGTCGTTCTTGGCGGCCGTGATCTTCAAGACCCCCGCCCGCAGCGTCGCCTTGATCTGTGACGGGTCGAGCGAGGCGGGAACCGCGAACTCGCGGGAGAAGGTGCCGTAGATCCGCTCCATGCGGACGAAGTGCCGCGGCTCGACACCGTTCTCCGGCCGGCGGTGGCCCGAGACGCGCAGCTTGCCCTCGAGCGACTCGAGCCGGACGTCGTCGAGCCGAACGCCCGGGAGCTCGATATTCAGGATGATCTCCTCCGGGGTCTCGTACACGTCCGCCGCCGGAGACCAGAGCGCCGTCGAGAGCCCCTCGTCGGGAAACTCCGTGCGATGAATCGTTTCCTCGAAGAGGCGATTCATCTTCTCCTGGATCCCGAAGAGATCCTGGAGCGAGTTCCAGCGGAAGTCGGTCATGAATTGCTCAACAGTTTAGCGTCTCATGGGATCGGTGTCATTCGGAACCGCCGGGCCGGCGAGGATCCCGGACTCGACGAGCCCGGGATCCCTCTCGCGCCGCTCGGGGATGACCGGAGCCACGCCGGTCACTTCTTCTCGGTGTCCACGTACTCCGTATCGATCACTTCGTCTTCCTTGCCCGCGCCGGACGAACCCGCCGAGGCACTGGCCCCCGGCCCGCCGCCCGAAGAGGACGCGGCGCTGCGATACATCACTTCGGCGATCTTGTGAGAAGCCTGCTGGAGACGCTCGCCGGCCGAGTTCATGCTTTCCGTACCGCCCGTCTCGAGCGCCTTCTTGGCGTCGGCCAGAGCGGACTCGAAGGCGGCAGCATCCGCTGCCTCGAGCTTCGATCGGTTCTCGTTGAATGACTTCTCGGACGTGTAGATCAGGCCGTCGAGCCGGTTCTTGGCCTCGATCTCCTCCCGCCGCTTGCGATCCTCGTCGGCGTGGGAGGAAGCCTCCCGGACCATCCGGTCGATCTCGTCCTTGTTCAGGCCGGACGATGCGGTGATCGTGATCTTCTGCTCCTTGCCGGTGCCAAGGTCCTTCGCCGAGACGTTCATGATGCCGTTGGCGTCGATGTCGAACGAGACCTCGACCTGCGGCATGCCGCGCGGCGCCGGTGGGATGCCCACCAGGTGGAACACGCCGATCGTCTTGTTGTCCCGCGCCATCTCGCGCTCCCCCTGGAGCACGCGGATCTCGACGGAAGTCTGGTTGTCCGACGCTGTCGAGAAGGTCTCGCTCTTCTTCGTCGGGATCGTCGTGTTGCGCTCGATCAGACGAGTCGTCACGCCGCCCAGCGTCTCGATGCCGAGCGAGAGAGGCGTTACGTCGAGAAGGAGGAGATCCTTGACGTCGCCCGCCAGGACGCCCCCCTGGATGGCCGCGCCGACCGCGACCACTTCGTCCGGGTTGACACCCTGGTGCGGCTCCTTGCCGAAGAGCTCCTTGACGAGCGCCTGGATCCGGGGCATGCGCGTCTGGCCGCCGACGAGCACCACCTCGTCGATGTCCTTGGCCTCCAGCCCCGCGTCCTTCAACGCCTGCTTGCAGGGCCCGACCGACTTCTGGATGATGTCCTCGACGAGCTGCTCGAGCTTCGAGCGCGTGAGCTTCAACTGCAGGTGCTTCGGGCCCGAGGCGTCCGCCGTGATGAACGGAAGGTTGACCTCCGTCTCGACGACGTTCGAGAGCTCGATCTTCGCCTTCTCCGCCGCTTCCTTCAGGCGCTGCATGGCCATCGGGTCTTTGGAGAGGTCCACACCCTGGTCCTTTTTGAACTCGGCCAGGATCCAGTCGATGATCCGCTGGTCGATGTTGTCGCCGCCCAGATGCGTGTCGCCGTTGGTGGACTTCACCTCGACGACGCCCTCGCCGACTTCCAGAATCGAGATGTCGAAGGTTCCACCGCCGAAGTCGTAGACGGCGATGGTCTCGTCCTTCTTCTTGTCGAGACCGTATGCGAGCGCGGCCGCCGTGGGCTCGTTGACGAGCCGCTCGACCGTCAAGCCGGCGATCTGTCCGGCGTCCTTGGTCGCCTGCCGCTGCGAGTCGTTGAAGTAAGCGGGCACCGTGATCACGGCGCGCGTGACCTTCTCGCCCAGATACGCCTCCGCGGCTTCTTTCAGCTTCGTCAGGATCATCGCGGAGATCTCCGGCGGCGAGTATTCCTTTCCGCCGGCCGCGACGCGGACGTCGCCGTTCGGGGCCTGGACGACCTTGAACGGCACCATCTTCATCTCCTCAGGCACTTCCGAATACTTTCGACCCATGAAGCGCTTGATCGAGAAAACGGTGTTGGCCGGATTGGTGATCGCCTGTCGTTTGGCGACCTGACCGACGAGGCGTTCTCCGCTCTTGGAAAACGCGACGACGGACGGAGTGGTCCGGTTCCCCTCCGCGTTCGGGATGACGACGGGATCGCCGCCTTCCATCACGGCGACGCACGAATTCGTGGTCCCGAGGTCGATTCCGATGATCTTGTTCATTTCAGCTCTCCTTCGCCTAGGACCCGGCTCCGCCAGGCGGAGCGATCGGGAAGGAGAACTCTAGAACCTTAGTCCCCTACTGTCAAGCTATATCTGAGCGTTTCTAAGTCAAATAGACTCAATCTATTCCACAACCTGTACAGAGGGCTGAGCTTCCGGAGGCTTCGCCTGATTCTGCCCCGGTCTCACCTCGGCCACGGGCGCGAGGGTGCGATCGAACGAAAGGTCGAGATCGATCTGACCCCGGGCGTCACGGCCGTAGAGGCCGAATCTTCCGCGATCCGGTCGAACGATGTAGCGGTAGGAGCGGCCCCAGGGATCCTCGATCGCTTCGTTCGGAAGGATTCCGCTGTTGGTCAGCTCCTCGAGCGTTCGGGGGTAGCGACCCGTGGCGTCGTAGTGCACGCGCACCGCGCGTTCGACCGCCGAGAGCCTGTCGAGCGAAATGGATTTGGCGAAGATGCCGAAAGGCGAACTCTCCGACCACGGACGCATCAGGAAGTTCCAGGGATTGCGCGGCAGGCGCCAAACCGCGAGCGCTCCGAGGGCGAGCACTCCCAGCCAGAGCGCGACCGCGCCCGGCGAAATCCGCCGCGCGTGCTCGGCAGGCGCGGGCTCCGGCTCCGCGGCGACAGGCTCGGGCTCGAGAATCGCTTGGGGAAGGGGTTCCGGAGCGCGCCCCTCGACGATCAACTTTCGGTCGATGAGATCTGAAAGCCCCTTCAACACCTCGAAGTCGGAGAGGAACGCGCTCTCCAGGATCTGGGTCACGGTGCGCCGCCCGTCGATCCACTGCCAGGTTTCCTGCTCCGCGCGCGAGGCGGGGAGCGTGCCCTCCTCGGGAGGGGAAGCCGAAGCGGAGGAGAGCTTCACGTTCTCTTTCTCCGGAGCCCGGCGGAAGACCGTGTCGTTGCTCCGGATCTTGTCCTTCAGGCGCGGCAGCTCGTCGTGGATCTGTGCCGCCTCCATCAGGACGCTTTCAGTCGGCACCGGCGCCATGTGGTCGGCGTCGTACTCGATTCGCCCCTCCTGGCTGAAGCGGAAGCTTCCGTCGGAGAGCTGGAAAGCGCGCTGGAGCGTGCGGAAGATCTGGAGCCGGAGCGCTTCCTTCAAATCGTCGGGCGAGACCATGCGCTCCCGGATCATGAGGAAGCCCAACCGCTGGCGGGTGTCCTTCTGGAGCTCGAGGGCGCGCGCGAGGTCCCCTTCCGTCAGCCGCCCGGACCGCAGGAGGAGCTTCCCGATCTGGTTCTCCTGACGATGCAGCCGCGATTCGGCCGACACGATCTGTCCGCCGAGAAACGAGATCGTGATCGTATCTTCGCCGTCCTCGACGATCAGGACGCCACTCTTCCGCTGCATGCCGAGCACCTGGAAGATGTCGGCGAGGGAGAAGGCCTTGAGCGTGCCTTCAAGCCCCATGCGAATGCCTCCAGGCGGAGAAGTTCCCGGCGGCCCAGAAGAGAAGCGCCGCCGCGGCGGCCGCGATCGTCAGCGCGTTCCACGGGAGACGCGGCGCGAGCGGGCGGATCTGGAAGAAGAGCCATCCGATCACGGCGGCGGCGAGGGCAAAGAAGAAGGCGAAGAGGAGAAGAAACCCGCGCACGGGCCGTTCGGCGAAATAGGAGTGCGTGCCCGGGAGAAAGAACGACAGCGCGCGGCAGAGGGCGTCGCGCCGGCGGACCCGCCGCCGGATCTCGCGCGACATCGCGACCTGGGCCTCGATTCCGGGCTGCTCCTTTCGCATCTCGTTGCCGACGCACGGAGTGCAGAAGAGCGGCGGATCTCCGAGCCGTTTGCACCGCTCGCAGAAGGGGCGGCCGCATCGGACGCACTCGGCCGCCGGGCCGCGGCGCCCTCGCCACCAGGACCAGGCGAGCGCCACCGCGAGCGCGACGAGAGGCCCCAGCGTGGCGGGCGACTTCCAGGCCGCGAGCAGCCCCGGCTCCGGCAGGTGTCCGGGCAGGCTCCGGCTCTTCGACTGAGCGTTCCAGCTTTCGATTCTCCGGCGGGCACGCGCCTCCGGATAGGCGGCCGGCACCACGCGCGAGAGCGTCACCCGGTTCGACCAGTCGTCCACGCTCGAGTCGGAGATCGCGCGCGCCCGGGCCATGGCATCGGCCTGGCCCTGGAAGTCGTAGAGCTCTCCGCGCGCGACCGACAGGTTGTAAAGGGCCTCGGCCGCGCGCGGATTGCGTTCGACGGCGGCGGCGTAGTCCCGGCTCGCCTCCCCGTAGTCCCCCTCTTCGAAGCGGACGTTTCCGCGGTTGACGTAGGCCCGGTAATCCTTGGGGTCCGCCGTGACGGCCCGGTCATACGACGAGATGGCGCGCGCCGTGTCGCCGGTGCGCTGCGCATACATGCCGAGCAGGAACCAGACGTCCGGATCCTCCGAGAACACCGCCGAGGCCTGCCGCAGGCCGTCCTCCGCGGCTCCGTCCTCGCGCTGCTCCTCGAGATCCACCGCAGCGACGTAGAGCGGCGACCGGCGGATCACGTTTTCGCGCCCGAGCGAAGCGAGGAGGAGCGGCGCCAGGCCGGTCGCGAGCATGCCCGCGACGACGAAAACGCGCTCGCGCGAGGAGGCGTACGGAAGCACGAGCACGGCCCACCAGAGGAGCAGCCAGACCGGCCCGAGGCCCGCCGCCAGGGGAAGGCCGAGGACGATGAGAAAGAAGGGAGCCGCCGAACCCGGGCCGAAGAGGAGAGCCGCCCATTCTCCGAGATCGTGGCGGAGACGCGGTCCGGATCGCGCGAGCAGGATGAGGACCGTCGCGAGCCCCGCAGCGGCGAGAGCGATCGTGGCCCAGAGCGCGAGCGACGAAAAGAACGCAAAACGCGCCTCGCGCGTTCGCAGGAGAGCGCCGACCGCCTCCGGGGCGAGTGCCGCCGCATCTCCGAACTGGCGCTGTCTCACGAGGAAGCCGATCTTCGAGGCCACCGCGTCGTAGCTCGTGCCGTCGAGCGCGATCGCCGCGTCGTAGGCGCGCGCCGCGCGCGCCGGCTGCTTCTCCGCCTCCGCCTTCCTCCCTTCGAAGACGGCCGTGCGCGAAAAGTCGGACAGATAGCGCACACCGGCGGCCTGCGCCGCCCGGCGAAGTCGGGTGAGCGACTGCGTGGCCGCCGACGCGTCGTCTTCGAGCAGCGCGTTCAAGAACTCGAACCAGTTCGCGCGGTAGAGGCCGCGCGTCACCGGAGGGGGCAACGGCGAAACGGCCTCCTGGGCGGCAGCCGCGGCGGCCGCCAGAATCACCGACAGCCAGACTGTCCCGAGAAGGCGGAGGGAGCCGCGCTTACTTGGCGGGCGGACGGGTCACCTCCACGAAGGCGAGACGCAGGTCGTAGAGGACTCGGGAGAGGAAGTTCGACTCCTCGAACGACAGGTTGCCGCGGGTCTTTTGTTCGAGGAGCGCGAGCAGGTCGATCATCTCGCGGGCGGCGGTGCGATCCACGCGCTGTCGGCCGGTCGCGGGATCCGGCACGAGCCCGAGCGAGGCATAGGCCGGCATGGCCAGCATCTGGACGAGCAGGGCGAAGGCGCCGCGCGGCTCGGCCGGGGGCCGACCGTCCTCGGCCTCGGGCGACGGCTCGCCGGCCGGCGGATTCGGGGCCGCTTCGGGCGCGGGCGGTGGCACGGCCGCCGACGGGGTCGGTTTCGCCGCCGTCTCCGGGGGACTCTCCTCGGGAGCCTGGTAGTCCGGGCGCAGGTCCCCCTCGGGAGTGAACATCCTCCGATCGACGACGCGGATCGGCTTGTCTTCTTCTTCGGCCATGGCGTTCAGAGGCGAGGAGTCGAAGAAATCTTAGCAGGGTTCCCCGCGGCCGGCCCTTCGACGGCCGGCCGCGGCGCGGCACGATGAATATGATCGGCTCCGATGTCCCGTCCTGAGACTCTGGAACGCCTCGCCCTGCTCGTCGAACAGCTTCGACGTGAGTGCCCGTGGGATCGGGA
>JBKPSZ010000058.1:0-4819 GCA_046735265.1 Acidobacteriota bacterium | reverse complement strand
CGGTCGAAAGGCTCGAACGTTCCGGTCAGCAGGATCACCGGAAGCCGCGCCGTGGACGGATCTCCCTTGATCGCTTCACACACTTCGTAGCCGTTCTTCTCCGGCATCACGACGTCCGCGAGGATGAGATCGGGGCGGTCTTCCCGGACCTTCTCGAGGGCCCGGGCGCCGTTTCCGACGCAGACGAGCGAGTAATCGCCGTCGGAGAAGGTCAGCTCGACGACTTTCTGGATCGTGAGACTGTCGTCGGCCAGGAGGATTTTCTTGGGCATCGGGTTGTAAGCGTGATTGGCTTCAATAAGTTACACTCGCGCCCGCGCGCTGTCAATGGAGAAGGCTCGACTCGGCGCCAATTACGCTCCCGCGACCGCGGCGAGGTAACGACCCGGAAGCTTGCGGCCGAGCCGGCGCGACAGCTCCCGAGAGGCCTCGACGAGCTTCGGCAGCGAAATTCCGGTCGTCACGCCGAGCCCCTCGAGCATGTAGAGGAGATCTTCGGTCGCGAGGTTCCCCGATGCGCCCGGCGCGTACGGACAGCCTCCGAGGCCGCCGGCCGAAGAATCGAACGTCGTGACGCCGCACTCGAGCCCGGCGAACACGTTGGCGAGAGCCGTGCCGCGCGTGTCGTGGAAGTGCAGCGCCAGGATCCCTCGGGAGATTCCGGACTCGTAGAGCGTCTCGATCACCGAGTACACGCCCGCCGGGGTCGCGACGCCGATCGTGTCGCCGACGGAGATCTCGTCCACCGAGAGATCGAGGAGCTTGTGGACGACCTCGCGGACCGCCTCCGGCGAGACCTCCCCTTCGTACGGGCAGCCGAACGCCGTCGAAACGTAGGCCCGGACTCGGATCTTCGCCCGCCCCGCGCGAGCGACGACCGGACGGAATCGCTCGATCGACTCGTCGACTCCCGCGTTGATGTTGTGGCGATTGAAGGTCTCCGACGCCGCGGTGAACACGGCGATCTCGAGCGCTCCCGCCTCCATGGCGCGGTCGAGCCCCTTCTCGTTCGGGACGAGCACCGGGTAACGGACGCCCGAGGCCTTCCGGATCCGGCGGAAGACTTCGTCGGTGTCGGCGAGCTGGGGAATCGCTTTCGGCGAGACGAACGAGCCGACTTCGATGGCGGGCAGGCCGGCGTCCGTCAGCCGGTCGATGAACGCCACGCGGGCTTCGACGGGGACGGTCTCCGGCTCGTTCTGGAGACCGTCGCGAGGCCCGACCTCGTACACCGTGACGCGGTCGGGCAGGTGCGGCCGCCGGATCGCGTGCTCTTCCCAGGGATCCATCGCGGGACATTATCCCGCGAAGGTGCTCCCTCAGTCGGCGAGCTCGACGAGCGGCGTCCCGGTCTCGACGAGCTCCCCCTCGGCGTGCGGCAGGCGCCGGACCGATCCGTCGCGCGGCGCCCGGATCGCGTGCTCCATCTTCATCGCCTCGAGCACGAGGAGGACGTCTCCCCGGGCGACGGCCTGCCCCTCCGAGACGAGCGTCTTTCGGATTCGTCCGGGCATGGGCGCGAGGAGGTCGTCCGCCGCGGCGCCCGCTCGCGATGCCGCGGCCGCCGGCGAGAACTCGAAGATCTCGCCGTCGCACCAGACGAAGACGCGGTCTCGACCGCGCGCCGCGACGACCCGATGACGTCGTCCGCCGATCTCGAAAATCTCGCCGGAGGCGCCGCCCTCGGAGCGATACGCGAGCGTCTCGCCGTCCAGGCGGACGGAGCTCCGCGTGAGAAGCACGTCGCGGGTCCGCCCGCCGCTGGCGATTCTCAAGCGCCCGCCCGCCAGCCGTCGGCGGAGTCCCAGGGATCGCCGCCGCCGGCGGCCGCGAACGACTCCGCGGAGGCGGCCGGCCGCTCGAGGAGGCGCGCCGCCGCGATCCAGGCGGCGGCCGCCGGCTCCGGCGGCTCGAGCTTCGGAAGACGCGCGATCAGGTCCGTCGTGTATTTCCCGGCGACGAACTCCTCCGATTCGAGGACGCTCAGGAGGAGTCGCCGGTTCGTCTCGACGCCGAGCACGACCCAGTCGGCGATGGCCCGCTTCGCGCGATCGATCGCCGCGCGGCGGTCGGCGGCGGAAATCACGAGCTTGGCGAGGAGGGGATCGAACTCGACGCCGACGCGCGAGCCGCGGGCGACTCCGGAATCCACGCGGACGCCGGGCCCCGACGGCTCGATCCACTCCAGGACCTCGCCCGACCGCGGCAGAAAAGTCACCGGGTCCTCGGCGTACAGACGCAGCTCGATCGCGTGGCCGCGCGGCTGGAGACGCGCGAAGGCGTCCGGCAGGCGGGCTCCCGACGCGATCTCGATCTGCGCCCGCACGAGATCGACGCCGAGCGTCGCCTCGGTGATGGGATGCTCGACCTGAAGTCGCGTGTTCATCTCCAGGAAGTAGAAGTTCCGCTTCTCGTCGAGCAGGAGCTCGACCGTTCCCGCTCCGACGTATCCGATGGCCCGGCCCGCCTCGACCGCGGCTTCGGCCATCCGGCTGCGGAGCGGCGCGTCGAGCGCGGGGCTCGGCGTCTCCTCGACGATCTTCTGGTGGCGTCGCTGGACGCTGCACTCCCGCTCGAAGAGGTGCGTCACGTGCCCCGCGTCGTCGCCGAAGATCTGGTACTCGATGTGGTGGGGGCGTTCGAGCAGCCTCTCGAGATAGACCGTCTCGTCTCCGAACGCCGCGAGGGCGAGGCGCCGCCCCTCCGCGAGGGCCGCCTGGAGATCCTCCGGGCCATCCACCCGCGACATTCCCTTGCCTCCGCCGCCGGCCGAAGCCTTGACGAGGAGGGGGAACCCGATGCGTTCCGCCTCCGCCGCGAGCTCCGAATCGGTGCGGGCCGCCGGATCCGATCCCGGGACGACCGGCACTCCCGCCGCCCGCATGCGACCGCGGGCGCGCACCTTGTCGCCCATCTCCTCGATCGCGCGCGGGGGCGCTCCGACCCAGACGCAGCCCGCCTCGGAGACGGCCCGCGCGAAGGCGGCGTTCTCTGAGAGGAACCCGTAGCCCGGGTGGACCGCGTCGGCGCCGGAGGAACGAGCCGCTTCGACGAGACGCGGAACCGAAAGGTACGTCTCCCGCGGGGAGCCGGCTCCGAGGCCGACCGCCCGGTCCATCTGGCCCACGTGATACGCGCCCGCGTCCGCTTCGGAAAAGACGGCGACCGTTTCGATCCCCATCTCGCGCGCGGTCCGCGCGACGCGCACGGCGATCTCTCCGCGGTTGGCGACGAGCAATCGGCGGATCATCGCGCTCCCGAGAGGGCGCGGCCGCGCTTCCCCTGCTCCCACTCTTCCCAGAGCCCGTACGTCCTCATCTGGTTCGCGAGCCCGCTCGCCTCGAGCAGCCGCGCGACGTCGGCGCGCGAGAGTCGAGGCCCGGGACGGTTCGGGGCTTCCGCGAAGCCCCATGTCGCGACCGCCGCGACCGCGGCGTTCCAGTTGGCCTCCCGCAGATCGACCTTGTCGAAGGTGTCCGACTCGGCGTGGTAGTCGGCGAGGTACCGCTCCGTCTCCTGGTCGGCGATGAAGTTCGGCACGCCCTCGAGCAGGAAATCGAAATTGTCCGTTCCGAGGATCGCCTCGTCGTTGGAGCCCCGCGCTCCGGACGCGGCGACGGGCGCGAGCGCCTCAGTCAGCGCCGGCGTGAGCTCCGGCCGACCGCTGTTGAAGTAGCCGACGATCCGTCCGTCTCCGACGTCGTGGATCAGAACGGCGACGTGGCGGTCGAGCTCGGCGCGATGGCGAACGACATATCCGCGGGAGCCGAGAAGGCCCGTCTCCTCTCCCGTGAAGAGGACGAAGCGCACGGTGCGCCGCGGACGCGCGACGGCCGCGATCGCTCTCGCGGCTTCGACGACGAGCGCACAGTTGACGCCGTTGTCCAATGCTCCCGTCCCGAGGTCCCAGGAGTCGAGGTGAGCGCCGAGGAGGACGATCTCCCCGGGCCGTTCGCGTCCGCGGATTTCGGCGACGACGTTCTTCGCTTGCGCGGCGCCGCCCACGCGATTTCGCAGATCGAGCGAGATTCGCAGGGATTTTCCGGCATCGAGCAGGCGCGCGAGACGGAGCCCGTCTTCCCGGGCCACCTGCGCCATCGGGAAGGAGGCGATGGGTCCCCAGGTCACGGTGTGGCGATAGAGAAGGTCGCGCGGACGGGTCGACGTGAAGAGGATCGCGGCGGCGCCCCCGGCGGAGGCGGCGCGAACCATTTCGGGAAAAGCCTGATACTCCGCGAAGAGATCCTCGAAGGACCGCATCGGCTTCGACCGCACGAGCACCACGGAGCCGCGGAGCGAGGATCCCAGTTTTTCGAGATCCGCTCTTCGCCCCTCGCCGCCGTCGACGAGCGGCGCTTCGAGCGGGCCGTTGGTTCCGGGGGCGAGCGCGAAGGAGACCACGCGCAGGCGCAGTCGATCGGGACCGATGAGGGACGCCTCGGCCGAAATCCCTTCCCAGGTCGCCGGAATCGCGTACTCCTCGAGACCGACCGAGTCCACTCCCGCTTTCCGAAAAGCGTCGACGCCCCAGGTCAGCGCACGCTCGTACGCCGCGCTCCCGGTGACGCGGCCGCCGATCTCGTCGGTCAGCACGCGAAGGTTCATCGCGAGAGTGGAGCGCGGCGAAAGGATCTCGGAGGTCAGCTGCTCCGACGGCCTCGGCGTGGGCGCCGCGGCCGCCCCGAGCAGGAGAAGGCTCGGCAGGAGGATCGGGAACGGGCGCCGGCGCGCGGCCGAGAACGTCATGGGTTCGCTCCTCGAAAACGCGATTCTACGGGGTCGCGTCCGCGGCGCGGCTGCCTGCTACACTGCCTCCATG
>JBKPSZ010000057.1:0-4829 GCA_046735265.1 Acidobacteriota bacterium | reverse complement strand
GGTTGGAAGCATGGAAAACGAGATTGCCCACCGGGAGGAGCTCGCGGAGGACGAGGAGCGGCGCGTCCATCAGCAGCCGAACTACATGGCCATCTTCTGGTGGCTCTTCGGGCTGACCGTGGTCGAGGTCTGTTACTCGGTCTTCACGCACCCGCCGAAGCTCGTCCTGATGACCGTGCTGGTCGGCCTCGCGATCATCAAAGCGACGATGGTGGCCCTCTTCTTCATGCACCTCCGCTTCGAACGCAAGAGCCTCGGGATCATCTTCGGCTCGACGCTCATCCTCGGAGTGATTCTCGTGTCGGTCGGGATCGCCGAACAGATCCTGCCGCGGCCATAGGAGACGACGTGGACCACTCGACCGCCGCCGCCCTTCCCGGCCTCGACGCCCGCGCGCACGCGCTGCACGTCTCGCACGGGCACGGAGAGGAGCCGACGACCGGCATCCCGCACGACAAGATGGGAATGTGGGTCTTCCTCTGCTCCGAGGTCATGTTCTTCACCGGGCTCATCGGCTCCTACATCGTGCTCCGCTTCGGGACGCCGAACTGGCCTCACCCCGGCAACACGCTGAACATCTGGCTGACCGCGGGCAACACGTTCCTCCTGATCTGCTCCTCGGTCACGATGGTCCAGGCGCTGGCCGCGATCCAGCGGGGCGACTCGCGGAAGATGAAGCTCTTCCTCTGCCTGACCCTCCTCTTCGGCGCCTGCTTCCTCTCGGTGCAGGTCTTCGAGTACTGGAAGCTGCTCCACGAAGGCTTCAACCCCCACGTCTCGCTCTTCGGCTCGGTATTCTTCACGACCACCGGCTTTCACGGCTTCCACGTCTTCTGCGGCGTCGTCTGCATGGCCTTCGTGACCGGCAAGGCCTTCCTCGGCAAGTACACGCAGCAGAGCCACCAGGGGATCGAGACGATCGGCCTGTACTGGCACTTCGTGGATCTGGTGTGGATCGTCCTCTTCACGATCATCTATCTCTTCTGACAGGCGATCGAAGCGAGCCTGTCATCCCGAGCGACAGCGAGGGATCCCGAACCCGGCAGACTCCGAGCCCGAAGACAGCATCCTCGGTGAGCAAGCTCGGGATCCCTCGTCGAGGACTCCTCGGGATGACCGTTTCGGGCGAAGCGTGAGCTCGACGCTCCGGGCGCTGCCCGGGCTGAACGCCCTCTTGAATACGCTCGCCGCGGTTCTGATCGTGCTCGGATACCGGGCCGTGCGCCGAGGGGAGATCGAGACGCACCGGGCTTTCATGCTCTCCGCCTCGGTGACCTCGGCCCTCTTCCTCGTCTCCTATCTGACGTATCACGCGCAGGTGGGCTCCGTCCGGTTCACCGCTCAGGGCCTGCCGCGCACGATCTACTTCGCCGTGCTCCTCTCGCACACGGTTCTCGCCGCCGTGACGCTGCCGCTCGTCCTGCGGACGCTCTACCTCGGTTGGAAGCGGCGCGACGACCGGCATCGGCGCATCGCCCGATGGACGCTCCCGATCTGGCTCTACGTCTCCGTCACCGGCGTCGTCGTCTATCTCATGCTGTATCGGCTTTACCCGCCGCCGGGGCTTCGATAAGCTTTCGAATGATGACGTCTTCCCGGCGCGCGCTCGTCCTGGCCGCAATCGTTCTGGTGCTCCTGCCGGTCGTCCTTTCCGCATGCCCGCTCTGCAAGGACGCCCTCGAGGACAAGAACGCCGTCCCCAACCAGCTCGGGCGCGGCTTCTACTACTCGATCCTCCTGATGGTCTCGGCGCCATTCGCCGTCGTCGGCGGCCTCTTCTTCCGCATCTACCGGTCGAGACGCCGCCACCCGGGGGCGCGGTCCTGAAGGGGGCCGGGCTCTTCCTCCTCGCTCTCTTCGCTTCGGCGTCGGCCGCCTCCGCGGCGGGGCCCCGGGTCATTTCCCCGCTCGATCCGTCGCGGGAGCTCGACGAGGTGGCCTCGTCCGTCGCCCGGGACACGGTGGCGGAGTTCTCGGCCAAGGGTCTGGCGGACGACGGAATCTCGATCGCGCTCATCGACCTGACGGCCCCCGGGCCCAATCCTTCCTTTCCCGCCGGCGGCTATCGCGCCGCCGAGCCGTACTATCCCGCCTCCGTCGTCAAGATCTTCTTCCTCGGGTACTACGAGTCGGAAAAGGAGGCCGGCCGGCTGCGGGACACGCCGGAGCTCGTTCGCGCGGTCAAGGACATGATCACGCTCTCCTACAACGACGCGACCGGTTTCGTCGTGGACTCGATCACCGGGACGACTTCGGGCCCCGAGCTCTCGGGGCGCGAGTGGCTCGACTGGAAGGAGAAACGGAACGCGGTCAATCGCTTCTACGCGAAGCGAGGCGGGTTCCCGACCCTGAACGCGAATCAGAAGACGTTCTGCGAGGACGCGTACGGCCGCGAGCAGGCCTTCCGGGAAGACGGGAAGAATCGCAATCGCCTGTCGGCGGCGGAGGCGGCACGCCAGTTCAAGGAGATCGTCCGGGGAGAGATCGTCGGGGCGGACGGCACGTCGGAGATGCTCGCGCTTCTTTCGCGCGACATCACCGGCGAGACGCCTCTCGAGGAGATGGAGCCCGAAGACGCGCGGCTCGCGGGGGAGCGCCTGCCGAAGGGAACCCGGCTGTGGGCGAAGTCCGGCGACGCGTACGACGTGCATCACCTCGTCGGCCGCGTCGTCCTTCCGAACGGAACGGACTTCGTCGTCGCGGTCTTCACGAAGGGAGTCAAGACGGTCCCCGGCGTCATTCCGGGCGTGTACGAGAAGGTGGCGGCGCACTTCGGCAAGCGCCGCATCGAACCGCCGCGCTAGCGGCGCCTCGCGTCGTGAATCGTCCGGCGGTCCTCGCGCGCCTCGCGGGGATTTCGATCGCCCTGATTCGGGCGACCCTCCGGCAGGAGCGGCTCCACTTCGAGCGATACCTCGAGCTCAAGGCCCGGGGCGTCCCGATCCTCTTCGCCCTCTGGCACGGTCGGATGTTCCTGCCCATCCAGGCGCACCGCAACCAGGGGATCGTCACGATGGCCTCTCAATCGGAAGACGGCGAGATCATCGCGCGGTGGCTCGAGCGGAACGGGTACCACGTCGTCCGCGGCTCGACGTCGCGCGGCGGGGGGGAGGCGCTGCGCCAGATGGTGCGTCAGGTCCGGGCGGGCAGTCACGCCGCGCTGACCGTGGACGGCCCGAAGGGCCCTCCTCGAATCGTCCAGCCCGGCGTCGTCCAGCTCGCGCGCATGACCGGAGCCTGGATCCTGCCGATCACGTACGCGAGTGTGCGCCCGCGCTTCATCGCATCGTGGGATCGTTACCTGCTGCCGCGTCTCTTCTCCAGGAACCTCGTCGTGTACGGGGAGACGTTTCCAATTCCGGAGGAGATGAGCGACGAGGCCGCGGTGTCGCGGATCGGCGCGGCGATCGACGCGGCCACCCGCGAAGCGGACACCGCCGCCGGCGTTTCGCCGCCCCCGCCCTGGGCGTGAGGGGAAGGGGCGGGGGGACCGGTGGAAGCCGGTGCGGATCGCCGGCGAGCCGCTCTCGATCGCCGGGCGTAGGATCGCGGGCAAAGAAGGAGAACGGTGATGAACAAGAAATTCTTCGTCGCCTGGGTCGTGATCTTCGTCGTCTGGATGGTCGGCAGCTTCGTGGTCCACGGCGCCCTTCTCCACCGCGACTACTCGAGCCTTCCCAACCTGATGCGCTCGGAGACCGACGCGCAGAAGTACTTCCCGCTGATGATCCTCGCCCACATCTTCCTGGCCGGCGCCTTCGCCTGGATTTATGCGCGCGGGGTGGAGGGCAAGCCGTGGCTCGGGCAGGGCGTGCGGTTCGGAATCGCCGTCGCGTTCTTGACCGTCGTGCCGACGTACATGATCTATTACGTCGTCCAGCCCATGCCGGGGGGCCTGGTCCTCAAGCAGATCGTCTTCGACGGGATCCTCGTGGTGCTCCTCGGGATCGTGGCCGCATTCCTCTACCGGACGGAGACGCGTGCCTGACCGGGCTGGCCGAGCTTCCCGGATGCCAGGAGACACGGAGTGAACATGGCCGGTCTTCCCACTCGATTCGAAAGCATCGATCCGATCCTGCGGGTCGAGGACATGTCCCTGGCCGTGCGCTACTACGTCGACGTCCTCGGGTTCGAGGCGGCTCCGTGGGGCGACGAGAATTTCACGCACGTGGGACGGGACGGACGGGGCATCTATCTCTGTCGGGGAGGGCAGGGGCACCGGGGCGCCTGGGTCTGGATCGGCGTGGAGGACGTGCGCCCGTTGTTCGAGACCTACAAGGGGCGCGGCGCGATCGTCCGCCGCGAGCCGGTCCGGGAGTCCTGGGCGCTCGAGATGCAGATCGAGGATCCGGACGGCAACGTCCTGCGGTTCGGATCGGATCCCGAAGAGGAAAGGGAATCGGGGGAGCCCGCGCGGTCATGATCGGTTCGGAGAGGCTTCCGATGTCGCGACATCTCCGGGCGACTCGTCGTCGGACCGACCCGCGCGTGCATCGGAGCCGGGAGCGCCTCGGCGACGCCCTCGTGGCGCTCCTTCTCGAGCGTCCGTTCGCCGAAATCCGGGTCCAGGACGTCCTCGACCGCGCCGGTGTTGGTCGGTCCACCTTCTACGCTCACTTCCGCCAAGAACGACCTCTTCCTCTCCGACACCGACGACTTCTTCGAGGCGATGGCCACCCTGCTCGAGAGGCGGCGGGAGCCTTCCGAGCGCGTCGCGCCGGTCTCCGAGATGTTCGCCCACGTCGCGACGTGGCGCCGCTACTACGACGCCCTCGTCGCGTCCGGAAAGCTCTCCGACACACTCGATCTCGCGCAGGCCCACTTCGCGC
>JBKPSZ010000056.1:0-5598 GCA_046735265.1 Acidobacteriota bacterium | reverse complement strand
CGCGTGGGCCACCAGCCTCTCGTCCCCCTCCGAACGGAGCAGGATCTCTCCGAAGGCGAGCGCCCGTCCGACTTTCCAGAGACGCGCGTGGGCGATGACGTCCCGGAGCGGCGGCTTTCGAAGGAAGTTCATCGTCAGGCTTGTGGTCACGGCCAGCGGGACGAGGCCGATCTCGCCGAGAAGAGCGCCGTAGATCGCGAGGTCCGCCAGCGCCATCAGCGAGGCGCCCGAGACGGTGCCGCCCGGCCGGCGATCCTTCGCGGCGGCCTTCAGGCGCAGCCGCGCCTCGCCCTCTCCGACTTCTTCGACGACCATCGCGCCGTCGGCGTCCAGCCCCTCTTCCTCGAAGAACCGTTGCATCTCCCGGGCATCGAGCTTCGGCATCCAAGCCTCCTTCTTCGGCGTCAGGCTCGCGCGCCGGCGCTTCCCGAAAGGATCTCGTCGCGGAGAAAGCGAGCCATCTCTTCGCGCGTTCGATCCGGCTTCTCCCGGTGCGGGCTGTGCCCGCAATTTCGGAGCACGAGGACCTTGACGAAGCCTGCGCACTTCGCCGCAATCGTCTCGACCTGGCGAAGCGTCCCGTACGGGTCGTCTTGCCCCTGGATCGCGAGGACCGGGACGGAAACGCGCGGAAGCGCTTCCTCTATGTTCCACGCCCGGAACTCCGGGTCGAGCCAGACGCCCGCCCACCCCCGGAAGGTCGCGTCCACGTCGCTCTCGTGATGCCGCGCGAGCGCACGGCGCAAATCCCCCCGTTCGAAGGCGCGCGAAGCGGACTCGATCGTCCGGAGGCACCCGGGTTCGACGAAGACGCGCGCGGCTTCGAGCAGGAGGCCCCGCGCGCGGATGCGTCCCTCCGCGGCGGCGATCAGCGCGATCGAGGCGCCGTCCCCCTCCCCCACGAGGATCGGCTCAGCGACGCCGAGCGTCTCGAGGATCCGCGGCAGCGCGACGAGAGCCTCGTCGTGGAGGAAGCGGACGGGCCGCGGAAGGATCGCGCGGTCCGAGCCGCCGTGGCCCTGCCGGCTGTAGACCAGGGCGCCGCAGCCCGAGCTCTCCGCCAGAAGGAGCGGGAAGTCGCTCCAGCTCGAGACCGACCCGAGCCCGTCGTGGAGGAAGACGAGCGTCGGCGCCTCGCCCGGCGGCGGGCCATGCCAGACGTATTCCAGGCGGTGATCCGCCAGGTCGAGCCAGCGATTCAAGACGGCCGCCGGCGGCGACGGGCCGCTAGCCCTTGACGCCGACGAGGAGCCCGAGCTCCTCGACGGCGATCTCGCGCATCCGAAACTTCTGGATCTTTCCCGTGACCGTCATCGGAAAAGCGTCGACGAGCTTCCAATACCGCGGAATCTTGAAAGTGGCAATGCGCCCCTCGCACGCCGCGGCGAGCTGCTCGACGGTCAGGCTCGCGCCCTCGCGGGGACGCACCCAGGCCATGACCTCCTCGCCGTACTTCTCGCTCGGCACGCCGATCACCTGCGCGTCGCAAACGCCGGGCAAGGTATAGAGGAACTCCTCGATCTCGCGCGGATAGACGTTCTCGCCTCCGCGGATGATCATGTCCTTCAGCCTCCCGACGATCCGGACGTAACCCTCCTCGTCCATCGTCGCCAGGTCTCCCGTGTGCATCCATCGCGCCGGGTCGATCGCTTTGCGCGTCGCCTCCTCGTTGTTCCAGTAACCGAGCATGACGTTGTAGCCGCGGGTGCACTGTTCTCCCGGCACGCCGCGCGGGACGATCGCTCCCGTCTCCGGGTCGACGATCTTGATCTCCACGTGCGCGGAGGCGCGTCCCACCGTCTCGACACGCTTTTCGAGAGGATCGTCGATCGTCGTCTGCGTCGAGAGCGGCGACGTCTCCGTCATTCCGCAGCCGATCGTGATCTCCGGCATGTGCATCCGGCACTGTACCTTCCGCATGACCTCGACCGGACAGGGAGCTCCCGCCATTACGCCCGTCCGCAGCGACGTCAGGTCAAACTCGTCGAAACGGGGTTGATCGAGCTCGGCGATGAACATCGTGGGGACCCCGTAGAGCGAGGTGCATCGCTCGGCGTGGACCGTCTCGAGCACCGAAAGCGGATCGAAGGCCTCGGCGGGGACGACCATGCAGGCTCCCCGCGACGTGCAGGCCAGATTGCCCATGACCATGCCGAAGCAGTGGTAGAAGGGGACGGGGATGCAGACGCGGTCGGCCTCCGTGTAGTGAAGGTACTCCCCCAGGTTGAACGCGTTGTTCAAGATGTTGTGGTGCGACAGCGTCGCGCCCTTCGGACGGCCCGTCGTCCCCGACGTGTACTGGATGTTGATCGGATCGTCGAACTGCAGCGAGGCCTCTCGCCCAAAGAGATCCTCGTCGACGACGCCCTCGCCCCCGGCGAGCAACTCCTCCCAATCGTCCTCGAGCACGAGCGCCTCGCGGAGCGGCCCGCACCGATCGCGCACTTGGGAGAGGAGCTCGCGATAGTCGGTCTGCCGGAAGCCGCGGGAGAGGACGAGCACGCTCACGCCGGACTGGTTGAGCGCGTACTCGAGCTCCATCGCCTTGTAGGCCGGGTTGATGTTGACGAGGATCGCTCCGAGACGCGCGGTCGCGTACTGGACGACGACCCACTCGAAGCGGTTCGGCGCCCAGATCCCCACGCGGTCGCCCCGGGCGACACCGCGCGCGAGCAGACCCTTCGCGGCGCGTCCGGAGAGGTCCCACAGCTCCCGATAGGAAGCGCGGAAACCCTGGTGCCGGACCACCAGCGCCTCGCGATCCGGGTGTCGCTCGACGGTCCTTCGCAGGTTCTGGCCGATCGTCTCGCCGAGGAGCGGAACCGCGCTCGTACCGTGCGAGTAGGATGGTGCGGCCATCGGGGCCTCCGATTCCGGATTTGAAATTCGCCGCGAGCATAACTCCGCTCGCGTCCGACGGCGCGGCGACCTAGGGGGACGGGGGCGACTTCCACGCGGCCGCGACCGCCGGCGGCAGCGAATCGAGTCGAGAGAGGAAGGACGAGACCCGCCACATGTCGGCCTCCGCCATCATTCCCTTCCAGCCCCCCATCCCCGAGTACCGCAGCCCGTTCTGGAGGATCCAGTAGATCTGCCAGTCGGGCTTGCGCGGCGGCTCCGATCCGAACTGCGGAACCGGAGGATAGAACTGCGAGCCCCAGGAGGAAGGCCGGCTCCCCTCTCCGTGACATCCCGCGCAGTTGTTGCGATAGAGCTTCAGCCCGGCGAGGAGCTCCGCGTCGCTCGCCGAAATCGGGTTTGCGAGTTGCGCGGCCTGCCGCGCGATCGACGCGTCGCGGCCCCGCCGGGCGAGCCGCGTCTCCCAAGCCGGCGGAGCCTCCGAGGCGCGGACCGGAAGAAGGCCCGCGAGCAGGACCAGAAACGCGATCGCCCCCAGGACGAGGACTCCGGTCAGCGCCCCGACCAGAAAGTTCCGTATCTTCATCGCGGCGCCTCCTCGAAAACCATCACGGGGTTGGCCACCGCCAGGATCTGCGGCACGCGGACTCCCGGCGGGTCCTTCTCCTCGATCGGCATCGGTCCGAATGTCATGTCGAGATAGCCCGACAGCCTTATCCGCACGACGTAGGAGCCGCCGGGCAGATCGCGGAACTCGACGTGCCCGCCCGCGTTGGCCGTCGCGGTCCGATGCGCCTCTCCCTCCGGCTTGCCCGCTTCCTGCAGCGCGACCGTCGCGCCCGGAAGCGGGGAGAGATCCCGGTTCACGACGTTCACGAAGATCGCGCGCGGCGGACTCCATCGGATCTGCGCGTCGCTCCCCGGTGCCACGGCCAAGAACATCGAACCCAGAAGGAGAAACATTTTCGGCCTTTCGGCGGAAACCGGAACGTCAGTTCATCGCTCCGCCAGTTTTCGAACGTATCGCAGCGACTCCGCCTCGAACCCGCGTCGCTCGTAGACGCGCCGGGCGTGAGCGTTGCCGGAAAAAACGTTCAACGTGAGCACCCGAAAGCCGAGGCCTCGGGACCAGGCCTCCGCGGCGTCGAGGAGAGCCCCGCCCGCGCCCCGGCCTTCCGCCTCCTTGGTGACCGCGAGGATTCCGACGTGGCCGTGCTCCTCATCGGTGAAGTAGTCGCGGAGCGTCTGAAGGTAAGCGAAGCCGAGCCGTCTTCGATCGGCGTCCTCCGCCACGAAGAGAATGGTGCGGGGGGGCGGCAGCTCGAAGTACGCGCGGAGCGTGCGCGCTTCGCCTTCGACGACTTCCTCGGCGGTCCTCCATGGCGGCGGCCCGAAGTCCGAGAGACGCCGCGCCGTCATGATGACGAAATCCCGATCGTCCGGCCCGGCCGGCCGGACCGAGATCGGAGCCGCATCGGGGCGACCGGCCCCGCTCATGCGCGGCCTTCGTCGGCGGGACGCCGGGAGGGCTCGATCGCGAGGCGGATCGCGAAGCCGCAGAGGAGTGCGGTCGTGAGCGCCCCGAGGAGCGCCGCACCGAGCGGGGCATCGCCCCAGTACTTCGCGGCGAGCCCGGCGGTCGCCGTCAGGAGCGCGGCCCACGTCCAGAGGACCGGTCGCGCCCACCGCTTCCGGGCGCCGAGACCCACGAGCGCGATCCCGCCTGCGATTCCATTTGCGAACTCGGAGGCGGTCGCCGCCTTCTGCCCGCCGATCGCCTGCGGCCAGTCCCGCACGGCGTCGCGCACGCTGGCCACTGCGGTGGAAAGCAGGAGAAGAACGAGCAGCACGGGACGCCATCCGGGCCGAAGCAAGCTAGATCTCGTCGAGCCCCGCGGCGCGCGACGCCTCGTCGAGGCGTGTCCAGATCCGGTCGATCCAATCGCGGTGCTCCGCCTTCATGAGCACCGAGCGCAGGCAGGTCACCGTCGGTCGGCCGGACTCGCTCGCGTCGAAACCGAAGAATCGGACGGGCAGCTCGGCGAGCGCCAGGTGCAGGCCGCGCCGCGACGCCTCCTCGAACATCCGGCGCGCGAGCGCCGAAGCGGCCTCGGGGTCCCGCGCCCGGACCGCCCACACCACGATGTCGAGCTCAGGTGCGAACGGGGTGACGAATCGGCCGTCGGCGGACAGCCGCTCGTGCAGGGACCTCGCCGCTTCGAGCCCCGCGTCGAGCATCCGCGCGAACTCCCCTCCCCGCTCGAGCGGAAGCAGCTTCATCGTCGCCCACAGCGCTGCCGCGGCGGCGCCCGGCCGCGAGCACTCGAGGCTGATCTCCCCGAGGTGCAGCTCCGAGGAGCTGAAGTAGGTGTAGGGCGAGTCGTGCTTGTAGAAACGACCGACCGAGGGGTCTCGGAAGAGGACGCATCCGCAGCCGTAAGGCTGCAGGCCGTGCTTGTGCGGATCGATCACGATCGAGTCCGCGTGCACGAGCTCGTCGAAAGCGGCGCGCGCCTCCTTCGCGAGGCCTTCGGTCAGGCCGAAGTAGCCGCCGTACGCCGCGTCCGCGTGGAGGCGGAAGCCGAAGCGCTCCCGCAACGCCAGGATTTCCCTTAGCGGATCGACCGCGCCCGTCGCGGTCGTCCCGACCGTCGCGACCACCGCCGAGACGCCGCCCCGGGAGAGCCGCCGCCCGAGAGCGTCCGCGTCCATCCGACCGCGTCGGTCGCAGGGGATTTC
>JBKPSZ010000055.1:0-10414 GCA_046735265.1 Acidobacteriota bacterium | reverse complement strand
GGACGAAGAGGGCCCGATCCTTGAGCTTCGGCGACTGCGATCCGGAGAGGAACTTCTCGAGCATCGGAATCGCGCGATCGGCGTCGGAGTTCAAGAGGCTGTTGAGGGCGATCAGCTTCAGCTCCTCGTCCTCGACCGACTCGGGCGCCACGCCGCCTCGGCCCCCCTTGAGCTCGACTTCCAGCGCCGCGGCGTCGTTCGCCCACCGGCTCTTCGGGAACCGGCGCGAGAGCTCCGAGAGCGTCGCCAGCGCTTCGGTCCGGCGGCCGAGCTTGCTCTGCGCGTAGGCCTTCCAGTAGAGAGCGCCGTCGGCGCGCTCGCCGGGCTGGCGGGCCGCTTCGCCGAAGATCGCAGCGGCGCGGTCCCACTGCCCCTCGTCCAGGGCGTCCGTGCCCTGCTCGTAGAGCTCGTCCTGGCGCGATTCCTCCCGCGCGTTCTCCGGATCGCCCGAGGCCGAATCGGACCAGAGGGCTCCCTGCGCGACCCGGCCCGCGAAGGCGAAGAGAAGCGCCAGGACCAGTGCGAAAGACGTTCGAGACATGTTGTTCCTTTCCTTTTCCGTCCGTCGATTCAGGAGCGGACGGCCGGCGGCGGCGCCGAGGCCTTCTCCCGACGTCCGAGCTCCGATCGAACGATGCGAAGCTTGAAGAGAATTCCTTCCGACTCGATGCGGCGCTTGAGCGTCTGCCGCGCATCGGGCGAAGAGGGGTGCGCGATCTCGAGCAGCACGCGCTCGAGCGACTCGAGGACCCCGGCCACTCCGGATTGACCCTCCTGCGAGGCGGTCTGGCGGTAGAGGCGGTTGGCCGACACGAGCTCCTCCGCGAAGCGCCGCTCCCGATCCGACTCCTCTTCCCGCGAGGGATCCGAGTGAAGAAACTCGAGCAGGGCGATCTGGGAGCGATCCAGGTGATCCGCGACCGCGTAGAGAAGGATCCGCTCGCGCGCGTCGGAAGGAACCTGCGCCGCGGGCGCGGCGCCGCGCGGCCAGAAGCGCCCCGCGAGAAAAGCCGCCGCGAGGAGCGCCGCGAAGGCGCCGGAGAGGAGCCAGAAGCGCGCCGCGAATCGAGGGCGCCGCGCCGGCTCGGTCTCCGCGAGGCGGGTCCGCACGCGCTGCCAGACCTCGCGACCGTAGGAGTCGCCTCGAGGCGGCACTGGAAGCCGGTCGAGGAGGCCGAGCTCTGCGGCGAGGCGGTCGAGGTTCCCGCGGCAGAGGCCGCAGGCGGCCAGATGCGCGGCCGTCTCCGACGCGTTCTCCGACTCTCCGTATCGGTGCAGAACGAGCTCGTCTTCGGTCAGGTGTCTCATGGCAGGCTCTCCCGCAGCGGCGCGAGCCGGAGTCGGAGCTTCCGCACGGCTCGAAAGACCGTCTGCTTGGCGGCGTTGGCGCGAACTCCGAGCGCTCGCGCGATCTCTTCGGTCGGCAACCCTTCGAAGTGGCGAAGGACGAACGCGGTCCTCTCCTGCGGCGACAGCTCCGCGAGCGCCTGCTCGAGGGTCCGTCCGATCTCCGAGGAAGCCAGCGCCGTCTCGGGTGTGACCCCCCCGGGATCGGCCACGGGGAACTCGGGGTCCTCGAGGTCCGCCGGTCGCTCCGGATGGGTTCGGCGGCGCCGGAGCAGGTCGATCGCGCAATTGGCCGCGATTCGAAAAATCCAGGTCGAGAAGCTCGCCCGCGAGTCGAATCGGTCGAAAGCCTTGTAGGCCTTCAGAAACGCCTCCTGGACTACGTCCTCGGCGTCCGCCTCGTTGCCGGTGATGCGGTACGCCACGCGGAAGACCATCCGTCCGTGCCGCTCGACCAGCTCCGGAAAGCCCGCGCGGCGCTCCTCGGTCGAATCCGTGGCGCCTCCCCCCATCGCCCGGATCAGACGCGATCCGGGCGTCCAAGTTAGCCCCTCGGGCAGTCGGGCCGCCGTCGCCGTTTCCATGCCGCCCGTTGGACGGCCGGGAGTTGCGGCGGTTAGTCCGGTCCCCGGGAGCGCCTTAGACTACGCGGCCATGGGCCTGATCGAGCGGGTCGCGGAATACGGGACCCTGCTCGTCTTCGTGAACGTCCTCTTGGAGCAGCTGGGACTGCCCATCCCGGCGCTTCCGACCCTGATCGTGGCGGGAGCGCTCGCGGCGCGGGGAACGCTGTCGGCGACCCTGGTGCTTGCGGTGGCCGTCTTCGCGAGCGTCGTCGCGGACTACCTCTGGTACCAGCTCGGCCGCTATCAGGGATATCGGGTGCTGAAGACGCTCTGCCGGGTCTCGCTCTCTCCCGACTCCTGCGTGCAGCAGACCGAGTCGTTCTACCAACGCTACGGGCTCGCGTCGCTTCTCTTCGCGAAGTTCGTCCCCGGCTTTTCCACCGTCGCGCCGCCCCTCGCCGGCGCCACGCGCGCTCCGATCCCGGCCTTCCTCGCCTGGGACGCGGGCGGAGCGTTGCTCTGGGCCGGCAGCGGCGTGCTTCTCGGGGCGATCTTCCATCGCGCGATCGACCGGGTGCTCGACGCCCTGGCGTCGATCGGCAGCGGCGCGCTCGTCCTGCTGGGTGTGGGCCTCCTTCTTTTCGTCGCCGGGAAGTACGTTCAGCGGCGCCGCTTCTATCACGCCCTCCGCATGGCCCGGATCTCGCCGCTGGATCTCGCTCAGGCGATCGAACGGGGCGAAGCTCCCGTGATCGTGGACGTGCGGTCGTCCGCGGCGAGGCAGGCCGATCCTCGCCGGATCCCGGGCGCGCGGCCGCTCGAGCTCGCCGGCATCGAAGCCGGGCTCGAGGACCTGCCGCGGGATCGCGAGATCATCCTCTACTGCACCTGACCCAACGAGGCCTCGGCGGCCCGTGTGGCCCGCGCGCTGATCGATCGGGGGTTCAAGAGGGTGCGGCCGCTCGCCGGGGGTCTGGACGGGTGGGCCACGGCCGGGTACGGGATCGAGCCGGATATCGTGGCGACCCGCACGCCCCTGGAGCCCCCGTCGGGCATCTCGACGCCCGCTTCGAGCGCGTAGAGATCGGCGGAGCCGCCGGTCCCCCCTTCTCAGGCCCTGCGCGCGAGCGCGCCGATCTCAGTGAGCGAGCGAATGAGACCGGGAAGGAGCTCGACGTCGATCTGTGTGGCGTGATCCGACAGGGCCCGGTCGGGCGCGTCGTGAACCTCGAAGAAGAATCCGTCCACGGCGCCCGTGGCCGCGGCGGCGCGGGCGAGCGCCGGCGCGAACTCCTTCCGGCCCCCCGTCTCCGTTCCTCCGCCGGGCATCTGCAGGGAATGGGTCGCGTCGTAGACGACCGGGAAGCCGAGCGCGCGCATGATCGGAAACGCGCGCATGTCCACGACGAGGTCGTGATAACCGAAGGACGTGCCGCGCTCACAGAGGAGGATCTTCTCGTTGCCGGCGGCGCGGCACTTCTCCACGGCTTTCCCCATGTCGTCGGGAGCGAGGAATTGCCCCTTCTTGATCTGAACCGGCTTTCCGGTACGCGCCGCGGCGACGACGAGGTCGGTCTGCCGGGAGAGGAACGCGGGGATCTGCAGGACGTCGAGGACCCGGGCGGCCGGCTCGGCCTGTTCGGGGTGATGGATGTCGGAGAGGAGCGGGAGCCCCGTCTCCGCCTTGACCTCGGAGAGGATCGCAAGCCCTTCCTCGAGGCCCGGCCCGCGGAACGATTCGCGGGAGGAGCGATTGGCCTTGTCGAAGGAGGACTTGAAAACGAGGCGTGCGCCGGTCTCCCTCGCGATCGAGGCCAGGCGGCGGCCCATCCGGAGCGCGTGCTCGCGCGACTCGAGCACGCACGGCCCCGCGATGAAGAGGGGCGGACCGTCTCCGCCGATCGCGCAGCCGGGAGCGATCGCGACTTCGCGGACGCGGATCAGGAAAACTCCGGGCCGGCGTCCACCTCGGCAGCGACGCGACGCCCCTCCGTTTCGGCGGCGCGCGTGGCGCGGTGCGCCTTGGCGGCCCGGATGAAGTCCTTGAAGAGCGGGTGGCAGGCGAACGGCTTCGACTTCAACTCCGGGTGGAACTGGCAACCGAGAAACCAGGGGTGGTCTTCGCGGAGCTCGATGATCTCGACGAACTTTCTATCGGGTGACATGCCGGAAAAGGAGAGGCCCGCTTCGCGCAGCGCCGGGAGGTACTCCTGGTTCACCTCGTACCGGTGGCGGTGCCGTTCGGAGATCGCGCCGGCGCCGTAGGCGCGCGCCGCGAGCGATCCCGCCGCGAGCTCGCACGGGTACTTCCCGAGGCGCATCGTCCCGCCGAGGGCCTCGACGCCGATCAGATCGCGCAGCTTGAAGATCACCTTGTGCCGGGGCTCCTCGTCGAACTCGGTCGAGTTGGCCCCCTCGAGTCCGGCAACGTGGCGCGCGAACTCGATGACGGCCGTCTGGAGGCCGAGGCAGATTCCGAAGAAGGGAACGCGCTTCTCGCGGGCGTACTGGATCGCTCGCATCATGCCTTCCACGCCGCGCTTTCCGAAGCCGCCAGGCACGAGGATCGCGTCGGCGTTCGTCAGGATCTCCGGGTAGGACTCGTTCTCGAGCGTTTCGGAGTCCACGTAGCGCAGGTTCACCTTCACCGCGTTCGCGATCCCGCCGTGGGCGAGCGCCTCGTTCAAGGACTTGTAGGAGTCGCCGTAGTCCACGTACTTGCCGACGACCGCGATGTCCACTTCGCCGGAAGGGTTCTTGATCCGGTTGACGAGGCTCTCCCACTTGGAGAGATCCCGGTCGTAGTGGGGGAGGTTCAAGAGGTCGAGCAGGATCTCGTCGAGCCCCTCGGCCGCGAACCGAAGCGGGACTTCGTAGATCGAAGCCACGTCCTTGGCGGTGATGACGGCCTGCACGGGGACGTTGCAGAAGAGCGCGATCTTCTTCTTGACGTCCTCCGGCAGCGGCCTTTCCGTCCGGCAGAGGAGCACGTCCGGCTGGATCCCGATCGAGAGAAGCTCCTTGACCGAGTGCTGGGTGGGCTTGGTCTTGAGCTCGTCGGAGGCCCGGATGTAGGGGACGAGGGTCAGATGCACGTTGACCGCGTTGCCGCGCCCCGCTTCCTGACGGAACTGGCGGATCGCTTCGAGGAAGGGGAGGGATTCGATGTCGCCGACGGTCCCCCCGATCTCGATCAGGATGACGTCGGCTTCGGGGCCGACCTGGCGGATCGACTCCTTGATCTCGTCGGTGATGTGCGGGATGACCTGCACGGTCTTGCCGAGATAGTCGCCCCGCCGCTCCCGCTCGATGACGGAGAGGTAGATGCGGCCGGCCGTCGTGTTGTTGATCCGGGAGGCGGTCATGGAGGTGAATCGCTCGTAGTGGCCGAGGTCGAGGTCGGTCTCCGCGCCGTCGTCGGTCACGTACACCTCCCCGTGCTGAAACGGGGACATCGTGCCGGGGTCCACGTTGATGTACGGATCGAATTTGGCGAGCGCGACCTTGTAGCCCCGCGCCTCGAGGAGCGCTCCAATCGAGGAGGCCGCGATTCCCTTCCCGAGCGAGGAGACCACTCCTCCCGTGACGAAGACGTACTTGACGCTCATGAGACGACCTCCCGTTTCAGCAAATTCTCCGCCCGGGCGAGATCCTCGGGCGTATCGATTCCGATCGAATCCGTGGCGGCCTCGCCGACCCAGATCGCGTATCCCGCCTCGAGCCAGCGCAGCTGCTCGAGAGACTCGGCGCGCTCGAGCGGAGAGGGGGGGAGCTTCGAGACCGCTTCGAGCGCCTCGGCGCGATAGGCGTAGAGGCCGAGGTGCTTCCGGTACGCCGGCTCGCCGGCGCGGAAGTACGGGACGGGCGACCGCGAGAAGTAGAGCGCCCGGCCGTCCGAGGCGACGACGACTTTGACGACGTTCGGGTCGGCCGCCTCCCGGGCGGGAAGGCCGATCGCGAGTGTGGCGAGCCGCCGCTCGGGGGAAGCGAGGAGCGTCTCGACGACGCGGTCCATGTTTTCGCCGGACATCATCGGCTCGTCCCCCTGGATGTTGACGTAGACGTCGGCGCCGATCGCGCGCGCCGCTTCCGCGAGTCTGTCGGTCCCGCTCGCCGCCTGCGGCGACGTCGCCAGCGCCTCGCCGCCGGCCCGGCGGACCGCGTCCGCGATTCGTTCGTCGTCTGTCGCGACGAGCACCCGGTCGAGACGGCGGGCCGCCCGGGCTCCCTCGAGGACGTGCACCACCATCGGTTTTCCCGCGAGAAGAGCCAAAGGCTTTCCGGGGAATCGTACGGAGGCGTAACGGGCGGGGATGATCCCGACAACGACCATGTCGGGAATCAAAGTGTATCCTGCGGCCCGGCTTGGGTCAAGAAAGCCGGCGCCTGCTCCGACTGCTCCGCACCGTCGCGCTCATCCTGCTCGCCGGCGGGGCGGCGCTGGCCGCGGTTCGCGGCCTGCGGGACCGCCGCGAGCTCTCGACCGGCTCCGCTCGATGGATCTGGTACACGCGGGAGATCCCGGAGCCGGCGCGCCTGCGCTTCCGCGCCTGGAAGGAGTTCCCGATCGAGGGCCCGCCGCCGGCGTCCGCACGGCTCCTCTTCTTCGCCGACCGCGAATGGAGCCTCGAAGTCAACGGGGCGGCCGTCTCGCGCGGGAGCCAGAAGCCGGGGGACGCGCTCGCGCGCATCGACGTCGCGCGCTTCCTTCGAAGCGGCACCAACCGTCTCTCCGTCGAAGTCGAAAGCTCGAATGGCGTCGGGGGACTCCTGCTCGAGTTCGAGCTTCCCGGCGGACGCGCCCTCGTCACGGACGGGAGCTGGCGCGTCGAGCGGCTCTGGCCGGCGAGCGAAGGGGAGCGCGCGGCGGTGGTCTGGGGAAGGCCGCCGATGTATCCGTGGAGGTATCCCGGACTGAGGACTGAGCACTGAAGACCGAGGACTGCCGTCGCTCTAGCCCGAGGAGTCCTCCGTCCGAAGTCCGCAGTCCTCGGTCGCGAAGACCAGGGACTCAGGGCGAGTCGTAATCAGCCGACTTCGACCGGGATTCTCGCCGCGCGCTGGACGAGGGCGTCGAGCGCCTCGCGGGCGGCGGAACAGTAGGGATTGGCGCTCTCGTAGCCCGCGAGCGAGATGACCTTCTTGTAGGCCTGGATCGCCGCCTCGATCTCGTGGAGGCCGCGGTCGTAGATCTGCGCGAGGAGGAGGCGGCTCGGAAGGTGGCGCGGGGAGAGCTCGAGCGCCTTTCCGGCGAAGACCATCGCCACGTCGTATCGCTCCTCCGACGCCGCCAGGCAGGCGCGCCGGAAGTAGAGCTGGGCCTCTTCCTCGGTGTCGTCGTGGGGGGGGAAGCGCATCGAGAGCTGCCGGCGAAGGGTCTGGGTGAGGCCGTTCCAGGTGGAGAAGTTCTGCGACATCGATTTCCACAGCCAGTGTAGACCGGCGCGCGACCGGATACAAGAAAAAATATGGCTGAAAAGCCGATTAACCTATTTTTCTTAGGCCCTTATGATTTTATGTCTCTACGCCATATTGCCGAACGTTATTCGATTGATAATTGGTGATTGAAGATTGCTCATTGGCGCCTGATCGAGATCAATCATCAATCATCAACCAGCAATCGCCAATCAGCAATCGCCAGTCAAGACACGCGATCGATGACCGATTCCGTCGCGAGCAGCAGCCCGTCCTTGGCCTCGGAGTCGGGAAAGGCGCCGAGCGCCACGCGCGCGGCGCCCGCGTAGTCTCGCGCGAGGGCGCGCGTCTCCGCGATCCCGTCGTACCGCTCCGCGATCTCCAGAACCTGGTCGCTCGAAACGCTTCGGAAGTCCCGCTCCGCGAGCACCGTGGCGACGCGCTCGCGCTCCGAGGCGGAAGCGCGGGGGAGCGCGAGGATGAGAGGCATCGTGAGCTTCCCCTCGCGCAGGTCGTTTAAGACCGGTTTTCCGACGGCTTCGACGTTGCCTGTGTAGTCGAGCAGGTCGTCGATCAGCTGGAAGGCCACGCCCAGGCATCGCCCGTACTCGGCCAGGCGCTCGGCCGCGATCAGATCGCCGTCCGGCGCGAAGTGCGCCGGAATCCGGCAGGCTGCGGAGAAGAGGTCGGCCGTTTTCCTCCGCGTGATCTCGAGGGTCTCCTCGCGCGTCACCTGAATCGAGCCGAGCTTCTCGATCGCGATGATCTCTCCCTCGATCATGGCGAGCGTCGTGTCGGACAGGACCTTCAGAATCGTGAGGTCCCCTTCGTCGAGGGCGATGCCCATCGACTTCGTGTACAGGTAGTCGCCGAAGAGGACCGTCAGATTGTTGCCCCACCGGGCGTTGGCGGACGTGCGCCCCCGGCGCAGGCTCGCTTCGTCGATCACGTCGTCGTGGACGAGGGTCGCGGTGTGGATGAACTCGACGACCGTCGCGTAGCGGACGTCCTTCTCTCCCCGGTCGTATCCGAGGAGCCGGGCCGAGAGGAGCAGCAGCGCCGGCCGGATCCGCTTGCCGCCGCCCGCCGCGAGATAGCTCCCGATCCGGTCGATCGTCGGGACGGGGGAGCGGAAATGGAGGAGCAGCTCCTCCTCGACGAGCGCGAGCTTGTCCGCGATCAGATCGTAGGCGCGGGCCAGGCGGCGGTTCGAGATCGGGCTCATCGGTAGTTCGTGAACTGGAGCGGCAGGCCGAAGTCGCCCGCGCGGAGCGCCGCCATCGCGGCCTGCAGATCGTCCTTGTTGCGGCCGGATACCCGGACCTGATCGGCCTGGATCGCCGCCTGGACCTTGAGCTTCCGATCCTTGATGACCTTGACGATGTCCTTCGCTTTGTCCGAGGAGATTCCCTGCTGCACCTTCACGACCTGGCGAACCGTCCCTCCCGCCGCGTCCTCGACTTTCCCGTAGTCCAGGGCGCGGACCGCGATGCCCCGCTTGACGAGCCGGGTCTCGAGGATGTCCACGACCGACTTCAGCTTGTGTGCGTCGTCGGAGACGAGCGTCAGCGCGAGCTCCTTCTCGTTCCACTCGATCTTCGAAGCGCTTCCCCGAAAGTCGAAGCGCGTGGCGATCTCCTTGGATGCCTGCTGGACCGCGTTGGAGACCTCCTGGAGGTCCACGCGCGAGACCACGTCGAACGAGAATTCCTGGGGCATCGAAGGCGGATTGTAGTGCAGCCTTCGCCTTCCGGCGCTCCGCTTTCCGCCGGACACCGCCCCGTCACTCGACGACGCGCGTTCCCTTCGGCCCCTCCACGCGGTAGTCCGCGGCCGGACGCGGCTTCTCCGATCTCCACTTCTCGAATCGGAACTCCGTCCGATTGCCCGCGTCGTCGGAATAGGAGAGCTCGCGGATCTCGCCGTTCGACGAGAGGCCGAGATCGAGCCGCGCGAGCTCGGGTCGGGGAGTTCGCGGGACGAGCCCGATGCGTCGTCCTCCGTCGGGCCCCCCCTCGGCCGACAGGGAGTATTCGCGGGCGAGCTCCGCTGGGTCCTTGAGGAAAACGATCGGGAGGCGAGCCTGTTCGTCCGGCGAGAGTTTCTTCACGTCGAGCTGCCGATCGGCGGGGGAGTAGAAGCGCCCCTCGCCATCGTCGTAGGTGAAGGTCTTCTTTTCGGGAGCGGAGTACTCGAATCGCAGCCGCTGCGGCCGCTGAATCCACACGACGCCCGACTCGCGCCGGGAGGTCGCAAAGCCCGCCGGCGTGTAGATCTGGACGAAGTCCGCCGCGTGCGCCGAGCCGTCGTTGTAGAGCGAGGCGGAACGCGCGAGCATGGCCTCCGGCGACGACGCCTCGGGCGCGGCGGCGAGGAGAAGCGAAAGGAGGAATCGGGTCATCGGACAATCGGGAGATCGGGCGATCGGGAGCACCGGCGTCCGATGGACCGATGAACCGATCCACCGATCGTCGAATTCCTCCTCAGTGCCGGAAATGCCTCCGCGGCGCTAGGAGAAAGGCCATCTGATGCTGATCGGCGGCCGCCACGATCTCGGGGTCGCGGATCGAGCCTCCGGGAGCGACCACGGCGGTCACGCCCACTTCGGCGAGGATGTCGACGCCGTCCCGGAACGGAAAGAACGCGTCGGAAGCCGCTCCACAATTGACGATCGGGAGAACCGGCTTCGTCGCGGCGAGGCGACAGGCGTCCACCCGGCTCATCTGGCCCGCTCCGATGCCGATCGTCTGGCGCGCGTTGGCGAGCACGATCGCGTTCGACTTCACGCGGCGCACGACTTTCCAGGCGAGCTCGCAGGCCGCCCGCTCGACGGCCGTGGGCTTGCGCTGGGAGAGAACCCGCCAGCTCGAGACCGGATCGCCTTCGGCGTCGGCGTCCTGGACGAGCAGGCCGCCTTCGATTCGCTTGTAGTCGAGCCCGCCGCGGGGACCGCGGGAGACCGGGACGCGCAGGAGGCGGATGTTCGGCTTTCTCGAAAAGTACGCGATCGCCTCCTCGGTGAAGTCGTCCGCCGCGACGACCTCCACGAAGTGCTGGAGAACGAGGGAGGCGAGCGCGCCGTCCAC
>JBKPSZ010000054.1:0-8199 GCA_046735265.1 Acidobacteriota bacterium | reverse complement strand
GTCTGAGGGTGATCGCCCCGGATCTCAACATTCCCTCCTTCGAGCGGCTGGATTTCCGCGGTATGGCCCGGCTCGCCTTCTGGGAGACCCGCCGGCACATGCCGGCGGTCGTCTGCGGCAGCTCTCTCGGGGCTCTCGTGGCACTCGCTTCGGCGCGTCTCGCCCTGCACTCGCCGCTTCTCCTGATCGCGCCCGCGCTCGGATTCGGGCCGCGCTGGCTCGAAAAGCTGCCGCTCGGAGACCCGATCCCATTTTTCCACTTCGGCGCGGGGATGGAGCTCCCGATCCACCGCCGCTTCTTCGAGGAGATGGCGGGTTTCGACGCCGACCGCGATCCGCCGGAGGTTCCCGTCGTGGTCATCATGGGGCGCCGCGACGAGAGCGTGCCCTTCGACTCGGTTCGGGAGGTCTGGGACCGATGGGAAGCCTCCGGCCGGCTCGTCCCCGGCTCCCGTCTCGTCGAGATTCCCGATGGGGATCACGGGCTGCTCGAATACACGGACCGGATCGCGGACGAAGTGCTCGCCCTCGCGTCCTTGGCCCCCTCTCCCGCAGGGCGGGGCGCGCCGCCCGCCTTCCATTAACATCCGCCCTCCATGGCTCTGGCCGGTCTCGCGCTTTTCCTGCTCGAAGCGGGCATGGGCACCGCCTTTCTGCTCCTCTTCTTTCCGCCTCGGACCCTCGGAAAGGGATTCTTCGCGCTCCACGGCATTCTCGCGGCGGCGTTCCTCGCGGGAGCCTGGCTGGCGAAACCGGCGGGTTATCCGTCCGCGCTGTCGTTCGCACCGGTCGCGCTTCTCTTCGTTTACACGGCGCTCGCCTGGGCCGACCGCGCCGCCTCAGCCCGGTCCGTGCTCGCGCTCGGCGCGGCCGCTGCGGGCTGGGCTCTGGTCGGCGTCGCCTCTTCCGCTCCCCGGCCGCACGGCGACGCATGGACGATCGCCGGCGCGTTTCTGGGGGGACTCTTTCTCGGGGCGGTCGTCCTGACGATGAACCTCGGACACTGGTACCTCGTCTCGCGGTCGCTTCCGTTTCGGCTTCTCGCCCGCGGAGCGCTCCTCTTCGGGGCGCTCGCGGCGGCGCGCACGGCGCTGCTCGGTGCGGCCTTCGCCGCCGATCCGAACCCGGCCGGCCTCTCGTCGCTCCTCTCGCTCGAACGCGACGCCCTGTTCTTCCTGTTTCGTGTGACGTGGGGGATCCTGGGTCCACTCGCGCTCTCGTACTTCATCTGGAAGACGGCGGACATGCGGTCGAACCAGGCGGCGACCGGGCTCCTCTACGTGGCGCTCGTCTTCGTCCTGATCGGAGAGCTCCTGTCCTCCTACCTGACCGTGGCGACCGGGTTCCCGGCCTAGACGCGAGGAGAGGAGGACTCCTGTCGCACTCCTTCCCGCCGTGTCCCGATCCTGACGAGAGGCGCTAGGCGGCGTGCGCGCCCGTTACTACTGCCCCGACTGCCTCGCGGCGAGAGAGCACGAGACCTCCGACGCGGGGGAATTCGCCTGCGCCCGCTGCGGACGGAAGTACGAAGCCAAGCTTCCGGAGGCTTTCGGGTCCTCGGGCGTCGAGCGCTGCGGGTTCTGCGGCAATCGCGCCTTCTTCCTCCAGAAGGATTTCGATCAGCGGCTCGGATGCCTCTTTCTCGTCGCCTCGCTCGGGCTGGCCCTGTTCGTCGGCTGGAAGTTCGGCTGGATCTGGTTCACGCCGGCGCTGCTCGCGACGGTGCTCGTCGATTGGATCGTCGCCGCCCGGGTGCGACCGGTTACGATCTGCTACCGATGCGACGCCGAGTACCGGGACGTCGCGCTCCATCCGCGGCACCGCGGGTACGACCCCCACGTGGCGGAGCGCTACGCCGAGAAGAAGACCGTCCGCCGGATGCGGTAGCCGGCGCGAAGCGAAGTCCAGCGTCCCGCGGGCTCGAGATCCTCGACATCTCCCGGCCGATCGGCGAGCGCACCCGGGGATGGCCGGGAGAATCTCCTTTCAGCTACCGCACGACGTCGAGTTTGACGGACGGCGCGCCCTACGAATCCACCGCGTTCAGCATGAGCGCGCACCTCGGGACGCACGCCGACGCTCCGGCGCACGTCCTGCTGGACGGCGCCGCGATCGGGGCGGTCTCGCTCCACCCCTTCGTCGGGCCGGCGCGGGTCCTGGATCTGCCGGGAGAGGGAGAAGTCGGGCCCGACGGACTTCCGCGCAGGGCGATCGGCTTTCCCCGCGTGCTCTTCCGAACCCGGGGACAGGCGTTTCTCTCGCCCCTCGCGGCGGTCCGGCTCGCGGAGAAGGGGGCGCTTCTCGTCGGAACCGACGCGCTGTCGATCGATCCGCTCGACGCGGAAGACCTTCCGGCGCACCGGGCTCTGCTCTCGCGCGGGGTCGCTCTCCTCGAGGCGCTCCGGCTCGACCACGTGGCGCCGGGTGACTACGGGCTCGTCGCGGCGCCTCTCGCCTTCGAGACGCTCGACGCCTCTCCCGTGCGCGCCCTGCTCATCCGGCAGTGGCGCTGAATCCGCGCGAGCTGGAAAAACAAGAGCCGCGCCAGGCATTGCGAGCCGGACGCGGCTTGAAGATCCGAAGAACTCGCGGCTAGCGGGTCCGACGACGCCGAATCGCCAGCGCGAGCCCCAGAGAGACGAGCAGAGCGCCGAACGCTCCGATCGCGGGAACCGAGCTCGCCGTCTTGGGAAGCTTCGCGTGGTGCTCGGCAGCCGGCGCCGGGGCGGATGCCACAGCCGGGGCGGGCGCCGGAGCGGGAGCCGGTGCAGACGCCGCAGCGGCCGGGGCCGGCTTCGGCTCGCTCTTGACCATCGCCTTGACCTGGCTCGAGCTCACGATCTTCGGCGCGGAGTCCGTGACGATCGTGGCCGACAGATGGTCGTTCGGCCGGAACTGCGAAAGCGCGACTTCCTGTCCATCGCGATAGAGCTTCGCGTTGCGCTTGTCGACGTCCGCCTGCGTGAACTGACGGTTCGTGCCATCGGCCATCCGCACGATGATGGCGTTTCCGGCCACGGCCAGGACCGTCGCGTTCTTGACTTCCGTGACCACGACGGGATGCGTGGTGGTCGTCGTCGTGACAGTGGCCGACCCCTTCATCCCGGGCTTGAGATCCGAGAGCCCCATCTCCTTGCCGTCCATCGTGAACCTGGCGTCCGGCTGCGCGACGTACTCCTTCGTCTGGCCGGTCCCCATGTCCTTGTAAACGATCGTTGTGCCGTTGACGGAGACGATCTCGAAATTCACCGTGCGTGTCGTCGTCGACTGCTGAGCCACCGCGACTGCGGCCAGCACGAAAGCCGCCGAAACAAGACTGAGAATCCTCTTGGACATGCTTCCTCCTTTCAGCGAAATCGATCTTCGGGCGCTTCCCACCATTCTTCGCAAACCTATGGGGTGAACCATATCAAAGCCGGCTGAAGCTGAGCCCCCCGGTGGGCTGGCCACCGTGCCCGGGACTCAGTCCGCGCCGTGCTCCGCCCCCGGGGCGGCTAGGGGAAGATCCCGCGGATCCGGGTCGCCTCCTCGACGCGGTTGACGGCCAGAACGAGGGCTCCCGTGCGCAGATCGGTGTCGTGCTTGCGGGCCATCGCCTCGACGTCCGAATAGGCCCGCCGGATCGTCCGCTGGAGGTGGTTGCGCACCATGTCCGGCTCCCAGAAGAAGGAGTAGAGGTCCTGCACCCACTCGAGGTACGAGACCGTGACTCCGCCGGCGTTGGCCAGGATGTCCGGGATGACGACGATCCCTTTCTTGCGGAGAACGTCGTCGGCTTCGGGCGTGGTCGGTCCGTTCGCCGCTTCCGCCACGATCTTGGCCTTGACCCGGGAGGCGTTGGCGCGCGTGATGGCCCCTTCGAGGGCCGCGGGAACCAGGATGTCCACGGACAGCTCGAGCAACTCTTCGTTCGAGATCGCGTCGCCCTTGGCGGCCGTCACGGTGCCCTTCTTCTCCTTCGTCGCGAAGAGACTCGTGACGGAAAGCCCCTTCTTGTCGTACACGCCGCCCTGCGAGTCCGATACCGCGACGATGCGCACCCCGGCTTCCTCCAGGAATTTCGCCGCGAACGAGCCGGCGTTGCCGAAGCCATGGACGGCCGCCGTCGCGCCCTTGAGCGAGAGAGACATGCGCTTTGCCGCCTCCTCGATCGCGACGAAGCATCCTTCGGCCGTCGCTTCGTTGCGCCCGGCCGAGCCGCCGATCGAGAGGGGCTTGCCCGTGACGACCCCCAGCGTCGAGTAGCCCTTCGTCATCGAGTAGGTGTCCATCATCCACGCCATCGTCTGCGCGTTCGTGTAGACGTCGGGCGCGGGGATGTCGCGATCCGGTCCGAGAAGGATCGAGATCTCGGACGTGAAGCGCCGCGTCATGCGCTCGTTTTCGGCCAAGGAGAGCTTCTTGGGATCGACCGTGATGCCTCCCTTGGCGCCGCCGAAGGGGATGTTGACGACCGCGCACTTCCAGGTCATCCACATCGCGAGCGCCTTGACCTCGTCGAGCGTCACGCCGGGGTGGTACCGGATGCCCCCTTTGGAGGGGCCGCGTGCGATCGAATGCTGCACGCGATACCCCTGGAAGCACCGGATCGATCCGTCGTCCATCTTGACGGGAATCGACACGATGAGCTGCCGCTTCGGGTTGCCGAGGACCTCGCGCGTCCCGGGGTCGAGGCCGAGATGATCCGCGGCCCTTTCGAACTGCCGCCGGGCGAAGCGGAACGGATTCAGGTCTTCCGGCGTGGAAGGAGAGGGGGCGGGGCGGGGAGCCGGCCGGATCGCGGGTCGGGGCTTCGCGGACATGCTCTCGTCTCCTTTTTCTTGGGATGGTCGAGCGATCGGGTCGTCGATCTTTCGTTGGAACCGGGGGTCAGGGCCCGAAGAAGGGGAGCGTCTCGGCGGCCTGGCGCGCCAGGCTCACTAGGCCGGCGGGGAAGATGCCCAGAGCGAGGATGCCCGCCGCGCACAGGCCGAGGGCGAGGCCGTCGGATACCTCGAGCGCCGGTGGTCTCTCCGCTTCGACGGGTTCGCGCATGTAGAGGACGTAGACGACCTTCAAATAATAGCCGATCGACACGAGGCTGTTCAGGATGCCGATGACGGCGAGCGCGTAGAGACCGCGTTCGATCGCCGTTCCGAAGACGAAGAACTTTCCGATGAATCCGGCCGTCGCCGGGATTCCCGCCAGGGACAAGAAACAAAGCGTCAGGACGGCCGCCGGGAACGGCGCGCGCCGTCCCTCGCCGGCGAGGAGGCCGACCGGATGGGGCTTCGTCTCGTCCCGGTAGAGCGCCGAGACTGCCGCGAACGCGCCGGCATTGGAGACCAAGTAGGCGAAGAAGTAGACGATCGCGGCCGAAAGGGCCGCTCGACCGAAGACGGCCAACGTGATCGTCACGTATCCCATGTGCGCGATACCCGAGTAGGCGAGGAGCCGCTTGATGTCCCGCTGAGCGAGCGCGACGACGTTGCCGAGGGTCATCGAGAGGATCGCGAGGGCGGCGATGCCCGTCTCGAGCCTTCCCGGCAGCTCTCCCTGGAAGACGGCGGTGAGCACGCGGTAGAGGACAATGACGCTCGCCCCCTTCGGCGCTACCGAAAGGTAGGCGACTGCGGGCGTGGGCATTCCCTGATAGACGTCGGGCGCCCAGGCGTGAAAAGGCGCGAGCGACATCTTGAACCCGAAACCGGCGAGGAGGAGGAGAAGCGCGAGCGTGACGACCGGATCCGAGCCGAGCCCGACCTGCGACAGCGACGAGATGCGGAGGCTCCCGCTCTTCCCGAAGAGAAGCGCGATTCCGTAGAGCGTGAACGCCGAACCGAACGCGCCCGTCAGGAAGTACTTCAAGCCGGCTTCCGAGGAGGACGGGATGCTGCGGAAGATCGCCGCGAGAACGTAGAAGGCAAGCGAGAGCGTCTCGAGTCCGATGAACACGACGATGAGATCGAGCCCGCGAACCATGAGCGACACGCCGAGGTGTCCCCAGAGGAGGAGAGCGTAGAACTCTCCCTTCTCCTGCCCCGTCCGCTCGAGGTAGGGCTTGGCGACGAGCGTCGCGATCGCCGCGGTCGCGGCGAGGAACAGGCTCACGACGTTGGTCAACGCCGAAGTCTCGAGGCGTCCGCCGAAGGTGGTCCCGATCGGCGCGCGGGCGAGGAAGTAAAGCGAGGCGGCGATCGCCGCGAGGGTAATCGTGGCGAAAGCGCGGCGGGTGCCAGGGGCGAAGGCCTCGAGCAGGACGATCAGGCATCCCGCGGCCGCGAGGCAGATCTCCGGCAGGATCGCCGCGAGCTCGCGCGGGCCGAAGGGGATCAAGGCGCGCCTCCCGCCGCAGTGCCGGCCGGCGCCGACGGCGAGGCATGTCCCGGTGCCCGGGCCGCGGTCTTCTCGAGCACGCTCTCCCGTATCGCCTCGACCGTGGGTCCGAGGCGCGAGAGCACGTCGTTCGGGCGCACGCCGATCCAGACCATCGCGAGCACGAGAACGGCCGCGGCGACGAGCTCGCTCGGTCGGATCTCGGTCAGCTGCTTGTTCTCCTCGTGCACGAGCGGGTTCCAGAAGACCCGCTGGACGAGAGTCAGCATGTAGATTGCCGAGAGGATCACGCCGGTCGCCGAGAGGACGGCCCACCACCGGTGGGCCGACGTCCAGGTTTCGAGGAGGATCAGGAACTCTCCGACGAAACCGTTCAAGCCGGGCAGGCCGATCGACGAGAGGGTCGCAACGAGGAAGAGGGCCGTCGTGACCGGAACGACGCCCGCGATGCCGCCGTAGGCCTCGATCTCGCGCGTGTGGCGCCTCTCGTAGAGCACTCCGACGAGGAGGAACAGCGCCCCCGTCGAGAGGCCATGGTTGATCATCTGGAGAATCGAACCGGAGAGAGACACGGACGTGAAGGCCGCGACCCCGACGACGACGAGCCCGAGGTGCGAAACGGACGAATACGCGACGAGCCGCTTCATGTCCTTCTGCGGATAGGCGACCAGAGCGCCATAGATGACGCCGATGACGCCGAGCAGTCCGACCCAGGGCGCGTACCGGAGCGCCGCCTCCGGGAAGAGCGACAGTCCGAAGCGCAGATAGCCGTACACGCCGAGCTTCAGGAGGACGCCCGCGAGGATGATCGATCCAGCGGTCGGCGCCTCGGTGTGCGCGTCAGGCAGCCAGGTGTGGAGCGGAAAGACCGGCACCTTGATCGCGAAAGCGAGCGCGAAAGCGGAGAAGAGGATCGCCTGGATGCCGGCGGTGTGGTCCAGAGACGCCAGGTCCGCGAGCAGGAACGACCACTGTCCCGTCACCGAGTGGTGCCGGACCGCGAGATAGAGGATCGCGAGGAACATCAGGAGGCTGCCGGCCATCGTGAAAAGGAAGAACTTCATCGCGGCGTAGATCCGCCGCGCGCCGCCCCAGATCCCGATGATGAAGTACATCGGGACGAGCATGACCTCCCAGAAGACGTAGAAGAGCACGAGATCGAGCGCGACGAGGCTCCCCAGCATTCCCGACTCGAGCAGGAGGAAGGCCATCGAGAACCCGCGCACGCCCTTCTCCACGTGAGTGACGGAAAAGAGCAGGGACACCGGCGTCAGGAGCGTCGTCAGGAGGAGGAGCACGAGCGAGAGGCCGTCGAGGCCCACCGAGTAGGAGATGCCGTAGGCCGGTACCCACACGACGGTCTCGGTAAACTGGAAACCGGGGGCCCCGGGCACGAAACGCGTCCAGAGCGGGATCGACAAGGCGAAGTCGAGGATCGCGATGAGAAGCGCGAAGGTCCGGGCGGCTTTCGCGGCCGACGATGGGAACAGGGCGACCAGGGCCGCGCCGGCCACCGGCAGGAAGACGACGACCGACAGCAGGTGGTTCTGGAGCAGGTCCGTCATCGGATCCGACTTTCCCGCTGTGACCGGCGACGCATCAGAAGCCCCCCAGCACGATCAGCATGAGCGCCACGACGCCGAGGAGGAAAGACAGGGCGTAGTTGCGAACGTTTCCGGCCTGGAGAAATCGAAGGAGGTCTCCGACGAGCTCGACCAAGAACGCCGCCGCGTTCAGCACGCCGTCGATGATGAGGACGTCGATCACCTTCCAGCAGAAGCGCGCCAGGCCGTTGAAGGGGCGCACGATGATCGCGTCGTAAAGCTCGTCCACGCGGAACTTCTCGGCCACGAGGGCGTAGGTCGCGGGGAAGGAGGCCGCGAG
>JBKPSZ010000053.1:0-10080 GCA_046735265.1 Acidobacteriota bacterium | reverse complement strand
GGTGGACACGGCTCGAGGCTCGCGAGCTTCCCGCGTTCAACGAAAAGCTCTCGAAGGCGGGATTGCCCGCGCTCTCCGACCTCGAGGCCGCCGGTGCCGCCCTGCCCCCGCGGGCCAGATCGGAAAACGAGGAATGAACGGCATGATTGTTTTTCGACGGCTCTTCGATCCCCGGAGATGGGCATTCCTCGTCCTGATCCCCGCGGCGATCCTCGGGTCCGCTCGCGCGGTGGCGCAGCAGCCGAAGCCCTCTCCCTCCGACGTCCAGGCCTCTCTCGTCAAAGTCCCGCCGGAGGTGCCCGCCGACGCCCGGCGCTTCACCGTGCTGCTGGCAGGGAACAGGGCGGGCGTTCTCGCCGTCTGGACGACGCCCGACGGCGCACACCACAACTTCTTCTCCTTCAACGACCGCGGCCGCGGCCCGGCGATCATGACCCGCATCGTCGTCGGCCGCGACGGAATTCCGACGGAGATCGAGGCCACGGGCAACGACTACGAGAAGCGGGTCGTCAACGAGCGCTTCCGCCTCGCCGGCGGCAAGGCGTCCTGGAGCAACAAGTCGGAGAAAGGCGAGAAAGCCGTCTCGGGACGCTCCTTCTATGTCCCGATCGACGCGGTCCTGGTCGGCGAGATGGAACGAGCTCTTCTCGCGGCCTCCGGAAACCGCCTGCCACTCCTCCCCGAGGGAGAAGCGAGGATCGAGAAAGTCCTCGACCGGCCGGTCGAAGTCGGCGGAAAGAAGCGCACGGCGACTCTCTACGAGACCGTCGGGCTGTCGTTCACCGGGAGCCAGGTCTGGCTCCTCGACGACAACACCTTCTTCGCGGCCGGGAGCGACTGGTTCGCGCTGCTCCCCGAAGGCGCGGGAGATGCCTGGCCGGCGCTGCTCGAGGCGCAGAAAGCGCGCGCGGTGAAACGCGGCGAAGAGATTGCCGCGAAGCTCCGGAAGAGGCCGGCCAGCCCGCTCGTCATCCAGCACGCGCGGCTCTTCGACAGCGAGGCTGCGAAAGTCCGGGACGGCATGTCGGTGAAGATCGACGGCGGCCGGATCGCCGTCGTGGCGTCCGACGGCGACGCGAGCCTCGGCGCGGGCGCCGGATCGTCAGCGGAGGTCCTCGACGCGAAGGGGAAGATGCTCCTCCCCGGGCTCTGGGACATGCACGTGCACCTCGGCGAATGGGACGACGGCGTCCTTCACCTCGCCGCCGGGGTCACGACGGTTCGCGATCTCGCGAACGACATCGATCACCTGCGCGATCTGCGCGAGAAATTCGACGCGGGCACGCTCGCCGGCCCGCGTGTGATCATGGCGGGCTTCGTCGACGGACGCGGCCCCTATCAGGGGCCGACCAAGGTGTTCGCCGATACTCCCGAGGAGGCGAAAGCCGACGTCGCCCGCTACAAGTCGCTCGGGTACGAACAGATCAAGATCTACAGCTCCGTCAAGCCGGAGCTCGTCCCGGTGATCGCCGCGGAGGCGCATCGCAACGGCATGCGGGTCAGCGGACACGTGCCCGCCTTCATGACCCTGCAGCAGGCGGTCGAAGCCGGATACGACGAGGTTCAGCACGCCAACTTCTGGTTCCTGAACTTCCTCTTCGACACCGTGAAGGACACGCGCACGCCCGCGCGCTTCACCGAGGTCGCCGAGCACGCCGCGGAGCTCAACCTCGGTTCGGATCGAGTCCAGGCGTTCGTGAAGGTTCTCCAAGAGCATCACACGGTCCTCGATCCCACCGTCAGCGTCTTCGAAGACCTGTTCGTCGGCCGCGACGGCAAGTTCGCGCCGACGCTCGAGCCCGTGGCGAATCGCCTGCCCCCGCAGATCCGGCGGAACTTCCTCGCCGTCGGTCTCCCGGTGCCGGAGGGGAAGGACCAGAAATATCGCGACTCGTACCAGGTCATGCTGCGATTCCTGAAAAAGCTCCACGACGCCGGCGTGACCATCGTCGCCGGAACCGACGACCTCGCCGGATTCACCTTGCATCGGGAGCTCATCAACTACGTCGCCGCAGGGATTCCGGCGCCACGCGCGCTCCAGCTCGCGACGATCGTCCCGGCGCGCGTGATGAAGCGCGAGGCGACGACCGGGTCCATCGCGCCGGGGAAGGCTGCCGACCTGATCCTCGTGAACGGGGATCCGACGGAGCGGATCACCGACATCCGCCGCGTCGTCACCGTCATCAAGGACGGCACCGTGTACGACGGCGCGGTGCTGTACTCGGCTCTGGGGGTGAAGCCGGCGGACTGACGGGGTCGTGGTGCCGGCCGACGCTCGCGGCCGCGCTCTTTCTCCCACAGTCTCGACATCGAGGCGTTTCGAACGGAGCCGTTAGACTCGAAACCCGGAGGAACCGCCATGGTCACCGCATACAAGGCCGCGCCGGATATCGAGGTCCTCACGTCGAATTTCCCGATCCCGGGCTTCGGGTTCATCCCGATCAACGCATTCGTCATCAAGGGTTCGGAGCCGCTCCTCGTGGACACGGGAAGCGTGGTGGAGAGCGCGGCGTTTCAATCGGCGCTGAGGTCGGTCATCGACCCCGCCGACCTCCGGTGGATCTGGCTCACCCATACCGATTTCGATCACACGGGCAGCTTGCAGGCGCTCCTCGCCGAAAATCCCCGGATTCGGGTGATCACCACCTTTCTCGGCGTCGGGATCATGAGCCTGACGGCTTCCCCGCTTCCGATGGATCGGGTCCACTTTGTCAACCCGGGTCAGAAGATCACGGTCGGCGGGCGAACTCTCGCCGCTTTCAAGCCTCCTGTGTTCGACAACCCGTCGACGACCGGCTTCTACGACGAGAAGTCCGGCGTCCTCTTCAGCTCCGACTGCTTCGGAGCGCTCCTCCCCGCCGTGCCCCAGAGCGCCGCCGACATCCCGGAGAAGGACCTTCGCGACGCGCAGGTCGCCTGGGCGACGATCGACTCACCCTGGCTGCACAAGGTGGACCGAGGCGCCCTCGCCCGGGAGCTCGACTCGATCCGCCGGATGGCGCCGAAGGCGATCCTGAGCAGCCATCTGCCCGCGGCACCCGGAGCGATGATCGAGCGATTGCTCGCGTCGCTCTCCGCGGCGCCGGAGGCCCAGCCCTTCGTCGGGCCGGACCAGGCGGCGCTCGAACAGATGCTGAAGCAGATGACGGAGGGCGCTCCCTCCTGATGCGCTGAGGACCCTGTCCCGACGGGCCGTGAAGGCTGCCCCTCACTTCCGTTCAGTAGACTCGGACCCGGCGGCTCCGATGAATTCCGTTTCGAAAGCCACGACGAACTTCTCGAGAGCCACGACCCTCGCGATGTCGGCGGCCGACCGCGCGGCCCGCGGAAAGGCGTTGCTTCTTCCGCAGCAGATCGTCACGAGCCCCGAAACGAAGCTCCATTACCGCGTCGAAAGCCTCCTCGGCCAGGGAGGCTTCGGCCAGGCTTACCTCGCGACACGCATCACCCGGTCCCGCGCGGTCCCCGCTGTGGTCGCCATGAAGGCGAGCGAGCACATCGACGGCTGGCTGCGCGAGGCCTACTTCGGGCAGCTCCTCGAAGGACACGCGCGCGCGATCCGCGTGTACGAGGCCTTCCCCCTGATCCGAGAGGACGGGAGCGTTCTCTACTGTCTCGCGCTCGAGCATGCGAAGCACGGGGACCTGCGCTCCTATCTCCAGAAGAGCGGCAAAGGCTGGCCGGAAAGGACGGCGCGGCGCGAGATCGCGGGGATCCTGGAGGTTCTGGGCAAGCTCCACCGCGGACAGCTTCTCCATCGCGACCTCACGCCGATGAACGTCTTCGTCTGCGACGGCGTGTGCCTGAAGCTCGGCGACTTCGGCATCGTGAGCTATCAGAGCGATCGGCGCGGGATCGCGGCGCGCACGCTGAACCCCTGGGGCGCTCCGACCGAGATCCGGGCGGGCGCGGCCCCGAAATGGCAGGCGCGCGACGACGTCTATCAGGTTGGACAGCTCCTCGGGATGCTCGTGAAAGGCACCGCGAAAGACCGGATCCGCACGGGCGAGGTCCGGCGGCTGCGGTGCACCGATCAGTTGAAGGAAATCGTCTATCGCTGCATCGGCGAACGCGGGAAGCGTTATGAGAGCGCGCAGGAGCTGATCGACGCGCTGACCCATCCGCCGGCGGCGCTCAAAATCGGGAGGCTGCGCTCGTTGAAGGGCGCGCATCTGGCTTTCACCGGCATTCTCACCCGGCGCCGCAGCGAGGCCATCCGCGCCGCGCGCCGCGCCGGGGCGACCGTGCACGGGTCGCCGTCCGCGAGGACGAACGTTGTCGTGCGAGGCCGCCCCAATCCCCTCCAGGGCGGTGGTCGCGACGCGGGACGAAAGCTCATCGCGATCAAGCAGCTCCGCGAGAAGGGGCACCGGATCACGCTATTGAACGAGAGGCAGTTCTGGAGGCTCGCGGCCTCCTCGCCTCGCCCCCGACCGAGAGGGAGAGCGTCCGCTTGAGCAGTCCGCGAAGGACAGCCGAAGGGGCGCGGTAGGATCCCGCAAGCGGTTCGTCCCCAGAAAAAGGGCGTTCGTCCCGGGTGCGAGGTGCTCGATGACCGACGACACGCAATTTCCGACGCTCGGCTTCACGAACTCCTCCCCCGACCTTCCGCCTCCCGGCGAGATCGGCGACTTCCGCATCCTCTCGGTTCTCGGCCGCGGCGGGATGGGCGTCGTCTACGAGGCCGAGCAGACCGACCCGGAGCGCCGCGTCGCGCTGAAGGTCATCCGGGGCGGCAAGCTCGTCGACGACCTCCAGCTTCGTCTCTTCCGCCGCGAGGCCCAGACGCTGGCGCGCCTCATCCATCCCAACATCGCCGCACTCTACGAGGCCGGCCGCACGGATGACGGCCAGCACTTCTTCACGATGGAGCTCGTCCGCGGCCGCCCGCTCGACGAGTACGTCCGCGAGCGAATGGGCGACGTCCGCCCCTCCCCCGCGCAGCTGCGCGACCGGCTGCGGCTCTTCGCGACGATCTGCCGCGCGGTCGCCTACGCGCACCAGCGAGGCGTCATCCATCGGGACCTCAAGCCCTCGAACATCCTCGTCGTCGCCGACGACAAGCCGCAGAGTTCGCCGAGCCGCTCGCGTCCGGCCGAGCCGGCGGTCAAGATCCTCGACTTCGGTCTCGCGCGCATCGCGGACAACGACGGATCCGCGGCGGGGACGCTCTTGAGCCAGCTCGGCCAGATCGGCGGCACGCTCGCGTACATGAGCCCCGAGCAGGCACGGGGCGCGAGCCGCGAGATCGATCTGCGGAGCGACGTCTATTCGCTCGGCGTGACGTTGTATCAGACGATCACCGGCCGCTTTCCGTACGACCTGCCGGAGTCGACGGTCGCGGCGTTGAAGACGGTCCTCGAAGAGGCTCCAAAGCCGCTGCAACAGGCCTTCCGCGGAGGCTACAAGCTCGACGCCGACCTCGCGACGATCGTCGGCAAGGCGCTCGAGAAGGAGGCGGACCGCCGCTACGCGTCCGCCGACGCGCTCGCCGAGGACATCGAGCGTTATCTCGCCAACCAGCCGATCCTCGCGCATCCGCCGAGCACCGCATATCAGGTCCGCAAGCTCGTTTCTCGTCATCGCGCGATTTTCGGCGCGGCGGTCGCGATTGTTCTCATCGTTCTCGCTTCCGTCGTCGCGCTCGCGATCCAGGCCGGGAGGATCCGCCGTGAGCGCGACCGGGCGACGCAGGAGGCCGCGCGGGCAACGGCGATCAACCAGTTCCTGCAGCGCACGCTCGGCGGCGCGGATCCGTGGCAGCGCGGCTCGCGCGGCGTCACGCTCGTCGACGCCCTGAAGCAGGCCGAGAAACAGGTGCACGGCGCTTTCCGGAAGCAGCCGCTCGTCGAGGCCGACGTGCTCGAGGCGATCGGAAAGACATACACGGGGTTAGGCGAATACGGGGACGCCGAAGCGCTCCTTCGTTCGGCACTGAAGACCCGTGTGGCGGCGGAAGGAAGGGGCACGGACGGCGTGGCGGGAACGCTCACCACGCTCGCCGGCATCCTGCGGTGGGAGAAGAAGTGGGACGAGGCGGAGAAGCTCCTGCGCGAAGCGCTCGCGATCCGGGAGGCGCGGCACGGCCGGGAGAGCGCCGAGGCTGCCGAGACGCTCGACGAGCTCGCGAGGGCGCTCATCGGCAAGAGCTCCTATCCCGAAGCGGAGAAGCTCGCCGCCGAGGGCCTGCGGATCCGCGAGCGGATCTTCGGACCGGGCAGCACGGAAGTCGCGGAGAGTCTCCGAACCTTCGGCACGCTCCGAACCGAACAAGAGGACTGGAAGGGCGCCGAGGAAGCCGTCTCCCGGCAGCTCGCGATCCTGCGGGCTCAGCACGACGACGGTCCGCTGCTGTCGGGCGCGCTGAACGATCTCGCGGTCGCGCAGACACAGCTCGGACAGCTCGACGAGGCCGAAAAGACGTTCCTGGAGGCGGAGCGGATCGAGAGCCGCGTCCTCGGCGAGGACCATCCGGAGCTCGCGAGCCTGCTCGAGAACCTCGGCAACGTCTGGTATCGCAAGGGCCTCTATGCAAAGACCGCCGAGAACCTGGAGAGGGTCCTCGCAATCCGCCGGAAAGCCCTGGGCGACGATTCGGAGCCCGTCGCGCGGACGCTCGCGAATCTCGGGACCGTGTACTGGGCCCAGGGCAACGACGCCGCAGCGCTGCCGAAGTACGAGGAGGCGCTGCAGCGGCTCACGCGCTTCCTCGGCCCCAATCATCCCGACGTGGCGTCCGTTCTCGTCGGCGAGTCGGGATCCCTGATGCGGCTCGGCCGACTGGACGAAGCGGAAGCTGCGGTGCGGCGAGCGCTCGCCATCCGCGCGGCGAAGTTCGACGACGCGAGCAGCCCCATGGCCCTCGGTCGCCTTCGACTCGGCCAGATCTACACGGCGAAGAAGCGGTACCCGGAAGCCGATGCGCTGCTGCGCGCCGCCGCGGAGAGTTTGATCAAGGAGCAAGGCGTGTCCGGCGTCTTCGCGAAAAGGGCGATCACCGCACGCGCCGAGCTGTACAAGGCGTGGGGAAAGCCGGCCGAGGCGAGCGCGCAGCAGGCGCTCCTGGCGCAGAACGCGCCGAAGTGAGTCCGGTCCCGACAACCCAGCCGATCGGCGCGTGGGTCTCGAGATGGAGACCGCTCGAGACCTTATCTTTACGGATGGAACCCGATTCGAGCTTTTTCGTATCCACATCACAGAGCCAGGAATGGACTCGACCAAGAGGACCGCTCGGCTCGCCGGGCTTCTCTACCTCGTCAGTAGCATCCCCGGCGTCTTCGCACTCCTCTACGTCCCCGGCAAGCTGGTCGTGCGAGGAGACGCGGCGGCGACGGCCGATCGCCTCCGCGCCTTGGCGCCCCTTCTTCGACTGGGCATCGGGGCGGAGCTCATCAGCACGAGCCTGTTCATCTTCGTCGCGCTGGTCCTCTACTGGCTGTTCCAGCCGGGGAGCCCGAGACCGGCTCTCGCGATGCTGGTCCTGATCCTTCTGTCGGTCCCGATCTCGTTTCTCTCGATCGTCCCGGAGATCGCTGCGCTGAATCTGGCCGGCGGCGCCGCCGGGACGACCTTCCTCTCGCCGCTCGACGCGGATCAGCGCGATGCCCTGGCCTATCTGTTTTTCCGACTTCACGGCCAGGGACTCATGACCGCGCAGGTCTTCTGGGGCCTCTGGCTGTTCCCGTTCGGGATCTGCGTCATTCGATCGGGATTCATCCCGCGCTTCCTGGGAGTTCTCCTCATGGTCGCTGGCTGCGGCTACGTCGGGAGCTCCTTCTCCGAGCTGGTCTTCCCGCAGTACGCAGAGTCGGTCGAACGGGTCACGAGGATCCTGAGCGCCGCGGAGCTGCCGATCATCTTCTGGCTCCTGATCTGGGGCGCGAAGGAACAGACGGATCGGAGGACGACGGGCCCGGCCTGATTTCATGACTTCGTCCTCCCTCAATGGGCTTGCGCGCCGGACTCCCCGTCACCCCGCGACACCTTCCGCTCACCCTCCTAAAGTTCGCCCCCGAGAACCATCCGTTTGACACTCGCCGGGGGCACGCGACTCGGCGCCTACGAAGTTCTGTCGGCGAGCCGGAGAAGGCGCTCGACCACCTGGAGCCGCTTCTGAAGATCCCGTACTACCTCTCGCACGGCTGGCTCAAGATCGATCCCAACTTCGATCCCCTCCGCAAGAACCCGCGGTTCCAGAAGCTCGTCGCGGGAGTGAAATCGAGATGAAGCTCGACGCCGGACGGGAGGGGGATTCCGACTTTTCCTCCCCGTGGTAGCTTCCCCCCGATAAGTCTGGCGGCGGCGATGCCGCCACGCTCAGGAGGAGGTTTTTCATGCGGAAATCCATCTGGACGCGATTGGTCCTCGCACTCGTGCTCGTCGTACCCCCGTCCGCGATGTGGGCGAAAGCCTCCAAGGCCGACGCCGACAAGGAGGTCACCGACGCAGGGCTGTCCCTCGACCACTTCGTCGCCGACCCGGACATGACCTGGTTTCGCGAGCACGCCAAGGAGGCCAAGGGTCTCTTGATCTGCAGTCAGATCGTCAAGGCCGGGTTCATCATCGGCGGCTCCGGCGGGCGCTGCGTTCTCGTGGTGAAAGGCGACAAGGGCTGGCACGGTCCCGCCTTCTACACGATCGGAACCGCGAGCGCCGGGTTTCAGGCCGGCGTTCAGAGCTCCGAACTCATCGGGCTCGTCATGACTCAGAAGGCGATCGACTCCCTGATGTCGAATTCGTTCAAGGTGGGCGGGGACGCGAGCGTCGCGGCCGGGCCGGTCGGCGTCGGGACGGCGGGAACGCCGAACGCGGACATCATCTCCTACAGCCGTTCAAAGGGAGTCTACGGAGGCGTCGACGTTTCGGGATCGGTGATCAAGCCGACCGAGGAGTACAACCAGGCCTACTACGGTAAGGCCGCATCGCCGATCGACATCATCGTGAGGGGCAGCGTTCACAGCAAGCAGGCCGGGCCCGCGCTGCTGGCGAAGGTCGAGAAGCTGTACGCGGGGCACGGGAAGAAGTAGTCCCGACGTCTGACGGGGCGGGGACGAGCCCCGCCCCGACATCCGGACCGTGAAGAGCCAGCCGTCCGGTCAGGCACAGCCCGCACGGATGCTTTGATCGTCAGACGCGATCACGGCCCCTGCCAACGGACGACATCCGGTCCGGTCGGTGACGCGCTGCCGGCCGCGGGCTCGAGCGTCACCCGAACAGCGTCGGGCCGAGTGCTGAAAGCGGAGCCCTCGACGATCAGGCGCGCCCGCCCCGCGGCGTCGGGCTTCGCGGTTCCGATCGAGATCCAGCGCTCGCCGAAAAGCGCCCAGGCCTGGTAGATCTTCCCGGTCGGCGCCGGCTCGAAGTGGGAGAACGTCAGGACCGCGACGCCGCCGCCGGGACGGAAGCGGTAGACGGCGTGGGTCGCTTCGGGAACGCCTTCCGCCGCCGTGAGACGCAGCGCCTGCGAGTCGCTCGCCGTCAACATCGCGAGTGCGCGGTCGCTCTGCGCGAGCTCTCGCCTTTCGCGCCGCAGCCTCGAATCCACGACGAGGAGAGTAAGAGCGACGAGAACGACTGCGAGCGTCGCCAGCAGAACGCGAAGGTTGCGCAGGCCGGCGCGGACGCGTGACTTCGCCGTGCCGAGAGGAAGCTCCAGGACCGAGGCGATCTGCTCGTGCGTGAGCTCTCGGAAATAAGCGAGGCCGAGGGCCTGGCGCTGGGGAGGAGGCAGCTCCGCCAGAGCGCGCGCGAGCGCCTCCCGCCGGTATGCCTCCCAGGCCTCCTGGGACTGGTCGGCGGCCGGATCGGCGAGAGCCGCCAGGCGTGCCCCTTCCGGGTCGTCTTCGATCTGCGGACGGCGGCGGCGACGGCGAAGCTCGTTGGCAATCCGGTGGTGCGCGATCTGGAAGAGCCACGGCCGTACGAGTCCCCGCTTCGGATCGAACGACTGCGCGCTCTTCCAGACGGAGACGAAGACGTCCTGGACGATCTCCTCGGCCGTGGCGCGGTCGAGCGACTGGACCGCAATCGCCAGGACTCTCGGCGCGTAGCGCGAGTAGAGCGTCCCGATCGCCTCCTGCG
>JBKPSZ010000052.1:0-20761 GCA_046735265.1 Acidobacteriota bacterium | reverse complement strand
ACGAGGCACAGCGTCAGCAGGAGCGTGAACCGGACGTCGTCGACAGAAGAGCGGATCGAGACCGACCGGTCGAACCGGACGCGCAGCTTCGCCGAGGCGGGAAGCTGCTTCTCGAACGTCGGCAGGAGCGCCCGAATCCGGTCGACGACTTCGACTGTATTCGTTCCCGGCTGCCTCTGGATCGCGAGCGTGATCGTGCGCACCGACCCCTGGTTGTTGACGCTCCAGGCGGCGACCTTGTCGTTCTCGATCGAGTCGAGGGCGCGGCCGACGTCCTGCAGGCGCACGGGAGACCCGTTGCGGTAGGCGACGACGAGGGGGCCGTAATTTTCCGCGCGTGTCAGCTGGCCGTTGGTCTCGACCGTGAAGGCCTGGTGCCGGCCGTAGAGCGTTCCCGTCGGCAGGTTGACGTTGGCGCTGCGGACCGCGGCGGCGACCTCGTCGATCCCGATGCCGCGCGACGCGAGCGAGCGCGGATCGAGCTGGATGCGCACCGCGTATTTCTGCGACCCGTAAACGAGCACCTGCGCCACTCCCGAGATCGTCGAGATGCGCTGCGCCATCATCGTCTGGCCGTACTCGTCCAGCGTCGAGAGGGGCAGCGTGTCCGAGACGAGGGAGAGGTAGAGGATCGGCGAGTCGGCCGGATTGACCTTCTGGTACGAGGGGGGAGCCGGCATGTTCGGCGGCAGTTGGCGCGCGGACGCGGCGATCGCCGACTGGACGTCCTGCGCCGCGGCGTCGAGGTTGCGCGAGAGCGCGAACTGCAGCGTGACCTGGGTGGAGCCGAGCATCGAAAGAGACGTCATCGAGTCGAGGCCGGCGATGGTCGAGAACTGGCGCTCGAGGGGCGTGGCCACGGATGCCGCCATCGTCTCGGGTGAAGCGCCGGGCAGGTTTGCGGAGACCTGGATCGTCGGAAAGTCCACGTTGGGCAGATCGGAGATCGGGAGGAGCCGATACGCCATGATGCCGAAGAGGAGGATTCCGGCCATCACGAGCGTCGTCGCGACGGGCCGGCGGACGAAGATTTCCGACAGGCTCACGAGCTCACCTCCCCCTGGGGTTTGATCTCGACCTTGGATCCGGGCGCGAGCCGCAGCTGCCCGTCGGTGACGACGCGCTCCTCCGGCTGGAGTCCTTTCGCGATGACGGCATAGGCCCCCTGCGTCCGAGCGACGGTCACCGGACGAGGCTCGACCGTCAGGTCGCTCTTCACGACGAAGACGAACTGTCCCTGCTGTCCGGTCTGGAGCGCCTGCGTCGGGATCACGACCGCGTTCGGGTCGGTCAGCAGAGCGAGGACGACGTTCACGAACTGGCCGGGCCAGAGCGTCCCGGACGTGTTGCCGAAGGTCGCCTTCAGGCGGATCGTACCCGTCGCGCTGTCCACGGCGTTGTCCACGAAGGAGAGCTGGCCGATCTCGGCGTCGGAGTCGGACGCGCCGCCGGCGGTCGCGACCGTTTCTCCTTCGTCCGACGCGGGCGCCTCGTTCGGGACCGCGTCCGGAGAGGTCGCCCCCGAGCGCATCGCGCGCACGGCCAGCTTCTCCCCGGCGCGATAACGCGCCCGGATCGACTCGAGCGATCCCTCCGGGACAGTGAAGGAGACCGCGATCGGCCGGAGCTGGTTGATCGTGACGAGCGCGCGGTCGTCGTTATCCTTCAGGATGTTGCCGGCGTGGACGAGGATCGAGCCCGTGCGGCCCGCGATCGGCGAGGCGATCCGGCAATATGCGAGGTTCAGCTCCGCGGTCTTGACCGTCGCCTCGTCCGCGCGCACCGTGGCCTGCGCGGCGGCCGCGTTTGCCTTCATCTCGTCGTATTGCTGCGGCGTGACGAAGTCCTTCTTGACGAGCTCCGCGTAGCGCGCCGCCGACTCCTCGGAATTCTTCGCGAGCGCGCGATCCCGTTCGAGACGCGCCCGCGCCTCCGAGAGCGCCGCCTCGTACGGCCGGCGATCGATCGAGAAGAGAAGGTCTCCCGGCTTGACGTCCTGCCCTTCCCGGAAGGCGACCTCAGTGATTTCGCCTCCCACGCGCGTCTTCACGGCGACGGTCGAGAGCGCTTCGACGTGCCCGATCGCCCGGACCTCGAGCGGGACCGCCCGACGCTCGACCTTCGCGGCCATGACCGGCACCGTCTCCGCGGCCGCGGAGGCCTTTCCCTTCCGGGCGCAGGAGACGCCCGTCAGGAGTCCGACCGCGATTCCCGCCGCCAGCCCGAGCGCGCGCGTCGCGTCGCGGTTTCGCTTCCCTTTCATCGCGTCCCCTCGCTCGCTCTCCCCGCCGGATTCGTGATCTCGGCCGCCCGCGGCAGGAGCGCCCCGGTCGCGTGCGCGAGCTGCGCCATCGCGAGAAACCACAGCGATCTCGCCTGCACTTCCTGCGCCCGCGCGTTGGACAGAGCGGCCTGGGCCGTCAGCAGGTCGAGGATGTTGCCGACTCCCTCCTTGTAACGTCCCTGGGCGACGTCCGCCGACTGCGAGGCGCTGGCAAGCAGATCGCGCGAGGTCTTCACGCGCTGCGCCGCGGTCTGCACGGCGTAGTAGCTCGTCCAGACTTCCAGCGTGACCTGGTCGCGCGTCACGTCGGCGGTGGCGGTTGCCTGCTCCGCTTCTTCCTTCGCCTTCTTCGTGCTGTACACGGTCTCGAGCCCCGTGAAGACCGGGATCGACAGGAGAATCGAGCCCGCGTAATTGTCGGAGTAAGGCGAGCCGGTCGAGTTGTAGTAGTAGATCCGGTTGATCGTGCCGGAGGCGAAGAGCTTCGGAAGCCCGTCGGAGAGCGCCGATTGGACACGGTGCTTCGCGGCCTCCGCTTCGAAGCGGCGCGCAGCGAGCTCCGGCCGCTCCGCCGTGGCCCGGACGATCAGCTCGTCGACGCTCGCCTGAGCGCGGTCGAGCGGGAGGTCTTCGGGCAGCTCCCCGACGTCCACGGGAATCGTGGCCGGCACGCCGACCGCCGTCGCGAGCGCGCCGCGAATGACGAGCACCTGCCCCTGGGTGTCCTGGAGGTCGAGCTGCGCCTGTGAGACGAAGGTCCGCGACTGCAGGACGTCGGCGATCGTGGCCACACCGGCGCGGTGGCGCTCCTCGGCCGCCTCGAGGCTGCGGCGGGCCTCGTCGAGATTCGACTGACGCGCGACGACGAGCGACTTGGAGTTCAAGTAGGCATAGTAGGACTGCGCGACCTGCAGGACGACGTCCTGGATCGCGGCGTTGTGAATCCAGTCCGCGGCGTAGAGCGCGGCCTGCGCTTCGGCGACGTCGGCCGCCCGGCCGCCTCCGAAGTCGAAGAGGAGCCAGTTCAGGGACGCCGCCGGCCCGTACGTCGTCTGCAGGAAAGTGAACTGGCCTCCGACCGCGGACGTCTTCTGCCGGGTGATCGTGCCGTCGAGCTCGACGACCGGGTAGAACTCCGAGCGCTGCACGCCGACTTCCGCCGCGGCGGCCCGGGCGAAGTGCCACGCCTCGCGCGTGCGCGGGTTGTTTCGCAGCGCCACGTCCACGAGCTGCGCGAGCGAGAGCTGGGTGCCGGGCTTCGTGTACTCCTCGGGAATCTCGAGCTTCGTCGGAGCCTGCTGCGGCGATCGCCCTTCGGCCGGCGGGGTCCAGGGGATGGCGGGCGAGGGCGCGACGGACTTCGAGATCGTGCTTCCCGGCGTGAAGTGACCACAGGCCGCCGTCAGGAGGACGCTCGCTGCCGCCGCGGCCGGCCGGGCGAGCGCTCCGCAGGCCGTCCCTCTCCGCATCCGCCTCATCGCTCCCCTTCCGAACGAGCCACTCCGCGGGTGAAGACGCCGACGATCTCGGCGACCAGGGCCTCGACCGTGTCCTCGTCCCTGCGGAAGATGTTGATGCCACGGATCATTCCCAGAAAGAGCTCCGCCGCGGTCTGTGGATCGACGCCCCGATATTCGCGCCTCTCGATGCCCTCGACGATCGCCTCTTTCACGAGCCGCACGAGGCGGTCGTGCCTCTCGCGCAGCCCCCCGTGGCGGGCGCGCAGGGTGCGCTCGTCCCGATAGAGGAGCATCAGGAGGGACCGCTGGTTCCAGAAGAAGGTCAGGATCTCCCGGGCGATCCGCTCGAGGCGCTTGGTCGGGGAAGCCTCCTGCGGGAGCGCCCTCGACAGCACGCCGTCCAGCCGGTCGAGGCCGCGGAGGATGGTCGCGAAATAGAGGTCTTCCTTCGTGCGGAAGTAGCGGTAGACCGTGCCCTTGCCGATTCCCCCGACTTCCGCGATCTCGTCGATCAGGACCTCGTGGAAGTCCTTTTCCGAGAAGACGCGAGAAGACGCCTCCAGAATCTCTTCGAGCTTTTCGTCGGTCTTGACTCGCGGCATCCGGGATCCTTCCGAGAAAAAAAGGGACTGGCCAATCAGAAACTGACCAGTCAGTTCCAGTATTTCATACGTGACAGAGGCCATCGGGTTCGAGCGCTCGACGGACCGGACGTCGCCGGTCTCCGCTGCCGCTAAATCGCCTGCCGTGTTAGAATTGCAAGATTACATCGATGAAATTCAGCGGTGTGCTCCGGCAGAGCTTCTCTACCTCCGAGACCGCCCGGCTGACGGGCCTCTCGGCGCGGCAACTCGATCACTGGGACCGGAAAGGCTTCCTCTCCCCCTCGATCGACCGGGCCGCGGGCTACGGCTCGTTCCGGCGCTACTCCTTCGCCGACGTCGTGAGACTGAAAGTTGCCGCGCGGCTGCGCGCGGCCGGAGTCGGGCTCGCGCGGATCCGGCGGTGCGCCGAGGCGCTCGCGCGACTCGATCCGGACTCGGATCTCGGCGAAGCGCGACTTCTCGTCGTCGGAAACCGCGTCCTGTGGGCGCGCTCGGATCGGGAGCTGGTGGATCTCCTGAAGGAAGGGCAAATGGTTCTCGTCTTTTCGCTGAACGAGACCGTGGCGGAGGCGGCCGGCGCCGTCGCCAACCTCGCGCGGGAAGACGAGAACGCGGATCAGACGGTCGCGCGTGCAACGCGGCGGAGCCCTCGGCACCCGTAGAATGGCGCCCGGCCGAGCGCCGGGTCAGGAGGCGGTGGGGTGGAGCAAGACGAGGCGAGCCCTCGCGTCGGGGCGCTCACGCGGCTCGGACGTCAGCGCGATTTTTCCCTCCCGCGGTTTCGCCGAGCGTTGCTCCTCGCTTCGCGGCACGCCCGGAAGGGAGAGATCCTCCGCCTTCTCTTCTCGGAGTGGCTCGGCGTCGCGCTCTCCCTCCAGGACGCGGAAGAATCGTGGGACGAGATCGAGACGCTCTTCCCGCAGATGCGCGAGAAGCTCGGGCGCCCGCTTTCGCTCCAGACCGCCCTTCTCCACCATTTCCACAGCCGGCGTGGAAAGCTCAAGGATCCGGTCCTCGTGCCCGAGCGCGAGCTCTCGAAGCTCCGTCTCTCGGCGCTGACGGATCCGCTCACCGGCCTCTACAACCGGCGCTTCCTTCTCGAGCATTTCGCGCGTGAGATCGCGCGCGCGGAGCGGTCCGAGGGAATCGCGTCGGTCGTGATGCTCGACTTGAAGGATTTCAAGGCCGTCAACGACCGCTACGGACATCCCGCGGGCGACAACGTTCTCCTGCGCACGGCGCGGGTCGTCCGCCAGTCGCTTCGAACGGTGGACGCGGGATGCCGATGGGGCGGAGACGAGTTCGTCGTCGTGCTGCCGAACACGAACCTCCTCTACGCCGTGGAAGTCGCCGAGCGGATCCGCAAGCGCGTGTCCGCCCTTTCCCTGCCGTACCGGTCGGAGCTGCGGGTCGGCGTCCACTACGGCATCGCGACATACCCGACCGACGGGAAGACGGTGGACTTTCTCCTGAAGGTCGCGGACCTGCGTCTCTATCAGTGCCGCGAGCAGGCGAACTTCCCGGGAGCCGAGCGCCGCAACTATCCGCGGTTCTCCCCCGCCGACACCAGCGTGCGTCTCCTGCGGCAGGGCGCCGATCCCTGGACGGTGCCGATCGTGGACGTCAGCTTCGGAGGCGTGGCTCTGCGGGCGCCGCAGCCGGAGAAGTGGCCGAAGCGATGGACGGGCGAGATCTTCCGCCGCCTGAACTCGGAGCGTCACCCGGTGCGATTGAAGGCGATCAACTGGGCGCCGCTGCCGGACGGCGGCGTTCGAGTGGGATGCGCGTATGTGTGAAGCCCCCTCACCTCGGCCCTCTCCCCGGAGGGGCGAGGGAGAGGAGGTCCGCGTTTGACATCGGCGTTCGCCGCGCATCGGGCGGCGACGGCGGGTCTTTTCTCCCTCTTTTGTCTTCTGGCGATCGCGTTCGGCGCCGGCGACGCCCGGCTCTTCGCGATCCTCGCGGCGACCTCTCTCGCCGCCGCGTTCCTCTTCACGCGCTCCTTCGCGGCCGGGCTCGGAGCGTTCGCGTCTCCGCTCGCGATCCTCGCCGATCAGGCGCTCCTCTGGTCGGCGATCGCACCGCTCGGCGGCGGCCAGGCTCTCTTCGCGCTCCTCCTTCCCGCCGGCGTCGCGCTCGCCTGGGTGCTCGAGGGGCGGCCTGCGGCGCGCTTCCACGCCGTCGTCTCGGTCGGTGTCGCGGGCGGGCTCGCCGCGTGGGGGGCGTTGCCCGTCTCGGGTCGAGGCTCCCTCGAAGTCCTCCTGACGGCGCTCGCTGCGCCCGCGACGCTCGTCGCTCTCGAGGCCTCGAGCGGACGCCGACGACTCGCTGCCGAAGCCGCCCGCCCGGCGCCTTCCTCCGAAGCGGAGCCGGCCACCCCGGTCGCTTCCGATCTCGAGCCGGCTTCCGGCGGCGCGGCCGCCCCGCCGTCTCCACGACGCGCCGAGGCGATCCTCCACGACTTGAAGTCGCCCCTCTCGGTCCTGCGCGTCTACGCGGACCTGATCGCGGAAGGCAGTCGGCGCGGGGAGCTGCCGAACGCCGAGCACCTCGAGAACCTCTCGCGCGAGATCGAGCTCGCGGAGAAGCTCGTCGGCGCCGCCGAGCCCGGCCCGCTCCGTCCGGAGGCGCGGGCGGCGGCGTCCGGAGCGCCCGAGGCGCCGCCTCCGACCGCCGACCTGGTCGAGATCCTCGGATCGCTCGCGACCGCGTACCGCCTCTCCCTCGGAGGCCGGCGGCGCATCGAGTTCATCGCCGAGAAGCCGGAGCTCGTCGTGGCGGCGGACCCGGTCGCCCTGCAGCGCGCCTTCCGCAACGTGCTCGAAAACGCCGTCAAGTACACGCCCGAAGAGGGAGAGATCCGGATCCGCGCCGGCCCGGCCGGACGACACGCGTTCGTCCTCTTCAAGGACACGGGGATCGGCATGTCGCCCGAGGAGCGGACGCGCGCGTTCGACTATTCGTTCCGCGGCGCCGGCGCGGTCGCGTCCGGATCGCGAGGCAAGGGGATCGGGCTCGCCGTCACCAAGGAGATCCTCGAGGCCAACGGCGGCCGGATCAGCCTCTCGTCCGAGGCCGGCTTCGGCTCGGAAGTCACGATCCTGCTCCCCTTCTCGCGGGGGGCGCGGTGAAGCGCATCGTCGTCGTGGACGACGAGCCGGGCGTGGGCGCCGCGATTCGCGATCTCCTCTCCGACTACTCCGTCGAGGCGCCGGGGGACGCCCGCGCGGCGCTTCCGGAGCTCCTTCGGGCCGTACCGGATCTCGTGATCCTCGACGTCAACATGCCGGGGATGAGCGGCTGGGAGCTGTGCGCGATCCTGCGACGGCAGACGACCACGCGAGGCGTTCCCATCCTCTTCCTGACGGGCCGCCAGGAATTGAAGGACCGCATCACCGCCATGCAGCTCGGGGGATCCGACTATCTGGCCAAGCCGTTCGGCGCCGAGGAGCTGCGGCGCAAGATCGCCTCCGTGCTGGAACCGGAGGAGCAAGGAGAGACGCCGAAGACATGAGCAGCAAGCGCCGCACCGGCACGATTCGGATCGTGCCGATCGGGACCCCCGCCGATCCTGCCGGCAAGAGCGTCGAGCGTCTGCGCCAGGAGCGACTCGTGTACGACGACGTCACCGGCCTGCCGCTCCATCCCTTCGACGACCCCGAACGGTCGACGATGCTCGACCGGATCGAAAAGCTCGGCGTGATCTACCTCCAGATCGGCAAGTTCTTCGGGTTCGAAGAGCTCTATGGCTGGGAGCTCTACGACCGCATTCTCCTGGCCGTCGCCGACGGGCTGCGAAAGGACATCGCCGCCGGAAAGCTCGCGCCGTACTTCGTTTCGCTGCGCTACTCCGGCTCCGACGGCTTCTTCGTCCTCTTCGACCTCCCCCACGCCGTGCCGCGAGGCCGCGCCTTCCCGTCGCTCGAGGAGGTGAGCCTCGACCTGCAGATGTCCGCGATCCGCCGGCTGCGGCACGCGTTCGGCGGGACGATGGTCGATCTCATGAGCGTTCACGTGTCGAACCTCACGGCGGACGACAACCCCCGCGCGCGTCCGTCGCGCCATCTGATTCGCACGCTCGCCGAGGCGGTCAAAATCGTCTCCCAGCGCCAGACCCGCGAGAAGCTCGACCTCTGCGCGCAGTTGAAGGGCGTCATCGGACGCCGGCGGCTCACCGCCGCTTTCCAACCGGTGCGACACCTGCCCGACGGGAAGATCCACGGCTACGAGGCTTTGATCCGCGGACCGCACGGCACCTCGCTCGAGAGACCGAGCGTCCTCTTCGCCGTCGCGCACGAGAACGAGATGGGCGTCGAGCTCGAAACGCTCTGCCTCGAAACGATCTTCAAGAGCCTTCCACGGGCGGTCAGCTCCGGGCGCCTCTTCGTGAACGCCTCCTCGCAGCTGCTCCGGCACCCGATCTTCCTGGACGAGCGGAACCTGAAGGCGATCAATCGCAGCCACACCGACGTCGTCGTCGAGATCTCGGAGAAGGAGATGGTCGGCGATTACTCCTCGTTCGCCGAGATCGTGCGGCGGATCCGCGGCTCGCACCTGCAGATCGCGATCGACGACGCGGGCTCGGGGTACTCGGGTCTCGAGACGATCCTGAACCTCCGCCCCGACTACATCAAAGTGGCCGACTCGCTCGTCCGCAATCTCGAACTGGACCCGATCAAGCGGGAGATCATCGCGAGCCTCGCCGCGATCGGCAACCGCATCGGCGCGATCGTCGTCGCCGAGGGAATCGAGCGGGAAGAGGAGCGCAACGCCCTCGTCGATCTCGGCATTCCGTACGGGCAGGGCTTCCTCTTGGGCCGTCCGGCGGTGCACGGGAAGGGGGGCCGCCGAAGGGTCGAACCCTCTCATTGAAAGAAGGATTCCGCCCCTCTCCGCCTCCCCGCCCCGAGCCGGCCGTTTCCATTGGCCGACAGCTTGCTACATGCTCGCTCGAGTGCGCCGAAAGGGGAATGGTGTCCTCTTCGTCCCCGGGAGTGGGAGCGCAGCCTTCCGGATCGAGAGGCTTTGGGCCTGCTCTCTCATGCTCGTCCTGGCCGCTCCGGCTCTCGCCCAGAGCGACTATTCGCGCGAGCGGCGGGAAGCGGGAATCGAGGCGTACCGGACCGGTCGCTTCGCGCGTGCCGAAGCGGAGTGGCGGCTGGCCGCCTTCACTTCCATCGACGATCCCCCGCACTATCTGGAGTCTCTCGCCTATCTCACGGTCGCGCTCGACGCGCAGGGCCGACAGAAAGAAGTTGGCTCGACGGTCGGACGGTTTTTCTCGACCGAAGCGGTCCACTCCGCGTATTCGGCGAGTGCCCTCGATGCCGACTTGCGCGGCCGCTTCCAGGCGATCCTCCTTCGGACGGTTCCGCGGGAGCGGATCGAACGTCTCCCTCACCTCGCCGCCGAGCTCGGCCTGACGCCGGCCGGCTCCCGCTCCCCCGCCCCGGCGGTCCGCTCGAGCGCGACTCCCGTCCCTTCGGAGACTCCGACGCCGGCTCCGGCGATCACCGCCACGGCCACGGCGGCGCCGACCGAGCTCCCGGCCCTCTCGCCCACGGAGACTTTCCCGCCCTCCCCGACGGAGACGCCGTCTCCTCCTCCTTCGAGTCCGACTGAAGCCGCGTCTCCGACACGGACGCCATCTCCGCCGCCGGCGGCGACGGCGACCCTGACCGCAACGGCCTCGCCGACCACGTCGCCGACGCCGACCCGCATTTTCACCGCGACGCCCACATCGACGAACACGCGGACTCCCTCGGAGGCGCCGACCGAGACGCCAACCGAGACGCCTTCCCGAACCCCGACCGAAATGGCGACGCGGACACTCACTGCGTCGCCGACGCCGACGCGGACGATGACCGCATCGCCGACCTCGACACGAACCCTCACCGCGTCGCCGTCACCGACGATCACTCTCACCGCGACGGCGACCTCGACGCGAACCGCGACACCCAGTTCGACGCGGACCCCGACTCCCACCTCGACTCGAACTGCGACCGCGACCTCCTCGGCGACCCCGACCTCAACGCGCGTTCCGAGCCCGATGCCTTCCTCGACGCCGACGCGCACGCCTTCTCCGTCTCCCTCGCCGTCGCCCTCGCCTTCGCGGACGCCCCCGCCGACGGCGACGCAGGTCCCATCCTCGACGCCGACCGCGACGCCTCACCCGACTGAGACTCGTTTCGCGACGGAAACTCCGCGTCGCCCGACACCGACCCCGCTCTTCGTTCGCCCGGGCTCGCTCGAATCGCCGCCGCGCCCCATCGAGCGGGTGATGCCGATTTATCCGGAGGAGGCGCTCCGCAAACGGATTCGCGGGCTGGTCGTTCTTCGAGTGCTGGTCTCGGAAAAAGGTGAGCCGCTCGAGATCGAGGTCGAACAGGGGCGGGCCGACCTGGCGAAGGCCGCCGTGGATGCGGTCCGCCAGTGGCGGTTCGAGCCGGGACGGTGGAAGGGGGTCCCGGTCCGAACGTACGCAACGGTGCGCATCCCGTTCGAGGCGATCCCGTTCGCGCGAACGCCGTTCCCCGAATCGCGCACGCCGACGCCGCTGGCGCGCTCCCGGCGATAGCCCTCTCGCCTCTGGCGTCCACTCGGGAGGCGTAAGCTCTCTCCAAGCCTTTCAGGAACAGAGAAGAACGTGAAGGATCGGTCGGGAACCGTCATCGCGGCCGTCGCGATCGGCATCGCCGTGTTGGGCCTCGCGGCCCTCGCGAGGAGCCTTCTCGCGAGATGGAAAGGGCGTCGCCGGTTCGGCCCGGAAGACGTAGCGAGATGGCTCTCGAGCGGCTGGCAGGTCGTGCGGCCGGTCCTGCCGGCGCTCATCGTCCTGCTCGCGATGTGGACCGCGGGCGAGCTCCTGCGCATCCATGGCTGGATGAAGGCCCACGAGACTTCCTGGCCGTCCTCGTCGCCCCTGTCGCTCCCCGAGCGCCTGCGCGCGGCCGCCCACCTGCCGGGATTGCCGAATCTCTTCCTCAGCGGATGGCGGAAGCTCCTCCCGTTCGAGTGGGACTGGCCCCTCGGATTCTTTCCGATCCTCCTCACCGCGGCCTTTGCCGGCCGCTTCCCGTTCTCCTCGACCCGAGCGGTCGCGCGGACTTGGCTGGCGTTCGGAGCGGTCTTCTTCTCGGTCTGGCTCTATGGGTTCGCGCCAGCGATTCTCCCGATGAAGATCGTCCACCCGCCGTTGCCGGCCGCCGCTGCGGTCTCCCTCCTCTTCCTTCTCGTCGGCTATCCCGCCTTTCTGATGCTCCTCCTCGGAAACGTTGAGCCATCTGCCGAGTGTCGCCTCGAGGCGGGGCCCGCGGCCGCGCGGGAGGTTCTCCTGCGTCTGGCCGCGCTCGTCGCTTCGATCTCGATCGCCGGATTCGACCGCTCCGCGCTCCTCTACGCGCGGACCCTCATGGGCTGGAACCCCGGGTCGGTCCTCTCCGGCGTCATCGGCTGGTCGTTGTCCGTTGCCGGTTTCCTCCTGGGGACGTTCGCTTCGACGACGATCCTTCCGGCCTGTTCTTCGTCGAAGCCCGGCGTCGGATTTCTCCGCGAGAGCGGGCGGTGGTGGAAGCGCGACGGCCTGTTTCTCCTGCTCGTGCCTCTCGCGGTGACTTTCGCCGCCTGGGTCGTCGGGCTTCCGATCGAGGTCCTGCTCGCCGATTGGCGCTCGCCGGCGTCGACCGGCGGGCTCTTCCGCTCCGACATCCGCACCGTATGGGGCTCGCTCCTCGGATTCGCCGCGAATCTCCTCGCCTTCCTCCTCTTGCTCGGCAACTGGCTTGAGGCACGCGAGCAGACCGTCGTCGGACAGACGACCTCGTAAGGAGAAGACTCGGGGTACGATCGCGCGGCCAAGTGACCGGCCCTACCCCCCGCGCCCCGTACCTCGCCCTGCGCCACCGCGACTACCGGCGGCTTCTGGCGTCGCAGTTCTTCTCGCTCATCGGTTCGCAGATGCAGGTGGTGGCGATCAACTGGCACGTGTACCTGCTCACGCGCTCGCCGCTCGCGCTCGGGCTGGTGGGGCTCACGCGGGTGCTGCCGATCGTCTTCTTCTCCCTCTGGGCCGGCGTCGTCGCCGACCGCCGAGACCGGCGGCGCGTGATGCTCGCCGCGCAGATCGCCATGACCGGCGTCGCCCTGCTCCTCGCCGGCGTCACACACGCTCGGCGCGAGACCGTCTGGTTGCTCTACGGGCTGAACCTCCTCGGCGCCGCCGCCGGCGCCTTCGACGGACCGGCGCGCCAGGCGCTCATCCCGCGGCTCGTTCCGACGCACGATCTGCCGGGAGCGCTCTCGCTCAACCTGTCGGTCTTCCAGGCGGCCTTGATCAGCGGACCCGCGATCGCCGGCTTGATCATCGCCGGACAGGCCAACGCGCTCGGACCCGGCCACCGGCTTCCGGCCGTCGGAACGCCGGTGAACACATCGGGGCTCGCGGTGATCTACCTCCTGAACGCCGTCTCGTTTCTCGCGGTGATCTTCGCGCTCGTGACGATGCGCGTCTCCGGCGCGCCGGAGAAGGGCGCCGACGCGATCGACTCCTGGGCCTCGCTGCGGGAAGGGCTTCGTTTCGTCTTCTCGACTCCGCTGATGGTCTGGACGATGGGCCTCGACTTCCTGGCGACGTTCTTCTCCGGCTCGATGTCGCTGCTTCCGATCTTCGCCGACCAGGTGCTCAAGGTCGGCGCGAAGGGGTACGGCGTCCTCGCGGCGGCGCCCGCCACGGGGGCGCTCCTCGGATCGCTCCTCGTTTCGATCCGCCCGCTGCCGTCGCGCCAGGGTCGCGTCTTCCTGACGGCGGTGGCCGCCTACGGAGTCGCGACCGTCGTCTTCGGGCTTTCGAGGAGCTTTCCGCTGACGCTTCTCGCGCTCGCGGGCACCGGCTTCGCCGATGCGATCTCGACGGTGATCCGACAAACGCTCCGCCAGCTTCTGACCCCGGACCGGCTGCGCGGCCGCATGACCTCCGTCAACATGATCTTCTTCCTCGGCGGCCCGCAGCTCGGGGAGCTCGAGGCGGGCTTCATCGCCTCGCTCTTCGCGTCGGCCGCGGTCGGGGTCACCGTCTCCGTGGTCTCCGGCGGCGTCGCGACGCTCTTCTTCGTGGCCCTGATCGCCGCCCGAGCTCCCGTCCTTCGTCGCTACGACCTGTACGAGCACACCCAGATCGCGCCCCGCTTTCCCGTCAAAGAACCCACCCCCGGACGCGCCGGCACGCCGATCAGCGGCTGACGGCCGGCTCCCCGTCGCTACGCATTTACCGGTGGCGCTCGCGCGGCATTCCCGCGCTGTGTTATAGTGTACTAGTACACTGATACAGCCATGCGATACCTGCAGATCGATCCCTCCGACGCCACGCCGATCTGGGCTCAGATCGAAGAGGGCATGCGGCGCCTCGTCGCGTCGAAGGCGCTCCCGCCCGGGGCCGCCGTTCCTTCCGTGCGCGATCTCGCCCGCGACCTCTCGGTCAATCCGGCCACGGTCGCGAAGGCCTACCATCGCCTGACCGACGCCGGCGTCTTCGTGGTCCGCCGGGGAGAGGGGACCTACGTCGCGGCGTCGCCTGCGCCGCTGCCGCGAGGCGAGCGCGCCCGGGTTCTCAAGGAAGGCGCCGCGCGCTTCGCGAGCCTCGCGATGACATCCGGAGCGCCGCTCGACGAGGCGCGGTCGGAGCTCGACTCCGCCTGGAAGGCGCTCTCCGACGGCGCGAAAGGAGCCCGGCGATGAACGCGATTCCGCCTCTCTCGGTCGAAAGGCTGACCGTGCGATACGGCCGGAAGGAAGCGTGCCGCGAGATCTCGCTCGCCGTGGTACCTGGCGCCGTCTATGCGCTCCTCGGCCGGAACGGCGCCGGAAAATCCTCACTCGTCCGCTGCGCGCTCGGGCAGCGCCGGCCCGAGGAGGGATGCGCGCGGCTCTTCGGCGAAGACGCCTGGCGGACCCGGGCGCGCGCGATGGCGCGGGTCGGCGTCGTGCCCGAGGAGCCGGACGCGCCGTCCGGAATGACCGCAAACGAGCTCTTCGGTTTCTTCGCGCGGCTCTACCCGGACTGGGACGGGGCCGCTGGACGAGCCCGGCTCGAGCGCTTCGCGACGCCGGCCTCCACGCCGTTCGCGCGTTTGTCCAAGGGGCAGAAAAACATGGTCATGCTGGCGCTCGCCCTCGGGACGCGGCCGCAGCTCCTGATCCTGGACGACCCGACGCTGGGACTGGACCCGGTGGCGCGCCGGGCGCTCTACGACGAGCTCGTGGGCGAGCTCTCGGACCGCGGGACGACGGTCTTCTTGACGACGCACGACCTCTCCGGAATCGAGGGGATCGCGACCCGCGTCGGCGTCTTGAAGGAAGGCCGCCTCGTGCTCGACGAGGAGATGGAGACGTTGAAGCAGCGCTTCCGCCGCATCCGCTACGGCAACCGTGCGACCGAGACGCGCACCGAATTCGGAAACGAGCTCGACGCCTTCGACGCGGTACGCGTCCAGGTGCGCGGTTGGGGAATCGACGCCGTGGTCTCCAACTTCGACGACGCGTCGTTCGAGCGCTTCCGCGCGATCGACGGCGTCGAGGACGCGTCCACCTCCGCGATGTCGCTCGAGGAGATCTTCATTGCCGTCGCGGGAGAGGAGAAGGGAGAGGCGCGATGAGAGGCTTGCTCGCCCTGATGCTCCGCGAGATCTCCGAGCGGCGTCGGGTCCTCCTCGCCGCGGCGCTCGCGGCGACGATCCCCTTTCTCGTGCCGGTCGCCCGCGGGCTCCACGCGGTGTCCGCGCGCGAAGCGCGGGTAACGACCGCGGTCTATCTCGCTCTCGGCTTCGCCGCCGTTCTCTCGGCCGCGCTCGGGTGGTCCGTTCTCTCGCGCGACCTCGCCGACGGGCGGATCTCGTTCTACTACTCGCGACCGCTCTCGGGCGTCGCGATCTGGGCGGGCAAAATCGCCGCGGCATTTCTCCTGGCGATCGGCGCGGCCGCGATCGTGTGGGTTCCCGCACTCGCCGCGAGCAGGTTCCGAATCGAGCTTCCGGGTCTCCCCGAATGGACCCTCTGGGCCGTTCCGGCCGGATCCCTCGTCGCCATCCTCATTGCGCACGCCGCCGGGGTGGCCCTGCGCGCGCGCTCGGCCCTTCTCGCCGCGGACGCGGCCTGCCTCGTTCTCGTCTACTTCGGCGGTCTCTGGATCGTCTCGCGCCTCGTGCGGCGACAGGCCGAGACGCCGATGTTCCGCGGGCTGAAGGCAACCGGCGTCGCACTGCTCATCGGTGTGCTCGCCGGGGGCCTCGCAGCGGTTCTCCGCGGCCGTACCGACATCCGGCGAGCGCATCGCGCGCTCTCCCTGTGGCTCTGGGGGAGCCTCGGCGCGACGCTGGCGGGCTTCGCGGGGTACGCGGCCTGGGTCCTCTTCTCCCGGCCTGCGGACCTCACCCTCGCCGGAGCGATCCCCGCGCCGCGCGGGACCTGGGTCGCCATCAACGGCGACGCACGATCGGCCCCGGCCGGATTTCTCGTCGACACCGCGACGGGCCGGTGGCTGCGAGCCGGATCGGAATGGGGCAGCGGGTTCGGCTGGTTTCCGCCGGCGATCTCGGGCGACGGTGCTCACGCCGCCTGGTTCGAGCCGACTGGCGATCCGGGGCCGTACGACCTCGTCTTCACGCGTCTCGACGACGCCCAGGCCCGGCCGCGGCCGACGACCGTTTCGATCCCGACCCTTCCCCTTCGTCTCCAGCTCGCGCTCTCCCCCGACGGAAGCCGCTTCGCCACTCTCAACGAAGGGACGCTCTCGATCGGAGACATCCCTACGGGCCGGTCCGTCGGGTCGGCGCGCATCCGGGAGGACGACGTACCGCTTCTGGGTGCGTTCCTCGGCAACGACCGCTTCCGGACGTACGGCTGGGGGACCTCACAGCTCGATCTCGGCGAGTTCGACGTCACGCGCCGGACGTTCGCGAAGCTAGGCTCGATCTCCGGGCTCACAGGCTGGTACGACTTCTGCGCGGATCCGGCCGGCCGGCGGATCCTCGTGCGCGAGCGCGGCGGCGTCCGCCTGCGTCTCTTCGACGCCCAGAACGGGCAGCCGATCGCCGAGCTTGCCTTGGAACCGCCCCAGCGCAGCAGCAAAATGCGGTTCCTCTCCGACGGGCGCATTGCCTATGCGACCACCGATGGCACGACCGCGCGCGTGCGACTCTTCACGGAAGGGGGAGAGCCGATCCACGAGATCCGAATGCCTTCTTTCCCGCGTCTCTGGCTCGGCGGAGAGCCCGAGCCGGGAAAAGTGATCGTCGCCGCGCCCAGGGGGGAGGGGGGCGGCTCCCTCCTCTACCTGGTGGACCTCGAACGGGGAATAGCGGAAAAGAAAGCAGAAGACCTGACTCCAGTCACCTTCTTCGAGTACGGCGTCTCGCGGCCGACGACCGGGCCCGAGGCCGCGAAGCTCTTCTACGGTCCGGGGCGCTCGCTCGTGTGGTTCGACCCGGCGATGGGCGAGCGGCGCACGATCCTGCCCGGACACCCGGACTGACCGGTAGCTGGTCGCGCCGGAGATTGCGCGGTCATCCCGAGCGATACCGAGGGATCCCGAGCTCGGCAGGCCATCGGATGACCGCATGCCAGCTCGGGATTCCTCGTCGAGGACTCCTCGGAATGACCCGTTTCGGGTAGGAGCGAAACGACTCCGGTTGCGTTATCTTCGCGCGCCGTGACGAAGGGCTTCTTCCGCAAAGACGGCGAGCTGACCTGCGACGGCGTGCCGCTCTCGGCCCTCGCGCGCGACTTCGGCACGCCGCTCTACGTGTACAGCTGGGCGGCGATCGAGGAGCGCTGGCAGCGATTCGACCGGGCGTTGGCCGATGTCCCCCACCTCGTCTGCTACGCGATGAAGGCCAACTCGAGCTTCGCGATCCTCCGCCGTCTCGCGTCGCTCGGCTCGGGCGCCGACGTCGTGTCGGGCGGCGAGCTTCGCGCCGCGCGCGCTTGCGGCATCCCCGCCGACCGCATCGTCTTCTCCGGCGTCGGGAAGACCGAGGAGGAGATCGCCGCCGCCGTCGAAGCCCGGATCCTCGCTTTCAACGCCGAATCGGAGCGCGAGATCGAGAAAATCGCCGAGGCGGCGGCCGCGCGGGGCGCGACCGCCCGCGTCGCGCTACGGGTCAACCCGGACATCGACGCGCGCTCGCATCCGTACATCTCGACCGGCTTGAAGCACAACAAGTTCGGCGTGGACATCGGCCGCGCCCGTGAGATCTTCGCCCGCGCGAAGGAGCGCCGCGGCATCCGGATGATCGGAGTGCAGGCCCACATCGGCAGCCAGATCGTCGAGGCCGAGCCCCTCGCCGAGACGGCCCGTGAGCTGGCGGCGCTCGCGACCGAGCTCGCCCGGGACGGACACGGAATCGAGCACATCGATCTGGGAGGCGGCATCGGGATCGGGGACGGGACCGGCCCGGAGCTCTCGCCCGAGGGCTACGCGGCCGCCGTCCTCCCCTCCCTGCGCGGGCTCCCCTTTCACATCCTCGTCGAGCCGGGTCGCGCCATCGCCGGACCGGCCGGCGTCCTTCTCGCGCGCGTGCTCTACGTCAAGACCGAGCGCGGCAAGAACTTCGTCGTGCTCGATGCGGGGATGAACGATCTGATCCGTCCCGCTCTCTACGAAGCGATCCATCCGATTGAATTCGTTGCCCCTTCCGGAGGACAGAAGATCGCGGCGGACGTCGTGGGACCGGTCTGCGAGACCGGGGACTTCTTTCTCCGCGACGTCGAGCTCGACCGGCCCGAGGAGGGAGCTCTCCTCGCGATCGGCAACGCCGGCGCCTACGGCTTCGCCATGGCCTCGAACTACAACTTCCGCCTCCGCCCCGCGGAGATCCTGGTCGAGAACGGCCGCGCCCTGCTCGCGCGCCGGCGCGAAACTTTCGAGGACTTCACACGGCTCGAACACGAGTAGAATCGCTCCCGCTTCGACATTCAAGATTCAAATTCAGCCAAGGAGATGACGATGCGACTGCGTTCCCTATCCCTCCTTCTCGGGGTGGCCCTGCTCGCGGCGCCGCTCGCCCGCGCGCAGACCACCGGTTCGATTTCGGGCGTCGTTCGTGACTCGAGCGGCTCGCCGATCCCTGGAGTTCTCGTCTCGGTTACCGGACCGTCGATGCCGGTCGCGCGCACGGTGACGACCCGCGCCGACGGCGCTTTCCAGTTCTTCAGCCTGATTCCCGGCACGTACCAGCTGAAGGCCGAGCTGCAGGGCCTCGGCGCCTTCTCGCAAGACGTGGTTGTGAACCTGTCCAAGGACACGGAGGTCCGTCCGGTCCTGGCTCCGACGGCGGCGGAGTCCGTCGAGGTCACGGCGGCGCTCCCTCTGGTGGACACGAAGGCCACCGACACGTCGCAGGTGACCACGCGCCCGACCCTCGAGAAACTGCCGCTCGAGCGCACTTTCAGCGGCACGTTCCAGCTCGCGCCGGGCGTCGTGGACAGCGGTGTCGCGATCTCGAACACCAACGTCGGCGTCAACGCCGGCGGCGGCCGCCAGGACAACACGTACCTCTACGACGGCGTCAACGTGACGAACCCGTTCTTCGGCGACCTGTACCAGGACTTCGCCGAGCTCGACATCCAGGAGGTGTCGATCACCCGGGCCGGCGTCTCCCCCGAATACGGCCGCACGGGAGGCTTCATCGTCAACGGCGTGACGAAGTCCGGGACGAACGACTGGCACGGCGACGTCCGCGTCGAGTTCCAGCCCTCCTCGTTCACCGCCGACAGCAAGGATCCGAACCTGCAGACCAAGTCCGAACGCTTCCGCCCCGGTGTCGGCGTCGGCGGTCCGCTCTGGAAGGACCACCTCTTCGCCTACGGCTCGCTCAACTACTACCGCAACAAGCAGACCGACCGCGTCAACTCGACGGGGGATCTGCCGGACGGCGTGCTCACGACGAAGGAGTACTTCCTCAAGCTCACCGCCAACCCGATGTCCAGCATGCTGCTCGACGCGTCGTTCCGGTATCGCGGCATCGACGAGACCAATGCCGACATCAACCTCGACGCGGCGTCGACCGGTGACATCCCCTTCGAGATCGACCGGGTCGGCGTCCTCTCCTGGTTCTGGACGGTGACCCCCTCCTTCAACCTCGAAGCGAAGTTCAATCACAACGACTACCCGAGCGGCGCGAAGCCCGTCGTGGCGATCGGTTATCAGCCCCCCTTCGACGCCGCCAACCCGGCCAACGTCGGCTACTGGTGCCCGCCGGGCAGCGCGGCCTGCTTCGGAGTCAACCCGCTCGCCATCAACGACGACAGCTTCCGCCGCGACGAATACCGGCTCACCGGAACGTACCTGTCGCACTTCGGCGGCGCGAGTCACGAGGCGAAGCTCGGCGCCTATTACAGCGACAACCGCGAGGACTTGAAGCGCATCGCCAATGGGTGGGGATCGATCGTGCGCCGCGGCAACGACAGCAACTGCGGACAGGACGCCAACGGCGACAACATCCCCTGCTATCGCGCCCGCTACTCTCCGGATCAGCCGGCTCAGATCTCGCGCGGCAAGACGCTCGGAATCTTCGCGCAGGACCAGGCTACCTGGAACCGCTTCACGTTGAATCTCGGGGTGCTCTTGAACCAGGACAAGTTCATTCCGAACGACGACAAGCAGTTCACTTTCGTGCGGGGCGACTTCACTGTTCCCAACGACCAGCTCCTGCCGTGCACCGACCCCGCGCACGACCCGCGCGGATGCACCTACCAGGACACGTACACCTTCCCGATCTCCAAGCAGATCCAGCCCCGCGTCGGCATCGCGTACGAGGCCGACGCGAAGGTCCACGACAAGATCTACGCGAACTACGCGCGCTACGACAACATGGACAACCAGTCGTTCGCGCGCGCGGCGGCACCCGAGCGCCTCTACCGCACCGATGCTTACTTCACGCTCGACACCGGCCAGTTCATCGACCAATTCGTTCGCACGAACAACACCGGCAAGATCGTGCTCGGCAACATCGATCCGACCTACACGGACGAGGTCTCGGTCGGATACGCGCGGCCGCTCGGAGGTGGATGGGCGGCGGAAGTTTCAGGCATCTGGCGCGAGACGTTGGACGTCATCGAGGACTTCGGCGCCAACAACCGGGACGATCAGGTGGACGGCCCGAGCGACTTCCGGTACGGAAACATCCCTTCCTTCCGCAAGTACCGTGCGATTTCGCTGCAGGTCCGGAAAGCCTACGGCTCCAACTGGACGGCGGACGTTTCGTACACGCTTTCCAAGCTCGAGGGGAACTGGGATCTCGACTACGCGACCCAGCTCTTCTACTCCTCCTCCTACATCGAGGACGGACCGTTCCTGTACGTCGAGACCCCGAACCGGCGGGGGACCCTCATCGGCAGCCGGCAGCACGTCGGAAAGGTCT
>JBKPSZ010000051.1:0-5087 GCA_046735265.1 Acidobacteriota bacterium | reverse complement strand
CATGGTGGACGGGCGCATTCTACTGGAGTCCCGAACCGGATCGATCGACTCTACTCGAGCCCCTCCATCATCCAGATGTCTCCCCCTTGGGGCCGGAAGCGATCGAACAGGACGAAGCGGCCGTCCGGCGACCAGACCGGGTAGTCGATGCGAGTATCGGGGTCGGGGAACTCGAAGACCTTCTCGGGCTTCCCCTCCGGAGCGAGCGTCGAGACCCACAGCACTTTGTGGGCGACGACGTCCATGACTCGCGAGCCGTCGGGCGAGAGGGACATGTGCGCCCCGCCCGCGACGTCGCCGACGGGCGAGGGCTCCTCGCCGGATAGCGGCGCGGAGAGGGTCCGGGGAGTTCCGCCGCAGGGGCACCGATAGAGGACGGAGCGCCCGTCCGGCGTCCATCGCAGGAAATGGCCCGTGACGCCGGTGCGCGTGAGCTGGGCCGGCGCCGAGCCGTCGGCTTTCATCATCCAGACCTCGAGCCGTCCGCTGCCGTCCGACATGTAGGCGATGCGCGAGCCGTCTTTCGAGAAGAACGGGTTGACGTCGATCGAAGGCGACTTCGTCAACTGCTGAAGGGCCCCCGAGGAGACGTCGACCGACCAGATGTCCTGGTTCCCGGCCCGCGCGGAGAAGAACGCGATGCGGCGTCCCTCCGGGGACCAGTTCGGCTGGTAATCGCCTCCGGGGCCGCGCGTGAGCTGCCGGACCCCTTCCGGGGACGTGACCCACAGGTTCATCTCCCCCGCCCGGTCAGAGTTGAACGCGATTCGGCGGCCGTCGGGAGACCAGGCGCCCCGGCTGTCCTCGCGCGTGGTCGCGAGGACTTCCGACGGCTCGCCCGCGGCGAGGCCCGTCTGCGACGAGACCGGCAGCTTCCAGAGGTCCGCGTTCTGCTTCAAGATCGCGAACGCGAGACGCTTTCCGTCGGGCGAGACCGCGAGCTCGACGTCCTGTCCCGCTCCGGTCGTGAGCTGCTCCGGCGGCCCGGAGGGAGAGCCGTCCGGGCGAACGGGAACCCGCCAGACGTTCAGGCCGCCGCCGCGGTCCGAGGTGAAGAGAATCGCTCGGCCGGACGGCGCCCATACCGGGTTCAAGTCGCGAAAGAGGTCGTCGGTCGTTTTCACGATCGTCTTGCTCGCGACGTCCACGACGCGAACATCGAATCGGGTCCGCTCGAAGGTCTGGAAGACGATCCGGGCGCCGTCCGGCGACCAGCGCGGACCGAGGTGGGCGAACGCCTCCGAGACGTCGGAAGTGACCTGCTGGGGATTCGATCCGGCCGCGGTCACGATCCAGATCCGGTGGCCGCCGGCCCAGTCCGCGTCCACCGCGATGCGTCCTCCGTCCGGGGAGAAGGAAGGATTGAACGCGCCTTCGACGAGCCGGCTCTCCCGCCCCGAACCGAGATCGAGGGACCAGACGTCGCCGCCCACGTACCACCCGAAGACGTCGCCGGGCTCGAGCCTCTTGCCCGCTTCGCGGGACCTCACGAAGAGAAGCGTCTTTCCGTCGGGAGACCAGGCCGGCTGGATGTCGTCATGGTCGCCCGAAGTCGCCCGCCGCTCTTCGCCGGTCGCGAGCGTGCGGATCAGGATCTTCCGAACGCCGCCCGACTCGGCCGTGTAGGCCAGGCGTTCGCCGTCGGGAGAAAACGCGGGGAACTGCTCGACGCCCTCCGCGAGTGTCACCTGGACCAGTCTGGCGGCGCGACGCGGGCCGGCCGGTGCGCCTCCGCGGCCGCGCACGAGCAGGACGACGACCGCGGCGAGCAGCGCAGCCGCGATCATCGGAAGGAGCCACCGTCGGAATCCTCCCGGTCGGCGGACGGCATGCTCCGCCGTGATCGCGGACTCGAGCTCCAGTCGCGCGTCTCCGGCATCGCGCATCCGGCGCTCGGGATCCTTTTCGAGGCACCGCGCGATCAGGCGGCGAATCGGATCGGGAATCCCGCGGGGAAGCTCGGAGAAGTCGGGCTCGCGCGAAAGAACGGCGACCAGGGTGTCCGACGGGGTCTCTCCTCGAAATGCCCGGCAGCCGGTCAGCATCTCGTAAAGCACGCATCCGAAGGACCAGAGGTCCGTCCGCTTGTCCACGGGACGGCCGCGGGCCTGCTCCGGGCTCATGTAGGCGGGCGTTCCGAGGATCGTCCCGTCCTGCGTCGTCGCGGCCGCGGCGGAGATCGTCGCCGCGGCGGAGAGATCACCGGCTCGGCCCTCCAGGCTCTTCGCGAGGCCGAAGTCGAGAACTTTGACTCGTCCGCCAGGGGTGACCTGGACGTTTCCGGGCTTCAAGTCCCGATGGATGACGCCCTTCTCGTGCGCCGCTTCGAGAGCCGCCGCGATCTGGGCGCCGAGGCGATAGGCCTCGGCCGGGGGAATCGGTCCCGCCGCCAGCTTCCCGGCGACGGTGTCCCCTTCGACGAGCTCGAGGACCAGATAGCGCATCGCGTCCGACTCCTCGAGCCCGTGAATGACGGCGATGTTCGGGTGCTCGAGCGAAGCCAGGACCCGGGCCTCCCGCTCGAAGCGGGCGAGATGATCCGGATCGCGCGCGAGGGCGTCCGCGAGCACCTTGATCGCGACGTCCCGGCCGAGCCGCGTGTCGCGCGCGCGATAGACCTCGCCCATGCCGCCGGCGCCGAGAGGCGCGAGGATTTCGTAGGGACCGAGTCGGGATCCCGCCGAGAGGCTCAAGGGTTCGGCTCGGACTTCGCGCGCAGGAGCTCGCGCCAGTTCACGACGACGGTGAGCGGCGGCTCCGCCGGCTTCTCGCGCTGAGACACCAGGAACCGCTGGCCGTCCGGCGCCGCATCGAAGTCGAGAAGTCCCATTGCGGTGCGGAAGAGCTCGGCCGGCGTTCCGACGTCGAGCGAGTCGCCGTGCGGGCCGATCGGCGCCGCGAGGATCCGGCTGCCCGGAGCGCGGAAGAAGAGCTCTTTGCCGTCCTGCCGCCAGCAAGGCGAGAAGCCGCCGTCGCGCGAGACGCGAATCGTTCCTCCCCCTTCCCGCGGCGCGACGTAGATCTCGGAGTTGCCCGATTCGTCCGAGGAGTAGGCGATCCACCGCCCGTCCGGCGAGAAGCGCGGCTCGTTCAGCGAGAAAGGCTGTGCGCGGCGGAAGCACACGGGTTCCCGCTTTCCGTCGAGCGGGAGCAACCAGATCTCCCACCCGCGCGGTATCCCGGCCTCGGCGAAGAGAAGCGTGTGCCCGTCCGGAGACACGTCGAAGGGCGTCTCGGCGCCGGGCAGCGCCAGCACCGGTTTCCCCTCGCCGCCGTCGGCCGGGATCTCCCAGATGTCGGGCGGCCCGTTGCGGTCGGAACGATAAAAGATCCGCTTCCCGTCCGGCGACCATACGGGGCCCTTCTCGTCGAGCGGATTCGCGGTCAGGCGCAGCGAGACCCCGCGCGACGTGTCGAAGACCCACAGGTCCGCGGTCCCCGTGTGCGGATCGAGGATGTCGAGCGCGGCGCGATGCCCGTCGGGGGCGATGCGCACGTGATTGACTTGATCCACCGCGGCGACGAGCGCGAGCTCGCGCCCCGCACGGTCGAGCCAAGCGACGCGAGACGGTACGGTCCCCTCTTCGTACGCGAGCACACCGTTTTTCGAGACCGAGAAGCCGGCGTTCGCCGGAGTCCAGAACGTGAAGAGGCGGTCCACGATCGGGCGTGCCTCGCCCGTCCACCGGAGGCCCTTCGCGTCGAAAGGCCGCTCGAGGAGCGCGCCGTCGCGCACGAAGAGGAGCGCGTCATTCGATGCGAGCTCCGCGCGCGAATCGACGGGCCCGAGCGAGATCACCTTCGGTGAATCGAGCGAACCGACGCGAAGCTCATGGACCCGGAAGTCCGCGGACATCCCGACGTAGAGGAAGTGCCGACCGTCCGGAAGGAAGTGCGGCCACAGACGTAATTCCCGGCCGCTCTCCTCTGCGTCGGTGATTCGGCGGGGAGCGCCGCCCTCCGCTCGGACAATGTAGAGGCCGCGGTCGGGCAGCGCGATCTGCGCGAAGAGAATGTCCCCGCCCCGGCCCCATGAGCCCGTTCCTTCGAAGTGCGTGTCGCAGAGGACGCGGGGAGGACCGCCCCCGGCCTCGACCTTCTTCAACTTCGCGTCCGCGAAGAAGGCAAGCCAGCGGCCGTCGGAGGACCAGAAGGGCGAATCGCCGCCCTCGGTCCCGGCGATTGGGCGCGATTCCAGCGTACCCAGCGGCCGCAGATAGAGGAGCGACTGGCCGCGGAAGAAGGCCACGAACGCGAGCGTCCGGCCGTCCGGCGAGATCGCCGATCGCGTCTCGATCTCGCCGGAGTCGAAGGTCGTTCCCGCCGGCGTCGCGACGGGGAATCGCACGAGCGAGGATCGTTCGACGGAGGGAGTCCGGCGGGAAAGAAGGATTGCCGCGAGCGCGGCGGCGAGAATGGCGGCCGCGACCCAGCCGCCGGCCGCCGAAAGGACGAGCCGGCGTGCCGGCTTCTCCGCCCGCGCTATCCCGCTCGCGGTTTCACCCCGATCGCGCAGATTCGCGAGATCGCGCGCCAAGTCCCGCGTCGAGTCGTACCGCTCCGCGGAAGACTTGTTGAGGCAGCGCTCGACGATCCAGAGAAGCGGCGCCGGAGTCTGCGGCGCGAGCGAGGCGATCGGCTCCGGCTCTTCCCGGATGATGGCCGTCATCGTCTCCGGCCCGCTCGACCGCGCAAAGGCCTTCTTCCCCGTCGCCATCTCATAGAGGACTGAGCCCAGGGAGAACTGGTCTGACCGGAAGTCGAGCGGCTTGCCGAGCGCCTGCTCCGGGGACATGTAGGCCACTGTCCCGACCACGATCCCCGGCTCCGTCCCGCCAGAGATCGTCGGCGCGTGCGTCCCGCCGCTCGAGTCCTCCGGCTGGGTCAGCTTGGCCAGACCAAAGTCCAGGATCTTCGCGAAGCCGTCCTTCGTCACCATCACGTTTTCGGGCTTCAGGTCCCGATGCACGATCCCCGCTTCGTGCGCTTTGGCGAGCCCGTCGGCCACCTGCGCCGCGAGGCCGAGGAGCTTCCGGAGGGGGAGCGCTCCATCGGCCAGCATCTGCCGCAATGTCTCCCCTTCGACC
>JBKPSZ010000050.1:0-9934 GCA_046735265.1 Acidobacteriota bacterium | reverse complement strand
GACGGAGGGCCCGCGGGAGGAGAAAGAAGAGGAAGAAGAGGACGCGGCCGACGACTGGGGTCCGGCGGACTGAGCCGCCGGCCGCGGTGAGCGCCTAGAACCGGTAGCCGAGCGAGTAGAGGAACCCGAGCGAGTGGACGTTCACTTCCGAGGTGGTCTGCTCCGCGATCCTTTCGAAGGGAACCGTCGCCGAGCCGAACGCGTACTGGATGCCGAGCGAGCCGACGAAGTGTTGCGTCTCGCCGCTCACGCCGACCCGGAAAGAGTAGAGGTCCACCGGAGCGAAGAACTGGTCCTCGTCTCCGAGAGGCGACATGTCGGTGTTGAAACCGAAGTGGAGCTTCCAGGCCTTGTTCTGGGTGAGGGTGTAGTGGCCGCCCACGGCCACGTTCACGATCGCCCGGGCATCCGTCACAATGTTTGAGACCGGCACCAGGGTGACGATCGGCGGGGTGCCCGGCGTGCCCGTGTTGATCAGCGTCGCCTGCTTCTGCGTCTCGAAGAGGTTGTAGGCCGAATTCCCGGTGTAGAACTTCACGTCGAGCTCGAGCTCGAACCTGTCCCGAACGTAGGCCGCGCCGGCGACGACCTCGAACGGAAGCTTGTAGTTGAACCGGATGTCCTGGTCGAAGAAAGAGAGCGTGGCCGTGGCCTCGGGCAGCGTGGCGATCGCGTCCACGGTGTAGGCGCCGTTCCGGACGACCGTGAATCCCGGGGTGCGAACGAGCGCGCCCAGCTGAATCTCGGGAGAGAGGTCGTACTGGACTCCGGCCGCCACCCGTCCCTGACCGAGGCTCCCCGTCTGGCGTCCGGCCGACTGGGCCGCGGAGAGGCCCGTGTCCGCGAGGACGCTTTCGGAAGTGGACTGGACGGTTCGAAGATAGGTGTAAACGCCGGAGAGCGCGGCGCCGAAACGCCACGGTCCGCCATCCGAGTACGAGAGACCGAGGCTCCCTTCCACACGCTGGAAATAGGAGTCCGACGAGTACGTGAGCAGATCTCCTGTGTTCCCGACGAGTCGATTCAACTCGGCGTCGGTCTCCTGGAGCCAGGAGTTGGTTCTCACGAGCAGGATCCCGGCGTTCCAGCGCTCGTCGCCCCACGGTTTCTTGACGAGGATGCCGAGGAGGGCCGGCACCTGCTGCGTGCCAGTGCCTTTCTCGGGGAGCGCTTCGATGTCGAGCGACAAAAGCTGATAGGTGCCGGCGCTCGTCGAGATCGAGGACGTGTCGGCGCGGGAGAGGCCGGCCGGGTTGTACCAGTTGGACGTGTCGTCCTTGGCCCGGGCGACGTAGGCCCCCGCCTGCAGGCCTCCCGTCTGACCGATCGGGAGCGAATCGTAGTTCGGGAGAACCACGTTCGAGGGGGGCAACGAAACCGTTTGAGCGAAGAGCTGTGGAGCCAGGGCGAGGAATCCGAGCAGCGAGGCAACGACTCGAGCGGGGAAACGGACCGCGCTCCTCATGGGGGTTCTTCCTTTCCGGAATGTTCCCGCGTGGCGCCGGGAACGACGGGGGATTCTATCCACGCCGGTCGCGAATCGGGCTTCCGCGTCCAGCGTCTCGTCAACTAAGCTATTGCGCCGCCCAAAGGGCCGGTTTGCCTCTTTCCGAGGGGACGGCGGGCGATGCGGCAGTGGAGTGGAGGAGCATGAGGGAATACGCGACGATCCTGGAGGAAGCGCTCGAAGCCTGGGAGTACACCCGGGAGGGAGTCATCGATGAGTTTCAGGCTCTCCCGGAGAAGGACCTCGGCTACAAACCCGCGGAGAAGAGCCGCTCGGTCATCGAGCTGGTCCAGCACATCGTGGAATCCGGGACGCTCATGGTCGGCGAGCTGACCCGCTCCGACGGCGATTTCCAGCGCAAGTCGTACGAGGGATTTCTCCACGAGTACGGGCGCGGGATTTCGGCCAAACGGACGAAGGCGCAGCTGCTCGACGCTCTGAAGAAGACGCACACCGAGGGGCAGCGGCGCTTCCGGGAGGTCGGCGAGCTCCACATGCTGCAGTTCATTCGCCGGTTCGACGGGAAGACCGGAACGCGATTCGCCTGGATGAATCACGGGATCTCCCACGAGGAGTACCACCGGGGGCAGCTCGCCCTGTACACGCGCCTCCTCGGCCGCGTGCCGGCGCTCACGCGACGGATCGAAGGAAAGTGATGCCGCGGCGGCTCACGGCGTGCCTGTGGGCGCTCCTCTCGGCCGCCGTCGCCGCCGGTCAAACGCCTTCCGACCTCGGGCGGATCGACTTCCGGACTTCCGGCTCGGCCTCGGCGCAGGAGCACTTCCTGCGCGGAGCGCTCCTCCTTCACAGCTTCGAGTACGAAGACGCCGCCGACGAATTCCGGCAGGCGCAGAAGCAGGAGCCGGGATTCGCCATGGCCTACTGGGGCGAGGCGATGACCTACAACCATCCGTTATGGATGGATCGGGACGCGGACGCCGCGAGACAGGCGCTCGGGCGTCTCGCGCCGAGCCGTGAGGCGCGGCGGGCGCGCGCGCCCACCGAGCGGGAACGGCTCTACCTGGACGCCGTCGAAGAGCTCTACGCGGACGGCGGGAAGGCCGACCGCGATCGTGCCTACGCGGAATCGATGCGGCGCCTCGCCGAAGCGTTCCCGGCGGACCTCGACGCGAAGAGCTTCTACGCTCTGGCTCTCCTCGGGACCTGCGAAGGCCAGCGGGACATCCCGACCTACATGAGAGCCGCGGCGATCGTCGAGGAAGTCTTCGCGAAGAACCCGGAGCACCCCGGCGCGGCGCACTATCTGATCCACGCCTACGACGACCCGGTCCACGCACCTCTCGGCATGCGCGCCGCGCGCGTCTACGCCAGGATCGCGCCCGCCGCCACGCACGCCCTTCACATGCCGTCGCACATCTTCCTCGCGTCCGGGATGTGGGACGAAGTCGTCGCCTCGAACGAGGCCTCCTGGAAGGCTTCGCTCGATCGCGCCGAGCGCCAGAAGCTCGGGGCGGACGCCCACAGCTACCACGCGCTCTCCTGGCTCGCCTACGGCTATCTCCAGCAGGGGCGGTACCGGGAGGCGCGCCACGCGCTCGCCCTCGCCGAGGAGGACACCGCGAAATCCGGATCGGCCCGGGCGCGCACGCACCTCGTGACGATGCGCGCGGCGTATCTGGTCGAGACCGGGCGGTGGAAGGGGGAGGCGGCGAAGATCCGGATTTCGTCCGACGACCTTTCCTCGAAGAACCTCGATCTCTTCGTGCTCGGGATCGCGGCGCTCGAGAACGGAGATCGCGGCGAGGCGCAGCGGATCCGGGAGCGGATGTCGGCGGCCGGATCGGATTCCGGGGGCGGCCATTCCCATGGCGGCGCGGCCGTTCCTTCGGGATGGGCGGGAACCGACGAAGTGCTGCGCCGTCTCTTCGATGCGAAGCTCCTCTTCGCGACCGGCGAGAGGAATCAGGCGATTGCGCTCGCGAAGGAGGCGGCGGCCGCGGCGGACGGGATGAGCTACGAGTTCGGCCCTCCCGACATCGTCAAGCCGGCGCACGAGCTCGCCGGCGAGATGCTCCTCGCCGCGGGCCGGCCGGCCGACGCCCGGACGGAGTTCGAGGCGTCGCTTCGCAGCGCGCCCGGGCGGGCGCAGTCGCTGCTCGGCCTCGCGCGGGCGGCCGCGGGCGCGGGCGACCGGGAAGCCTCGGCCCAGGCGTACGCAAGGCTCCGGGAAAACTGGAAGCGCGCCGACGAGGACGTGGCGGGTCTCTCGGAGGCGCGCCAGGCGTCCCCGGCCGGTTCGTAGGCGGCGCTCTCCGGCTCGAGGCGTACTTCGCCGCTTCGAGCATCCCTCGTTTCCTCCCGATAAGATTGCTCCATACGACTCGAGAGACTTCCGTCGGGATCCGCACGAATCGAGGAGGAAAAATGCGACGCCTCCGGAATCCGTTCGCCGCTCTTCTCGCGGCCGGTCTCGCGTCCGCGGCGGCTGGTCAAACTCGAAACGCGTTCGAGGTCGGCTCGGCCAGGGCCGCCGCCGGCCAGAAGGCCGTTGGAATCCTCGCCGTTCCCGCGGGCGTCGACGCCGCGCTCGACATTCCCGTCGCCGTCGTCCACGGCGCCCGGCCGGGTCCCGTGCTCGCGCTCGTCGCGGGCGCGCACGGCACCGAGTACGCTTCGATCATCGCGCTCGAGAAGCTGATCGAGAAGCTCGAACCGGGCGAGATCTCGGGAACCGTGATCGTCGTTCCGCTCGTCAACATCGCATCGTTCGAGCAGAAGGTCCCGCACGTCAACCCCGTAGACGGAAAGAGCATGAACCGCTTCTATCCGGGGAAGGCGGATGGGACGCAGACCGAGCGCGCGCTGTACGCCATCACGAAACAGATCGTCGAACGCTGCGACTACCTGATCGACTTCCACGGCGGAGACCTCGACGAGAGCCTCGTGCCCTACAGCTACTGGCTGAAGACCGGCGACGAAAAGCTCGACGCGACCTCCCGCCGGATGGTGCTCGCGTTCGGGCTCCCGATGATCCTGATCGCGACGGACCGGCCGAAGGACCCGGCCGCCTCCCGGTATCTCGACAGCACCGGCACCACCCGGGGCAAGCCCACGATCACCGTCGAGGCGGGGCACGCCGGGACGGTCGAAGCCGGCGACGTCTCGGCCCTCGTCGAAGGGACTCTCTCGGTGATGCGGGCACTGGGCTTGGCGGCCGGCGAGGCGGCGCCGGTCGAGCACCCGGTCTGGATCGAGTCGGTCCACACCGTCAAGAGCGAGAAGACCGGGATCTTCTATCCGCTGGTCCGGCGAGGCACTTACGTGGCGGAGGGGGCCAAACTGGGGTACGTGAGCGACTATCTGGGACGAAAGGTTTTCGACGCCCGGTCGCCGGCGGCCGGCGTGGTCCTCTACGTCTGCTCGGTCCCTTCCATGAAAAGCGGCGAGACAATTGCAAACGTCGGAGTGGTTGCCTCCGGTGCGCCGGCGGCGGCGAAGTAGAGGAAAATATTCGGGAGTTCGGAGCTCGAAAACTTGCTGGCGCTCGCGAGAACCGTGAATCGACTCCTCGACCACCTGGGTCGGATCGACACGGTACGGAAGACCGACCTTCGGATCGGTGACCGGCTCGTCGTCGAGACGGAGAACTCCATCTACACGATTCGCGTCCACGGCGACTCGACCTATTCGATCTCCGGCGGCTGGTTCGACCTGCAGGGGATCTCGCCCGCCCGCCTCTCGATCTCCGGTTGTACCTGGGGCGGAAGCGTCATCAAGTGCGACATCGTGGCCGCCTGCGGGCTGCGCCTCGAGTTCGGCAACCGCGTCGTCACGAGCCGGATCCGCGAGGTCCGGCTGATCCGGGACGGGGAGCGCGTGATGAGCGATCTTCCGCCGGCCCGGAGTGGCGAGCTCATGGCCACTTGCTACGGGTCGGACTGGAGGAATTCCTCCGTCGGCTAGCGATCGCCCGGGGCGCTCCTAAGGCTCGGTCGAAGGCGCGGTGGTCGGAAGCGGCAGCGCGCTCTCCCGTGCGGCGTGTCCCGAGCCCTTGAGGCGCGTCATCAAGAGGGACGCGCCGATGCCCAGGATCAGCATCAGGAGCCAGAGCGTCTTTCCGCCGTAGAGCGCGAGGATCTGGAGCCCCGCCCAGGGACCCAGCATGAAGGCGAGTCCCATCATCATCTGCGAGAGGCCCATGTACTCCCCGCGCCGGGCGGCGGGTGCGATGTCGGTCAGATAGTCCGCCATTCCCGGGAAGAGGAACATCTCGCCGAAGGTCCACACGACGACGGTCGCGGCGACCTGCCAGATGTCGCGCGCCCAGGCGAGAGCGCCGAACCCGACGCCGCACAGGATCGCGCCGAGCGCGAGCGTGCGGCGGTGCGGCCAGTGGGCCGTGGCGGAGTTGATCCCGACTTCGAGGAAGACGATCAAGAGCGTGTTCACCGTGAAGAGGAGGCCGTAGGCCGCCTCGGAGAGCTTCAGATCGCGAACCAGGTAGAGCGGCATCGACGAGATGTGCTGGAAGAAGACGAACGCGACCGGGAACATCGCGGCGAGAAAGTAGAGGAGGCGGCGGTCGCGATGCGCGCCCGACAGCCGCAAATGGGGCGCCACCGCTTCCTCGAGCTGGCGCGAGCCGGGCGAATGGCGGTGCGGCGGGAAGTGCGAGGCGACGAGAATCGCGCCGGCGGCGATCGCCGTGCCGCCGTCGACGACGAAGAGCCAGCGGAAGGAAACGGTCGCGAGGAAGCCGCCGAGCGCCGGGCCGATGCTCATGCCGAGGTTGATCGCGAGACGGTTCAACGCGAACGCGGTCTTCCGGCGCTCGGGTGTGACCAGATCCCCCATGATCGTGAGATTCGCCGGGCGAAAGGACTCCGAGGCAACCGAGAGCGCGAGCGTCATGGCGACGATCGCGGAGAATCCCCGGGCGACCGGGAAGAGGAGAAGGATCAGCCCCGAGGTCAAGAGCGACCAGCGCATGATCCGGATCGGGCCCAGCCGGTCGGACAGGCGGCCCGCCACCGGCGCCGCGACGAGCGCCCCGGCTCCGTAGAGGAGCACCATCAGGCTCGAGGCCGACACCGAGAGGCCGGCGTCCCGCGTCAGGTAGAGGACGAAGAAGGGGAGCACCATCGAGCCCGCCTTGTTGACGAGCGTCGCGGCGCACAGGACCCACACTTCGCGCGGGAGGCCGGCCAGCGCCCGCCACGGGTTGACGCGGTCCCACCAGGTGGAGCGCATGCCTCGCTCGTATCGTACGGGTCCGGCGCGCGGGTGTTTCAGCGGCGGAGGAGCGCGACGAGGAGATAGGCGAGAAGGGCGAGAATCGCGAGAAAGGTGAAGACGTAGGCGAGGATCGCGCCGAACGGGGTCCGGCGAGGATCGTCGCCGTTTTCGCCTCCGGGGTCCTCCGTCAATGGATCCCCTGGGTCGCGAGCCACCGCTCGGCGTCGATCGCCGCTTTGCACCCTTCCCCGGCGGCCGACACGGCCTGACGGTAGGTGGGGTCGGCGACGTCGCCCGCCGCGAAAACTCCCTCGACCGAGGTGCGCGTCGAGGGGTGCGCGATCTTGAGGTACCCCACGTCGTTCATGTCGAGCTTGCCCCGGAAGATCTCCGTGTTCGGCGTGTGGCCGATCGCGATGAAGAGACCCTGAGTCGGAAAGTTCGAGCGCTGTTTCGTCCGCGTGTCCTGGAGCGTCACCGCCGTCACTCCTCTCGCCGGATCGCCGTGGACCTCGGCGATCTCGGCGTTCAGCTTCCAGGCGATCTTCGGATTCATCCGGGCCCGCTCGAGCATGATCTTGGAGGCCCGGAACTCCTCGCGGCGGTGGATCACCGTGACTTTCGTGGCGAACTTCGTCAGAAAGGTCGCTTCTTCCATCGCCGTGTCGCCGCCTCCCACGACGGCGACCTCCTTCCCCTTGAAGAAGAATCCGTCGCACGTGGCGCACGCGGAAACGCCGTGGCCCATCAGCTTCGACTCCGATTCGAGACCGAGGAGCTTGGCCGACGCTCCGGAAGAGACGATGACCGATTCGGCCGTCATGATCCCCGCTCCGTCGAGCGTCAAGCGAAAGGGTCTCGCCGAAAAGTCCACCTCGGTGACGGTGTCGAGAAGAACCTCGGTTCCGAACCGCTTCGCCTGCTCGCGGAAGATTTCCATGAGCTCCGGCCCCTGGATCCCGTCGCGGAATCCCGGATAGTTCTCGACCTCCGTCGTGATCGTCAGCTGCCCGCCCGGCTGCGGCCCCTCGATCACGATCGGCTCGAGCTCGGCGCGCGAAGCGTAGAGCGCGGCGGTCCAGCCCGCGGGGCCCGAACCGATGATGGCGACGCGGTAGTGGCTCTTGGAAGGGGGCATTCGTCTCTCCGTCGGCGCCGCAGGATATCAGCGGGTCCGCCGGTTATCATCCGGCCCGTGCGCCCGGCGCTCGCTCGAAAGCTCGAGGGCTTCGGCACGACGATCTTCACGGAGATGACGCGCCTCGCGCAGGAGAGAGGCGCGGTCAACCTCGCGCAGGGCTTTCCCGACTTCGACGGGCCCGATTTCGTGAAGGAGGCGGCGATCGACGCCGTGCGTGCCGGGCGCGGCCAGTACGCGCGCATGAGCGGCATCCCGGAGATCCACGCCGCGCTGTCGGCGAAGTACCGGCGCGACTACGGACTCGAGTACGCGCCGGACGCGGAGCTGACGGTGACCTCCGGCGCGACGGAAGCGATCTTCGCCGCGATCCAGGGGACCTGCGGTCCGGACGACGAAGTCCTCCTCTTCGAGCCTTACTACGACTCCTACAAGCCGAGCGTCGCGATGGCGGGGGCGCTGGCGCGGGTCGTGACTCTCCGCGCGCCGGACTGGCGCGTGGACCGCGAGGAGGTGCGGTCCGCGATCGGTCCCCGGACGCGCGCGATCCTCGTGAACACGCCCCACAACCCGACCGGGAAGGTCTTCTCGCGCGACGAGCTCGAGTTCTTGGCGTCGCTCTGCCGCGAACGCGATCTCCTCTGCATCACCGACGAGGTGTACGAGCATCTCGTCTACGAGGGCGCGCACGTTCCGATGGCGACGCTTCCCGGGATGCGGGAGCGCACGATCACGATCTCCTCTTTCGGCAAGACGTTTTCCCTGACGGGATGGAAGATCGGTTGGGCCGCCGCGCCGCCGGAGCTGACCGCCGCGGTCCGGGCGGCGCACCAGTTCGTCACGTTCGCGACGGCGACGCCGCTCCAGCACGGGGCCGCCGCGGCGCTCTCGGCCGGCCCCGATTACTTCGCGTCCCTCGCCGCCGACTACCGGCGGCGCCGCGACTATCTCTGCGGGGAGCTCGCGCGGCTCGGCTTCGGCGTGCGGGCGCCGGCCGGGACGTATTTCGTCTGCGCCGATTTCACCGCCTTCGGTTTCGAGGACGACGTCTCCTTCTGCCGACATCTGGTCGAGGAAGTCGGCGTCGCGGCGATCCCCCCTTCCTTCTTCTACGATCACCGGGAGCACGCCCGCGGCTACGCGCGCTTCGCGTTCTGCAAGAGAGACGAGACACTCCGCGAAGCCGTCCGGCGCCTGGAAAAGCTCCGCCGATAGGGGAGGGGCGGCGAAACGATGGGCGCCCTCCTCCCGGTCGCGGTCCTGCTCCTTCTCGCCGTGGCGTTTCACCGCTGGTCGGCCGCCCGAGCCACGGAGTGGGATTCCCGCGAGGCGATCCTCGCGGCCGCGACCGGCGCCGGAGTCGTTGCCGTCGCCGGCGCGGAAATCCTGGGCGCGCTCCACGCGCTCGCTCCGGCCGGAGTGGCGGGGATCTGGCTCGCCGCGGGCGCCGTTGCAGTGGCGGTCCTCCTTCGGATCCCGGCGCCTGTCGCGACGGATCGCGGCGCGGCCGGGGGTACGGCGGGTGAGAGGCGGCTTCGGTTCGGCCTCGCCGCTCTTGCCGCGGTCGTCGCGGTCCTCGCCTTCGCCGCGCCGCCGAACAACTGGGACTCGTTGACCTATCACCTGCCGCGCGTCTCGCACTGGATCCAGGACCGGAGCCTCGCGCCTTACCCCACTTCGATCCCGAGGCAGCTGACACTGCCGCCCGGGGCCGAAATCCTGCTCACGCACCTGCGGCTGCTCTCCGGTTCCGATCGCACGCTCCCGCTGCTGCAGTGGGCCGCCTGGGTCGGCGGCTTCGCCGCGGCGTCCGCGGTCGCCGGGCGTCTCGGCGCGGGCCGCGTCGGCCAGCTCGCGGCCGCCGCCTTTGCGGCGACCCTCCCGATGGCGATCCTCCAGGCGTCGAGCACGCAGAACGATCTCGTCGCGGCCTTCTGGCTGCTGACTTTCGTCCTGTTCGCGCTGCGCGCGGCGACGGCGCCCCGCCCGATGCCCGACGCGCTCGTCGCCGGGTCGAGCCTCGGGCTCGCGCTCCTGACCAAGGCGACGGCCTATGTCTTCGCCTTCCCGTTCGTGCTCTGGCTCGGAGCGGC